>NZ_DASSMH010000106.1:0-3795 GCF_035688975.1 Intrasporangium sp. | reverse complement strand
CTCCTTGGCGTCCGGCGCGACGGCGTCCTCCAGGTCGAGGATGAGAGCGTCGACCGGGATGGTCTTGGCCTTTTCCAGCGCCCGCTCGTTGGAGGCCGGCAGGTAGAGGACGGACCGAAGCGGCCGGAACTCCGCGCTCATCGGGCACCCCCCGTGGCGTCCGCCTCGTCGGTGCTCGGCTCCCTGTAGAGCTCGGCCAAGGCCGGGTCGGTCGCGGCGAGGCGCTCGGCGAGCTCGAGGATGACGAGGCACTGCTTGAGGCTTGCGTCGTCCTCCATCTTGCCGTCGAGCATCACGGCCCCGGTGCCATCGCCCATCGCCGCCTTGACGCGGCGGGCGTGCGCGACGTCCTCGGCCGAGGGGCTGAACACGCGCTTGGCGATGTCGATCTGCACCGGGTGCAGCGACCACGCCCCGACGCAGCCGAGGAGGAAGGCGTTGCGGAACTGGTCCTCGCACGCCACGACGTCGGCGATGTCGCCGAAGGGTCCGTAGTACGGGAAGATCCCGTGCATCGCGCAGGCGTCGACCATGCGCGCGATCGTGTAGTGCCACAGGTCCTGCTGGAAGACCGCGCGATCGCCGTGGACGTCCGGGCCGTCGGCAGTCACCGTGGGGTCCAGCCGCACGAGGTAGGCCGGGTGACCGCCGCCCACGCGCGTCGTCTTCATCCGGCGGTCGGCCGCGAGGTCGGCCGGTCCGAGCGAGATCCCTTGCAGGCGTGGGCTGGCGCCGGCGATCTCCTCGACGTTGGCCATGCCGCGGGCGGTCTCGAGGATGGCGTGGACAAGGATGGGGCGGGTCAGGCCGGCGCGCGCCTCGAGCTGGGCGAGCAGCCGGTCGACGTAGTGGATGTCCTCCGCCCCCTGCACCTTGGGCACCATGACGACGTCGAGCTTGTCGCCCACCTCGGTCACCAGCGTCGTGAGGTCGTCGAGCACCCAGGGGCTGTCCAGGCTGTTGACCCGGGTCCACAGCTGGGTGTCGGCGCCGAAGTCGGTGTCACGGGCGATGCCAACGAGCCCCTCCCGGGCGGCCTCCTTGCGGTCCGCCTTGACCGCGTCCTCGAGGTTGCCGAGCAGCACGTCGACCGTGCCGACCATTCCCGGCACCTTGGCCGCCATCTTCGCGTTGCTCGGGTCGAAGAAGTGGATCATCCGGCTCGGCCTCGCGGGCACCTCCCGGAGAGGCCGCGGGGCTCCGACCGCGAGGGGCCGGAAGAAGTCCTTGGCAGGTCGCATGGGCGCACCGTAGCAACGGCTGCGCAGCCCCGGTTATGACGGACCTCACTAGGATGGACCGGTGTCCGAGCAGCCGGCCCTCAACGTCAGCGCCCTGCTGGGCGAGGCCATGTCGAAGTCCGGGCTGCTGTGGGTCGAGGTCCCCGATGCGCGGACGTGGCCGGCGTGGCACGTGTGGGTCGAGGACACGGCATACGTCGTCAACGGCCCCGGCGAGCAGACCCTGCCGTGGCTGCCGGAGGAGGTCCGGCTCGTCCTGCGCAGCAAGGACACCGGCGGCCGGCTGCTGACGATCCGGGCCCGCACCGAGGTCCTGGAGCCCGGGACGCCCGCGTGGACCGCGGCCGCCGAGGCCCTCAAGGCGTCGCGCCTCAACGCCGTCGACGACTGCCTGACCCGGTGGGCGCAGGCGTGCACCATCACGGCCCTCAAGCCCTTCGACGCGCCCGTGGAGGGCCCCGGGTCGTATGCCGCCGACGACCTGCGTCGGGCCCCCGTGGAGACGAGCGCGACGACGACGCGGTGGCGCCCCTGGCACTGGCGCGGGCGTGCTGTCAGACGGTCGGGAGGCTGACCCTCTAGCCTTTGGGCATGAGCGCAACGACCCGCGTCTTCGTGGCGCGCCTGACCGGCCTGAGCGTGTTCGACCCGCTCGGCGACCAGGTGGGTCGGGTGCGCGATGTCGTCGTGATGTTCTCGCCGACGCGACCGCAGCCCCGGGTCATCGGCCTCGTCGTCGAGGTGCCCGGTCGGCGGCGGGTCTTCGTGCCGATGACGCGGGTGACCTCGATCGACGCCGGCGCCGTGATCACGACCGGCCTGGTCAACATGCGCAGGTTCGAGCAGCGGACCAACGAGGTGCTCGTCGCCGCCGAGCTCTTCGACCGCACGGTGCGGGTCACGGGGCCGACCGCGGCCGAGGCGGGGATCAGCCAGGCGGTGGTCGAGGACCTCGCCATCGAGCAGACGGCGAGGCGCGACTGGATCGGCGTCAAGGTCTTCGTCCGCCAGCTCTCCGGCGTCTCCCCCGCGACGCGGGCCATGTCGAGGCTCACCCGCCGGCGCTCCGGCAAGACCATGCTCGTCGACATCCGCGACGTCGTCGGCCTGCACGAGCAGGCGCCCGCGCAGAGCGCGGAGCGGCTCCTCGAGACCTACGAGGACCTCAACGTCGCCGACCTCGCCGAGGTCATCCACGACCTCAATCCCAAGCGCCGCGCCGAGGTCGCGGCGGCCCTCGACGACGAACGGCTCGCCGACCTGCTCGAGGAGCTGCCCGAGGACGACCAGGTCGAGATCATCGCCGGTCTCGCGACCGAGCGCGCCGCCGACGTCCTCGAAGCGATGGAGCCCGACGACGCAGCCGACCTCCTGGCCGACCTGCCGCCGGACCAGGCCGAGCACCTCCTGCAGCTCATGGAGCCCGACGAGGCGGCGCCGCTGCGCCGGCTGCTCTCCTACGACGAGAAGACCGCCGGCGGCATGATGACGACGGAGCCCGTCGTGCTCGCGCCCGAGGCGACCATCGCCGAGGCGTTGGCCATGGTGCGCCGCGAGGAGCTCGCGCCGGCGCTCGCGTCGATGGTCTTCGTATGCCGCCCTCCGCTCGAGCCGCCGACCGGCCGCTACCTGGGGCTCGTCCACATCCAGCGGCTGCTGCGTGAGCCGCCGCATGCCCCGGTCGGCTCGATCATCGACAAGGACGTCGAACCGGCCCCGGCGACGGCCTCGCTGGAGACGGTGACCCGGACGCTCGCGACCTACAACCTCGTCTCGCTGCCCGTCGTGGACAAGGACGGCCGGCTCATCGGCGCGGTCACGGTCGACGACGTGCTCGACCACATCCTGCCCGACGACTGGCGTGAGGAGCGGCACGACCTCGAGGTGAAGCGGTGAGCGAGCCGGTCTTGCGCCGCCCGGCCCGGGCCGTGCGCAGCGACAAGCTCGACCAGCCCCGGGAGCAGCGCGGCCCCCTGCTGCCGCGGATCGCCCTGTCGCAAGAGGCCTTCGGCGTCCTGTCGGAGAAGTTCGCCCGCTTCATGGGCACCGCCCAGTTCCTCATCGGCATGACGCTCTTCGTCGCCGCGTGGATCGCGTGGAACGTCTTCGCCCCGCGGGACCTGATCTTCGACGGCTTCCCCTTCATCTTCCTCACGCTCATGCTCTCGCTCCAGGCGTCGTATGCCGCCCCGCTCATCCTCCTCGCGCAGAACCGACAGGCCGACCGCGACCGCGTCGCGCTGGAGCAGGACCGCGCCCGGGACGAGCGCAACCTCGCCGACACCGAGTTCCTCACCCGCGAGGTGGCGTCGCTGCGGCTGGCCCTGCGGGAGCAGGCGACGCGCGACTTCGTCCGCTCGGAGCTGCGCGCCCTGCTCGAGGAGCTCGAGGAACGCTCGCTGCTCGTCCCGCCGCGGGAGGAGCAGCGCCACGAGCAGCGCTGAGCGAACGACGGGGGTGCACGGCGGGGGTGCACGGCGGCGCAGGCCGCCCGCGGCCGTGAGCTCCCGTGGGTCGGCATACGATGGAACACATGTCTGCCCCCGCCCTGCCC
>NZ_DASSMH010000105.1:0-21316 GCF_035688975.1 Intrasporangium sp. | reverse complement strand
CGAGTGGCCACTTGCGCCCGCCACCCCCTTGGCGAGTGGCCACTTCTGCCCGCCACCCCCTTGTCGAGTGGCCACTTCTGCCCGCCACCCCCTTGTCGAGTGGCCACTTGCGCGCGCTACCCGTCCCGGGGCAGCCGGTGGAGCTGGAGGTCGGCCAGGGCACCGCCCAGTACCGTGGCGGTCATGTAGGTGCAGTGGGGCTGGCGCCGGCGGTCCGTGGGCGAGCCCGGGTTGAGCAGGCGCAGCCCCTCCGCCTCGGTGTCCCACGGGATGTGCGAGTGACCGAAGACGAGCACGTCGAGGTCCGGCCAGCGAGCGCGCATCCGCGCCTCGCGGCCCGTGCTCGGTCCGGTCTCGTGGACGACTCCGAGGCGAACGCCGCCCAGGACGTCACAGGCCACCTCGGGCAGCCGTTGGCGCAGCTCGGGGCCGTCGTTGTTGCCCCACACGCCGAGGACTCGAGCGGCTCGCGCCTCGAGCTCGTCCAGCAGCTGGGGCGCCACCCAGTCGCCGGCATGCACGACGACATCCGCCTGCCCCACCTCGCGCCAGACCTGGTCGGGAAGTGCCCTGGCGCGCTGCGGCACGTGTGTGTCGGAGATCAGGAGCAGGCGCATCGACGGGACCGAGCCCGGGGGCCGAGCGGCCGGCTCCTCAGCCCTCGCGCCACGCGTCGCTCTCGAGGTGTGAGCCGGCCTGGGGCCCCATCTGCAGCATGCCGCCGTCGACCACCCACGACGCGCCGGTCACGTAGCTCGCAGCGGGCGAGGCGAGGAACGCGATGACGGACGCGATCTCCCGGGCGTCTCCTGGACGGCCCAGCGGCACCCCCGGGCGGTGCTTCTCGTGCGGGTCCTCGTCGGTCTGGCCGGTCATCGGCGTGGCGATCTCGCCCGGGGCCACGGCATTCACGGTGATCCCGTGCGACCCGAGCTCGAGCGCGATCGTCTTGACCAACCCGCCGAGGCCGTGCTTCGCCGCGTCGTAGGCGCTCGACCCGACGCGGGGCTGGTGCTCGTGGACGCTGGTCACCGCGATGAGGCGACCACCCCGCCCGGCCTGGACCATGTGTCGCGCGGCCCGCTGCAGGCACACGAAGGCGCCCTCGAGATCCGTGGCCACGGTGTGTCGCCACTGGTCGAGCGTCAGGTCGAGGAAGGGCGCGTTGTCGCCGGTGCCGGCGTTGTTGACGAAGACGTCGAGTCCCCCGAGCCGACCGGCGAGCTCGTCGACGACGTCGCCGCACCCCGGCACGTCCGTCGTGTCGAGTCGGGCGACGAAGGCCTTGCGCCCGTGCTCGCGCACCTCCGAGGCCGTCGCCTCGGCGCCCTCCTCGTCGGTGTGCCAGGTGATGCCCACGTCCAGACCGTCGGCCGCGAGCGCCACCGCGGTGGCACGCCCGATGCCGGAGTCAGCCCCGGTGACGATTGCGGTCTGCGCAGTGAAGTCCACGGCGACGCACTACCCCGTCCCCCAGGGCGGCAACCGCGGACCCGTCGTGGCGTGAGGTGCGATCCCTTCCGGTCACCCGGATGTGTGCTCGTGGAGGCAGAGGATGCTGCCCTCGGTGTCGCTGAACCACGCCGCCTGCTCCCCGCCCCTCGAGGTCGCGGATCTCACCGGCGATGTCGTGCACCTCGAAGGAGACGACCGAGTGCTGCGTCTGGGCGCCCTCCTCGGCGGGCATCAGCCCGATGGTGGCTCCGCCACCGAGCCGCAAGATGTGGTTGCCACCCGGTTCCTGCCCACCGTCGGTGAGCCCGAGCTGGTCTCGGCAGCTCACTCCTGCCCGGACGATGCTCCTCCCCCGCCGCTCGGCATACACGGACCCCCTTCAGGTGATGGTGCGGCGTGCGGTGAGCTCCCCGGCGGTCGGCGAGCTCCGTCGTCGACCGGCCGGAGAGCACTTCGAGGCAGACGTCGCGCTCTCTGAGGTGACGCCGTATGCCGGGAGCAGCGGGCTCACCACATCGCAGGTGGTCGCCGGCTCCACCGTGACGACCATCTGCTGCGCCGGACACACCGGGCCGGGCCGCACGGCGCGTGCGGCCCGCCCAAGCACGACGATCAGGCTCGAAGCCTCAGTCGAGATAGTCGCGCAGCACCTGCGAGCGCGACGGGTGCCGCAGCTTGCTCATCGTCTTGGACTCGATCTGGCGGATCCGCTCCCGGGTCACGCCGTAGACCTTGCCGATCTCGTCGAGGGTCTTCGGCTGCCCGTCGGTCAGACCGAAGCGCATCGACACGACGCCGGCCTCCCGCTCCGAGAGGGTGTCGAGCACCGAGTGCAGCTGCTCCTGCAGGAGCGTGAAGCTCACCGCGTCGGCCGGGACGACGGCCTCGGAGTCCTCGATGAGGTCGCCGAACTCGCTGTCGCCGTCCTCACCGAGCGGGGTGTGCAGGGAGATCGGCTCGCGGCCGTACTTCTGGACCTCGACGACCTTCTCGGGGGTCATGTCGAGCTCCTTGGCGAGCTCCTCCGGGGTGGGCTCCCGGCCGAGGTCCTGCAGCATCTGCCGCTGCACGCGGGCGAGCTTGTTGATGACCTCGACCATGTGGACCGGGATGCGGATGGTGCGCGCCTGGTCGGCCATCGCGCGAGTGATGGCCTGGCGGATCCACCACGTCGCGTAGGTCGAGAACTTGTAGCCCTTGGTGTAGTCGAACTTCTCGACCGCGCGGATGAGGCCGAGGTTGCCCTCCTGGATGAGGTCGAGGAAGAGCATGCCGCGACCGGTGTAGCGCTTGGCGAGCGAGACGACGAGTCGCAGGTTGGCCTCGAGCAGGTGGTTCTTGGCCTTCTTGCCGTCCTGGGCGATCCACCACAGCTCGCGCTTGAGCTTCATGTCGATCTTGTCGCCGGCGTTGATCTTCTCCTCGGCGAAGAGCCCCGCCTCGATCCGCTTGGCCAGCTCCACCTCCTGCTCGGCGTTGAGGAGGGCGACCTTGCCGATCTGCTTGAGGTAGTCCTTGACCGGGTCCGCGGTCGCGCCGGCGGTGACCACCTGCTGGGCCGGGGCGTCGTCCTCGTCGTCGTCTCGGATGACGAAGCCGGTCTCCTCCGCCTCCTCGGACGCGACCTCGGGCTCGGTGGGCGTGGCGACATCCGCGAGGGCGTCGACCTCCTCGTCGCCCTCCGGGACGTCGGGGTCGACCACGACCTCGGCGTCGTCGATCTCGACCTCCTCGAGGTCGGTCGCGTCCGCGTCGACGGGCTCGATGTCGAGGTCGGCGGCGGCGTCGCCCGCCACCTCGTCCGCGCCCGGGGCCCCCGGCGCGGCCGGCCCGGCCGTCTTCCGGGACGCCGGTGTGCGCGGCTGGGGGGCGGCTGCGGCGGCCACACCGGCCGTGGTCGCCGCCTTCTTGACGGGCGCCTTGGGCTTCGACGCGGCGGCCTTTGCCGGGGCCTTGGCCGGGGCCTTGGCCGGGGCCTTCGCCGGCGCCTTGGCGGCGGTGCCCTTGGCCGTTGTCGTGGCCGCCGCCTTGGTGGACGCCTCCACCGCGCTGGTGGTCGCGGCGTCCGTCGTGGTGGTCGCTGACGCCGCCGTCCTGGACCCGGCCTTGGCCGCGGTCTGCCTGGCGGCCGCGCTCGTCTTCGGCCTGGTGGCCACACTGCCTCCCTTGGTCGCTCGCTTGGTTCCGGCATCCGCCCGGTCGGCCTGCGGCGCCTCGACGACGATCTCGATGTCGTGGGCCTCGAGCGTGGTGAGCACTGGCTTCATCTGACGCAGGTCGAGGCCTGCCTCGGCCTGCGCGCTGGCGATGTCCGCACCGGTTACGTGCCCCGTGGCGCTGCCTTTAGCCAGCAGCGCGCGGATCGGGTCGTGCTGGAACACCTTGGGCAGGGTCTTGGTGACTCCGGGGGTTGTCGCCTTCGGCACGCTGCAGGTCGCCTTTCATCGCACGATGCCGTCTGGTGCGCCACGCGGGCAGGCACCATGACGATCGGGCTTGGGGGATTGGGGTTCGTGCCGGAACTGGGGGCCTTGTCGCTTTCGATCCCTGCGTGAAATTTCGCCGTTGCCCTCTTGCGATCCGGTAACTCGACCATTATAAATCGCCGCGGCCGTCGAGCGCGAACGCGCCCCGTCGCGGGCTGCGACGAGGCGCGGTCCCGGGGCGGACCGTGCTGGCGGTCGGCGGTGCGTGCTGCGAGCCCTGCGGGTCGCCCTCAGTCCGACGCCTTGACCGCCAGCACCGGGCAGCTGGCGTCGAGGAGGATCCGCTGCGCGTTCGAGCCGAGGATGAGCTTGCCCACGGGGCTGCGACGGCGCAGCCCGATGACGATGAAGTCGGCCTTGACCTCCTCCGCCACCGCGATGAGGTCCTCCGAAGGGTCGTTGCCCCGGACCAGCTGGCGCACTTCATGCTCGAGCCCGCGCTCCTCGAGCATGGCCTGGATCCGCGTCAGCTCGGCCTCGAACCGGGCGGACTCGTCCGCGTCGAAGTCCTTGCCGCCACGGTGAGAGCTGATGACGATGAGCTTGGTGTTTCGCAGGAGGCACTCCTCGGCGGCGCGCTTGAGCGCCGCGCGACCTTCCTTGGTGGCGACGTAACCGACGACTATGGCCACTTCTCGGACCTCCCATGACGATGGTGCAGACGTGTCCTGCGACGCTACCCGAAAACGGCGGCGTGCGAGGGAGCACCTCCCGCGGCGCCGGGTCGCGGCGTGGCGCGGTCAGGCCTGCGAGGCGAGCGGCCCGCCGGCCGGGCGTCGTAGCGCCTCCCGGATGACCCGTCCGACCTGCTGCTCCTCCAGGAGGAAGCCGTCGTGGCCGTGCGGAGAGGAGATCTCGACCCGGGCGGCGCGAGGCAGCAGGGCGGCGAGCTCGTCCGAGAGGCGGGGCGGGTAGAGGCGGTCGGTGTCGACGGACACGACCGTGCAGTCCGCCGTCACCGTGGCGAGGGCGGCGGCCAGTCCGCCGCGGCCCCGCCCGACGTCGTGGGAGTTCATCGCCTCGGTCAGGACGAGGTAGGAGTTGGCGTCGAAGCGGCGCGCCAGCTTGCCCGCGTGGTGGTCGAGATAGCTCTCCACGGCGAACCGCCCTCGTCCGGGGCCGGCGAGGGGGTCCTCCCCGGCCTGGGGGCTGCGACCGAACCGGTCGTCGAGCTCGCGCTCCGTGCGGTACGTGATGTGCGCAATGCGTCGGGCGAGGCCGAGGCCTGCGTCCGGGCTGCGTCCTGCGTCGTAGTAGTCGCCGTCGCAGAAGTCCGGGTCCTGGCGGATGGCGAGCAGCTGCGGCTGGCACCACGCGATCTGGTCGGCGGTCGCGTATGCCGTGCTCGCGAGCACGACGCAGCGTTGCACGCGCTCGGGGAAGCCCACGGCCCACTCGAGGGCACGCATGCCACCCATGGAGCCCCCGATGACCGCGGCCAGCCGCTCGATGCCGAGGCGGTCGAGCACCGCCGCCTCGGCCCGCACCTGGTCCCGCACGGTGATGAGCGGGAACCGGCCGCCCCAGGGACGGCCGTCGGGTGCGGCGCTCGCGGGCCCGGTGGTGCCCTGGCAGCCGCCCAGGACGTTGGTGGCCACGACGAACCACGCCGACGTGTCCAGTGGTCGACCCGGACCGATGAGGCCCTCCCACCAACCCGGCGACGGGTGGCCCTCGCCGGCCGGGCCCACGACGTGGCTGTCTCCGGTCAGGGCGTGCTCGACGAGGACGACGTTGTCGCGCGCCGCGTTGAGCGTCCCCCAGGTCTCGTAGGCGACCACGACGTCCGGGAGCACGCTGCCCCGCTCCAGCGTGAGGTCCCCGATCTCCAGGAACGAACGACAGCCCGGCGGGTCACCCGGCCGCCAGGCACCTCCGGCCCGCCGGGTGCCCCACGGTTCGACGGTGAGGGTCATCGGGATGCTCCTTCGGCTCGCGCGCTTGCGCACACCCTTTCTCGGGTGCGGCCAGGTCCTCACCCGGGGCACCCCGCCGCGGAGGAGGGTTGCCGACCAGCGAGCCGGGGCTTGTCGCTGGCACTCATGACCTGGGGTCACCCTACCGGTCACCGGCGAGGGGATCGAGCGGCTGGTCCACGACTCGGACCGCCCTGGTGGAAACCCGCGGTGTCGCGGATGACCCGGGCCGGGAACGCGGCCACGCCCCGAAGGCCCGTGCGCTCACGCCGATCGAGCCGGTAGCCGAATCCCCTGAGCAACCATCTTGCGCAGAAGCAGGCAGAGCCGGTGCTCGGGCTCGAGCTCGAGCGCCCGGTCGAGGGCGACCCCGGCGCGGGCCCCGTCACCACGCCACCACGCGTGGGAGGCCACGAGCGCCAGCACCGGCGTGGCGTGCTCGGCCGGGACGCACCGCACCAGCGCCTCGAGCCGGGCGGCGACGAGGTCGGGCAGGGCGTCCGCGTGCCACTCCCCACTTCCTCCCCCACCCCGCGCGCGGCCCTGCCCCACCGTGCCGTCCCAGCACCCCGCCGCGGGAGGGCGTGGCCCGAGGAACTCCTGCAGGCCGGCCACGATGTCCGGCTCGAGCAGCTCGAGGGACAGCATCCCGGGGCAGAGCCAGGCGATGAGCGCGTCGCGCAGCCGGTGGTCCCGCAGCGAGCCGGCCAGCACGCTGAGCGCCGTGCCGGCGACGTCGCTGCCCCGGCCGGACGGGGGCGACCCGATCTCACCGGAGGGGCTTCGCCGGAGCCCGGCCGGTGCGAGCACCTCGTCGAGCCCCCCGTCGAGCAGCAGGCCCCACGTTCCGAGCGCCTCGTCCACGAGCCGCTCCGCGCCGGACGGCGTCCAGTCGCCGTAGCCGTCGTCCTCCCGGTAGCCGTCCTCCTCGTAGCCGTCGTCCGCCCCGTCGCCCGCGTCGTCCAGGTCGCCACCCCAGTCGTCGATGTCACCCCCGACCATCGGCTCGAGGGGGGCGGCCCTCGCCGCGGCCAGGGCCAGCACCCATGCCTCGATCCGGCGCGCGAGCGGTGCGGCCCGCGGGTCCTTCCCCGACAGCGGCTCGACCAGGTCACCGAGGGCCTCCCGCCGGGGCAGCACGGCCCGGCCCAGCCCGACGTAGCCCGCCACGCCGGGCACGTCCGCGTCCTCGGGCAAAGGAGCGCCCTCGGGCGGGCACTCGTCGCACGTGAGGCAGAACCACCGCCCGCCGCGCACGGTCACGCGGCCTGCGACACCGATCCCTTCCAGCCCGAGGGCCGCCGCGAGGGCTTCCGAGAGCGGACGGCACTCCCCGACCACGTCCTCGTAGCCGACGACGAAGGCCCAGTCGGGAGCCGCGTCGAGCACCGGTGGGATGACCTCGGCGGCCGCCGCCGCGGCGCGACCCGGCGGCACCACGTCGAGGCGCACGACGAGCTCCATCCGTCGCCCCGTGAAGCAGGCGACGAGCACGCTTCGCCGCGGCTGGAAGCCGAGGTGGTAGGGCAGCACGGCCAGCAGCTCTGCGGGCCCGGCGATCGAGATCTTCTCCATGGGCCCAGCCTCGGTGCCTCGGCGGCCGGCCGACAGGCTGGCTTCCGAGGCGGTGGACAACGTTAGGGCGGCCCTTCGCGCTGTGGACGACGACGCGAGCCGGGATCCGGCAGCGCCGACCCCTCACCGGCCCGGCCGCGCGGCCGACCCGACCGCCTCAGCGCTCCAGCCGCCTGCGGACCGACTCGAGGACGTACGTCGTGGCCGCCTCGCGCAGGCCCGGGCCCGGCCGCGCCGGCGTGTCGTCGTCGGGCCGGCCGGACCGGTCCATGGCAGACGACGCGTCGACGACGGTGCCGCGCAGCACGGTCCGACGCGGTCGTCGACCCTGGCCGCGCTCCCACGCGAGGAACCGGTCCGTCTCCTCGAGGAAGGTCTTGATGGCCCACGAGGCGACGACCGCGTCGTCGGCGGCACCGACGATGGGCAGCACCGCCTCCGGCAGGAGGTCGAGGGGCGAGGCGACGTAGGCCGCCGCGGCGGCGAGCAGGCCGAGCCGGCCGAGGGTGCAGCCGGCATACGAGCCGTCCAGGGTGGCACGCACGAGCCGCGGCACCGCCTCGACGCGCTCGGACAGCCCGGGCGCCCCCGGTCGCGCCGCCGTGCGCAGCACGGCACCCGCCGTGGCGAGCAGCTTGAGGCGGTTCATGCCCGACCCAACGTCGCTCCTGCGGGGCGGGTTCCACCGCGGGCCGGCGCCGTCACTGTCGTCCTGGGGCCGGGCTCGCCGCGACGGCCGGGAACTCCTGCTCGGCCTGCTTGGCGATGCGGCCGAGGAGGTACGCGTCGAGGCCGCCGCCCACGATGCCGCCGACGACGGGAACGGCTCGGCCGAGTCTCGCGAACGTCCCCTGACCGATCCGGCCGAGGAGCCGGAAGCCCACCGCCTTGTTGAGCACCATGAGCGCGGGGGCGGGCAGCCGATCGGTCGCCAGGGCCGCGACCCGCCCCCCGGGGGCCGCCCGGAGGCCGGCCTTCATCAGCACGTCGTCGCTGTCGGCGCCGACGAGCGTGAGCAGGATCGCGGTGCGCACCTGCGGCGCGTCGATGTCGTGGCCACGCAACCGGGCGATGGCCGCGGTCAGGCGGGTGCCGAGGAGGTAGAACTCGAGGATGTTGGCCGGAAGGGACACCGGCATGGTGAAGAACCCGCCGAGGCCGGTCGCGAACCCGCCCACGGCCGCCAGCTGACGGTGGTCACGGCGCAGGACGCGGATGGCCTGCTCGACGTCCCCGTGGGCCTGCACGAGGGCGGCCTGCGCCACCTGCGCGGCGGACTGGAAGGGGCCCTTTCCGTCGACGCCGACGTCGAGGAGGCGCTGCACCAGCCGGGTCGCGGCGCCCGAGAGGCCGTTCGCCGGGGTGGCGGTCCGGGCCCGCTCGAGCGCCCCAGGGGTGCCGGTCCGCAGCTGCCCGGCCGTCCGGTCCGAGGCCGCCACGGTCTCGTCCCTGCCCCATCCGAGTACTGAGCTCAAGACTCCCACTGCCGCTTCCTCTCGCTCCCGCCGTGCCGACCGACACCCCGCGGGACGGTCGCTGACAACCCGGTCGGGCCGCCACCGAGAACGCTAGTGCCACGGGCGTGGGAATCGCGCCTCGCACCCCTGTCGTCCCCGTCTCCTAGAGTCTGGGCATGGCCGACCACCCCCTCCTCGCCGGGAGCGCCGAGGACCTCCGGCGGTGTCACACGAGCCTGAAGTGGCGTCTCTACCCGGCCGATGTCCTGCCGGTGTGGGTGGCGGAGATGGACGCCGCCCCGTGCCCTGCGGTGGTCGACGCCGTGACGGGTGCCGTGCGCCGGGGCGACACCGGCTACGCATGGCCTGGGCCGTATGCCGCCGCCTTCGCCCGGTTCGCCCGGGACGAGTGGGGCTGGGAGCCCGACGTGGCGGCCCTCGCCGTGGTCCGCGACGTCGTCGGGGGCCTCGCCGAGCTGCTGCGGCTGCTCACCGAGGACGGCGGGCCGGTCCTGCTCAGCACCCCCGGCTACGACGCGTTCTTCGGGGCCGTCGAGGCCATCGATCGCACCGTCGTCGAGGTGCCGCTCGCGGGAAGCGGCCGCCTCGACCTCGACGTCCTCGCCGACGCCTTCCGGTGCGCGACGGCGGGCGGGCGGCGCGCGGCATACGTGCTCTGCAACCCGCACAACCCCACCGGCACCGTGCCCACCCCGCGGGAGCTCGCCGGCGTCGCCGCGCTTGCGCGCGCACACGGGGTGCGGGTGGTCTCCGACGAGATCCACGCTCCGCTCGTCCATGCGCCGGCGACCTTCACGCCCTACCTCACCGTGCCCGGCTCCGAGGACGCGCTCACCGTCACGTCGGCCTCCAAGGCGTGGAACCTTGCCGGGCTCAAGGCCGCGATCGTCGCGCCCGGGGCCGACGCAGTGGACGACCTCCGGCGACTCCACGTGTGGCACACCCACTCCGCCACCCACCTCGGCGTCCTCGCCCAGACGGCGGCCTACGACGCGGGCCGAGGCTGGCTCGGGCAGCTGCGGCGCGAGCTCGACGCCAACCGGCGACTGCTGGGCCGGCTCCTGCAGGAGCACCTTCCGGCCGTGCGCTACCGCCTGCCCGAGGCGACCTACCTCGCGTGGCTCGACTGCCGCCCCCTCGGCCTCGGGGACGACCCCGCGGCGGTGTTCCTCGAGCGCGGCAGGGTGGCGCTCTCACCGGGCCCGCGCTACGGCGCGGCCGGAGCCGGCCATGCCCGGCTCAACCTCGCCACCTCGCCCGAGGTCCTGAGCCAGGCGGTGCTGCGCATGGCGAACTCCCTTGCGTGACAGCGCCGCAGGGGCGCCGCTCGTGGCGCTCGTCGTCGGGTCGGAGCGCGCGTATGCCGTCGGCCCCGGCGTGGATGCCGCGTGCGATCGCGCGGCGGTGCCGAGGCTGGTGGTCGACGTGTCCGGCCCGCAGCAACCACGCTGGGTGGTGTGGTCGTCGCGGCTGGGCCTCCTCGACGTGGTCGCGGCACGGGTGCCCGTGGACCGGGCGTGGGACCTCGCGGAGGTCCACCGGCTGCTTCACGGCGGATGGCACGCCACCCCCGGTCACGTGTGGGCCGCCTGCCACGGCCTACCGCTCGACGCGGTGCCCGCGCCTCATCGGCCCCGGCTGGTCGGCTTCGACGCCGACCTGTTCGACACCGCCCCGGACACGGGTGACGACCTCTTCCGCGCCGACGGGCAACTGCGGGCCGACGCCCTCACGTCGTGGCCCACGACCGATGCCCGGCTGCGGCTGCTCGCGCAGCTCGCCCTGCGCTGTCAGGCCGCTCAGGCCGCTCAGGCCGCCGCGCTCGCCGGCCAGGGCGGGGCGGGCGCCGCGCACGACGGGGCGGGCGCCGCGCACGGCGGGGTGGGCGCCGCGCACGGCGGGGCCGGCGCCGACCGGGTGTTGCGGACCGCCTGGTCGGAGTCGGCCGCGGCGGTCCTGAGCCTCGAGCTCGAGCGGGACGGGCTGCCGCTCGACCGGCTCGCGGCCGAGGACCTCATCGGTGCCGCCGCTGGACCGCGCCCACGTGACGAGGCCGACGCCGACCGGATCCGCGCCGAGCGGGACCGGGCGGTCCTGCGGCACGCGCCCGGTCGCGAGGGGACCGACCTGCGCAACCCCGGCGCGGTGCGGGACCTGCTCGCCTCGGTCGGGGTGAGCGTGCCCAACACCCGGGCGTGGGTGCTGGAGCCCTACCGCCACACCCATCCCCTCGTCGACGCGCTGCTCACGTGGCGCAAGGACGAGCGCATCGGCACCACCTACGGCTACCGCTGGCTCGACGAGCACGTCGGCAGTGACGACCGGCTCCGCGGCGCCTGGTCGTCGTGCGACGGCGGAGCCGGGCGGATGACCGCGCAGCACGGGCTGCACAACCTCCCGGCGCCGCTGCGGCCGGCAGTGTGTGCAGAGCGGGGGCACGTCCTCGTCCAGGCCGACCTCGGGCAGGTGGAGCCGCGGGTCCTCGCCGTCGTCAGCGGCGACCGGGCCTTCGCCGAGGCGACCAGGAGCGACGACCTCTACGCCCCCGTGGCGGCCAAGCTCGGGATCGACCGACCCCGGGCCAAGGTCGCCGTGCTCGCGGCCATGTACGGCCAGCGTTCCGGCGCGGCCGGGGAGGCGCTGCGTGACCTGGAGCGGGCGTACCCCGTCGCGATGCGGCTGCTCGACCGGGCGTATGCCGCCGGCATCGCCCGCGCGCCGGTGCGCACGCACGGTGGCCGGCTCATCCCGCTGGGCGGTGCGAGCCCGCCCGGTGAGGGGTCCGGGGTCGACGGCTCGTCCGGCCCCGGGGACGGCGAGGTGCAGCCCGCGACGGCCGGCGCCGGCGCCGCGGACGCCGCCCGGGGCCGCTACGCCCGCAACGCCATCATCCAGGGCTCCGCGGCCGAGCTGTTCAAGGCCTGGGCGGCCACGGTCCGCTGGGCAGTGCGCCCGCTGGGAGGGCAGATCGTCCTCTGCCTGCACGACGAGCTGCTCGTGCACGTGCCCGAACCGCGTGCCGTCGAGGCCGCCCGCGCCGTCGAGCAGGCCCTGACGGTCGCGGCCCGGACGTGGGCCGGCACGGACCAGGTCCGCTTCGTCGCCGACACGAGCGTCGTGCGACGGTGGAGCGAGGCCAAGGGATGAGCGGCCGGGGTGAGGGCCCGGTCAGACGCCGCGCCCGGTCGCGCCGCCGGCGTCCCCCGGCCCGTCGTCGGTGACGTCCTTGAGGAAGGCCTCGAACTCGGCGCCGATCTCGTCCGCGGTCGGCAGGTCGCTGAGATCCGTCGCGAGCAGGCTGCGCTTTCGCAGACCCTCGAGATACGTGTCGTACTGCCGCTCGAGCGCGTGGACCACCGCGGCGACCTCCTCGGACTCCTCCATCTGACGAGTGATCTCGGCGCGGCCGCGACCAGCGGCAACAGCGAGGGAGGTGGCGTCGAGGTCGAGGCCCGTAGCGTTGCGCAACCGCTCCAGCCCCAGCACCGCGGCGTCGGCGAACTCGGTCTGGCCCAGGTAGTGCGGCACGTGGACGGCGAAGCCGAGCGCGTCGAGGCCCACCTCCCCGAGGCGGTACTCCAGCAGGGACGCGAAACTGCCCGGCACCTGCACGCTGCCGAACGTCGGGTCGTTGTCCGGCACGAGGTCGGCATTCGTGCCGTGGCACGTGACGCCGAGCGGCCGGGTGTGCGGGACCGCCATGGGGATGCCGTGCACGGTCACGGTGAGGGTGACGCCGAGCGCCCGGATCAGGCGGATCACGGCCTCCGTCATCCGGGCCCACTGGTAGTCCGGCTCAGGCCCGGCGAGGAGGAGGAAGGGCACACCCTCCCGGTCGACGACCCGGTGCAGCAGGAGGCTCGGGTCGGCATACGAGGCCCAGTGGTTGCGGTCGAAGACCATGACCGGCCGGCGCCCGCGGTAGTCGAGCAGCTGGTCGACGTCGAAGGAGGCGACGACGGTGGACTCGTGGGCCTCGAGGAGGTGCTCGGCGAGCAGCTTCTGCGTGTGGCCTGCGTCGATGAACCCCCCGAGGGCGACGACGAGGACGGACGCCTGCACGTCCTGCAGCCGGGTGTCCGTCTCGAACTGGAAGAGCTCGTTCGGGTCCTGCACGGGAATGCCTTTCCTGGGGGCCGTTTCACCCAGTCAACGCGCGCCGGGGCCGGCGGATTCCCTCCACTTCCGTCCCGGCCGCCCCGCTCGAGTGGCCACTTCCGTACGGCCCGCCCGCTCGAGTGGTCACTTCCGTCCGGCCCGCCCGCTCGAGTGGTCACTTTCGTGCACCGTCCGTGCGAACGTAAGTGGCCACTCGACGAAGCGGGAGTCGCACGCCGCCGCACGTGTCCCACCCGGGTCGAGTGGTCACTTCGTGCACCGTCCGTGCGAACGAAAGTGGCCACTCGACGAAGCGGGGGTCGCACGCCGCCGCACGTGTCCCACCCGGGTCGAGTGGCCACTTCCGTGCACCGCCGGTGCGAACGAAAGTGGCCACTCGACGTGGGGGGTCACGCGGCCACCATCGCGATCGCCTTGAGGATGCGCTGCGGGGACACGCTGTATGCCGTGCCCAGCGTCTGGGCGAAGAGGGACACGCGCAGCTCCTCGATCATCCAGCCGATGTCGACCACGTCGGCGGCGGCTCGCTGGCTCGGCCGCAGCCGGTGCAGGAGGTCGGCGTAGCGGCCTTCGACGAGGTCGACCTGCTCGAGGCCCTGGGCGTCCCTGGCGAGGTTCGCCGGGGCCTTGTCGAGCCGCACCCCCACGGCACGCAGGTAGCGGTGCAGGTCGGGCAGCCGAGCCGCGCCGGTGTCGGCGACGAAACCGGGCCGGACGAGCTCGCGCAGCTGGGCACGCACGTCGGCGAGCACCGGTCGCAGGGCGGGGTTGGCGGAGGCTTCGAGGGCAGCGAGCCGGTTGGTCAGGTCCAGGTGCAGGGCGAGGATCGGCACCACCAGCCCCACGATGCGCACGACCCGGGCCGCGACGTGGGAGCGCACCGCCGCCAGGGCCCGCGCGAAGTCCTCCCGGGTCCGGACGGCGTGGTCGACGTGCTCGGCGCAGATCGCGTCGACCGCTGCGGCGAGGCAGTCGTCGAGGAGCGCCGGCACGCTGCCGTGCGGGTTGTGGCCGAGGGCCAGCTTCTGGGTGTTGTCGAGGCGGGCGAGAACCTGCTTCCACGGCGGGGAGGTGCCGAGGAGGAGCAGGCGCCGCACGCCGAGGCGGTGCTCCGCCTCGGCCTCGGCCCGCGTCGGCAGAACCCGCAGGTCCACGGCATCGCCGGTGTCCACGAGGGCCGGATAGCCCTGCACCCCGGACTCGCTCTCGAAGCTCTCGGGCACGCGGTCGAGCGTCCAGCTCGTCAGGCCCGTGAGCTCCACCGACGAGCTGGCGGCCCGGACCTGCCGGCGCAGCTGGGGGGCCGCCACCTCACGGACCGCCTCGAGGTCCTTGCCCGTGGCGATGACGCTGCCGTCCGGGGCCTCGACCGAGAAGGTGATGCGCAGGTGGTCCGGGACGCGCTGGAGATCGAAGTCCTCGGCCCGGATCGGCACACCACCCCGGGCCTGGAGGGCGCGGGCGAGCGCGGGCAGCAGCGCCCCGGCCGCCGAGTCGAGCTCCGGGAGGACGGCACGGGCGTGGTCAGGCGCCGGCACGAGGTGCCGCCGGATCGCCTTGGGCAGGGAGCGGATGAGGGCGGTGACGAGCTCCTCCCGGAAGCCCGGCACCTGCCAGTCGAAGCCGTCGGCCGTCACCTGGTTGAGCTTGTCGACGGGGAGGTGGACGGTGACGCCGTCCGCGGCCGAGCCCGGGTCGAACTGGTAGGTGACCTCGAAGACGTTCCCGCCTTGCCTCCAGCTGGTCGGGTGGTCGCCACCGGCGACGCCGCCGGCCGTGTCGCGCAGGAGCAGGTCCTCGGTGAAGGTGAGCAGGTCTGGGGTCACCCGGCGCGCCTTTTTCCACCACGTGTCGAAGTGGCGACCAGACACCACGGACGCGGGAATCCTGCTGTCGTAGAAGGCATATAGCGTGGCGTCGTCCACGACGAGGTCGCGTCGCCGGGTCCGCGCCTCGAGCTCGCCCACCCGCTCCAGCAGCGCCGCGTTGTCGTGGAAGAACCGGTGCTCGGTGGCCCAGTCCCCCTCCACCAGCGCGTGCCTGAGGAAGAGCTCCCGGGCCAGGCGCGCGTCGATGCCGCCGAGGCCGACGACGCGGCCCACCACGAGCGGCACGCCGTAGAGCGTGACGCGCTCGGTGGCCACCGCCGAGCCGCGCCGGGCCGACCAGCGTGGCTCCGAGTGCTGCTTCTTGACCAGGTGCGCCCCGAGCTCCTCGGCCCACGTCGGCTCGATCCGCGCGCAGACGCGCGCCCACAGGCGCGTCGTCTCGACGAGCTCCTCCGCCATGACGAACTGCGGCTGCTTGCGGAAGAGCGCCGACCCCGGCGAGATCCCGAAGCGGGCGCCGCGTGCGCCGGCATACTCCCGCTTCGCCTCGTCGCGGGCCCCGACGTGCGACAGGAGGCCGGAAAGGAGGGACTGGTGGACGGCGTCGGTGTCGAGCTCGCCGTCGCCCCGGCCGCGACGCACGTCGAGGCCCGCCTGCTTGGCCGCCTGCTTGATCTGCGCGTGGAGGTCCTGCCACTCGCGGACGCGCAGGTAGTGCAGGAACTCCGCCTTGCACATCCGGCGAAAAGCGCTGGAGGACAAGGCTTTCTGCTGTTCCTGGAGGTAGGACCACAGGTTGAGCCACGACAGGAAGTCGGACCGCTCGTCGGCGAAGCGCTTGTGCGCCGCGGCGGCGAGCTCCTGCTTGTCCTGCGGCCGCTCCCTCGGGTCCTGGATGGACAGGGCGGCGACGATGACGAGCACCTCCCGCAGCACGCCGCGCTTGTCGGCCTCGACCACCATGCGCGCGTGGCGGGGGTCGATGGGCAGGGCGGCGATCGTCCGGCCGTATGCCGTGAGCCGGCGTCCCGGTCGGCGGCGCCCGCGGCCGTCCGGCTCCGCTGCACCCCTCCCCTCGTCGGGGGCGGCGAAGGCCTGCAGCTCCTCGAGCAGGCGGACGCCGTCGGTGATCTGCCGCGAGTCGGGCGGGTCGACGAAGGGGAAGCGGGCCACGTCGCCCAGGCCGAGCGAGGTCATCTGGAGGATGACCGACGCGAGGTTGGTCCGGAGGATCTCGGGATCGGTGAACTCCGGTCGCGACGCGAAGTCCTCCTCCGAGTAGAGCCTGATCGCGATGCCGTCAGAGACTCGCCCGCACCGGCCGGACCGTTGGTTGGCCGACGCCTGGCTGATCGGCTCGATCGGCAGCCGCTGGACCTTCGTGCGCTGGCTGTAACGGGAGATGCGGGCGGTGCCGGCGTCGATGACGTAGCGGATGCCCGGCACCGTGAGCGACGTCTCGGCAACGTTGGTGGCCAGGACGATTCGCCGACCCGGGTGCGGCGCGAAGACCCGGTGCTGCTCGGCCGCGGACAGCCGCCCGTAGAGCGGGACGACCTCGGTGACCGGCAGCTGCAGGCCCGTTAGCACGTCGGCCGCGTCCCGGATCTCCCGCTCGCCAGAGAGGAAGACGAGGATGTCGCGGTCGGTGCTGCCGCCCGGTGACCGCTCGGTCCACAGCTCCTCGACGGCCTCGCAGATACCGGTGACCAGGTCCCTGTCCTCCTCGTCACCCTCGAGGTCGATGAGCGGGCGGTAGCGGATCTCGACCGGGAAGGTGCGCCCCGAGACCTCGATGATGGGCGCCGGCACGCCGCCCGCGGCGAAGTGCTCGGCGAAGCGCTCGGGGTCGATCGTGGCCGACGTGATGACGACCTTGAGGTCGGGGCGCCGGGGCAGCAGCTGCTTGAGGTAGCCGAGGATGAAGTCGATGTTGAGGCTGCGCTCGTGCGCCTCGTCGAGAATGATCGTGTCGTATCGGCGAAGCTCGCGGTCGCGCTGCAGCTCCGCGAGGAGGATGCCGTCGGTCATGACCTTGACGAGCGTGTCCCGGCTCGACTCGTCGGTGAAGCGCACCTGGTAGCCGACCGCCGTGCCGAGCTCAACGCCGAGCTCGTCCGCGAGCCGCTCGGCGACCGACCGGGCGGCGATCCGGCGCGGCTGCGTGTGCCCGATGAGGCCGTCCAGGCCGCGGCCGAGCTCCAGGCAGATCTTGGGGATCTGGGTGGTCTTGCCCGACCCGGTCTCGCCGGCGATGACGACGACCTGGTGGTCGCGGATCGCGGCCGCGATGTCGTCCTTGCGCTCGACGACCGGCAGCTCCGGGTAGGAGATCGGCGGCACGAGCAACGCCCGGGCGCTCCGGCGCGCCGCGCGCTGCTCGGGGGTGGGCGGCATACGACGTCGGCCTCGGGAGCCGCTCCGACGCCGGGAGGCGGTGGCGGGCTGCTCGGCCATGAAGGACAGGGTACTTGGGGCCTGCGCGTGCCCAGCGCCCTAGACGTCGGCCTCGGCGGGAGCCGTGGCGCCCGAGCGCCGGTTGTTGATCGCGACCCGCGCGGCCATCGCCGTCTCGAAGGCCCGGTGCCAGAAGCTGCTCAGCACGACCTCGCGCTCCCCCACGTGCTCGACGACGTCCGCGCCCGCCCCGAGCTTGAACTGCAGCAGGCCGGTCAGGGGCGAGGTCGCGCCGAGGGAGGTGTTGAAGCCACGGAGGTCGTATGCCGTGCACCCGGCCGCGAGCGCGTCCTGGATCGCCTGCCACTGCAGCGCGTTGGAGGCTCGGGCCTCGCGGTTGCGGCTCGTGGAGCCGCCGTAGAGGTAGGAGAACATGTCGCCGACCCGCACCATGAGCGCCGACGCCAGGACGTCGCCGTCGACGTGCGCCTCGTAGATCGCCCCCGTGATCCGCTCCGTGCCGCTGGCCGAGAAGGACCGCACCATCTGCTCGAAGTAGGACCGCGCGCGGGGCACGAAGCGGTCGCGGACCGCCGTCTCGGCGTAGAGGTCGTGGAAGGTCTGCACGCCCTCGACGCCGACCCGCCGCACCTCGACACCGGACTTCTCGGCCTTCTTGATGTTGCGCCGCCACTGCTGGTTCATGCCCCTGAGGACGTCGCCCGCCTCGCGACCGGCGAGCGGGACGACGCAGACGTAGCGCGGCTGCCCGACGGCCGCCGAGTTGCCCCACCCGATCGGCCGCCAGGCCTGCGCGTCGAGCCAGCGCTCGAGCGTCCGCGCGTCGGGGTCCTCGACGGTGGGCGGCAGGGAGGTGAAGGACATCAGGCCGCCGGAGGAGATCTGCTTCTTGACCACGTCGGGCTCCCACCGCCGCGACACGACCGGGAAGCCGAGCCGGAGCGCGAACGCGCCGTCGCCCTTGGCCCAGGCGACGAGCGGGTCGAGCCACGCCGCGGGGTCCGCGGCCACCGCCGCCCACGGCAGGGCCGGCCCCTCGGGCAGGTAGGCGAAGGACCGCCGCAGCCGGGGCAGGTTGCGGGAGAGGACGAGTCCGGCGCCGGCGAGCTCGCCGCCGGCGGTGAACCAGCCGAGGAAGGTATGCCGCCAGTCCGGCTTGGTCCGCGCCCACGCCGGCGTCTGGAGGAAGCTGCCGCCGACGGCGAGGAGGGTCTGCTCGAGCTGCTCCTCGGAGACCGGTCGGACGGTGAGTGGTCCGCTCGGCATCCGAGCCCCGCGCTGCTGGTCGGTCGGCTGGTCGGTCGGCTGATCCATGGCGGCCACCCTAGCGGCGGCCGCTCAGTCCACCGGTCGCGCCGCGGCGCGACCGGATCCACAGCAGGCCGAGGACCGGCAGCACGAGCGGCACATAGCCGTAGCCGGACCCGAAGTGCGACCACACCGTCTTGTCGGGGAAGGCCGCGGGCACGGCATACGACACGATCCCGACGACGAGCACCCCGACGAGCTCGACGGTCACCGCGACTGCGGCCACCCGCACCGACGCCCGGTCGCCCCGGGCGAGGCCCACCGTCGCGACGACGTAGATGAGCGCGGCGAGGGCCGACAGGACGTAGGAGACGGGCGCGCGGTCGAAGTACTCGACGATCTGCAGGACCGAGCGGCCCGTCGCGGCGAGGGCGAGCAGGCCGTAGACGGCGACGAGCAGTCGCCCCGGGCCGCGGCCCGTGCCGAGACCCGCCCGGTCCGGCGCCGGTGCGGACCCGGTCCGGTCGTCACGCATGGAGCGACCACACCTGCTGCAGCCGCGCGACGAGGATGGCGACGACGACGGCACCGCCGAGGACGACGGCCATCGACCACTGGGTCTTCTCCTTGATCGCGACGAAGACCGCGACCGGAGCGACGACGAGCACCGTGAAGAGGTAGGCGACGAAGGTGGCCCGCTCCGCGCCGTCGTCGATGGCCCCCGCCTTGCCGAGCCCCACGACGAGCTGGACGAGGAGGCCCACCTCGAGGGCGAGCCCGGTGAACAGGATCGGGTCGTCGACGAGCCGGCGGCGCATGAGGTGGGTGGCGGCGAGGACACCGAGCACGGCGCAGCCCACGAGGAGGAGCACGGTCAGGGGTTGGAGCACGCGGCGAAGCCTACTTGGTGGGCCATCGGCCCACCGGCGCCGCCGACCCGGACGCGCGGGAGGCGGGCGAGCAGGCCCGCACGCCGCGTCGTATGGTGCGAAAGCGTCCCGTTCGTCCCGTCAGAGGAGCCCCGTGCCCTTTCGCCCCGTGCCCGTCGACCGCGCCGCGGGTGTCCTGCTCGGCCAGGCCTGCGGCGACGCACTCGGCGTGCCCTACGAGATGGGCACGCCACCCGTGGGCGAGGCCGTCATGAAGGGCGGCGGCCTGGGGCCTTACGACCCGGGAGAGTGGAGCGACGACACGCAGATGACGCTGTGCGTGGCCCGGGTCGCCGCCGAAGGCGTGGACCTCACGGGCGCCGACGCGCTCGACCGGGTCGCGGAGGCCTTCGAGGCGTGGCTGCACGGCGGCGCGACCGACGTCGGCACCCAGACGCGCACCATCCTGCAGCGCGCGGCGGGCCTGACCGGCCGGGCGCACGCGCGGCTCACCGCGGCGAGCGAGGCGTTGCACGCCGAGACCGGGCTCACGGCGGGCAACGGGGCCCTCATGCGGACCTCCATCGTCGGGGTCTGCGCGGTCGACGACCGGGAGGCGACGGCTCGGGCCGCCCGGGCCGTTGCCCGGCTCACGCACGCCGACCCGCTCGCCGCGGACTCGTCGGTCCTGTGGTCGGAGGCCGTCCGCGTCGCCGTCACCGAGGGACGCCTCGACCTGCTCGGCGGGCTCGACCTCGTCGACGAGGGCAACCGCGGCCGCTGGCTGCGCTGGATCGACGAGGCGACCGGCGCCGAGCCCCGCCGGTTCGACAACAACGGCTTCACCGTCACCGCGCTGCAGGCCGCGTGGGCCGCGATCACCTCGACCGACCGCGGCGACGGGTCGGCCATGCACCTCCAGCGCGGTCTGCAGGCGGCTGTGCGCGCCGGCTGGGACACCGACACCGTGGCGGCGGTGGCGGGCGCGCTCCTCGGCGCGCGCTACGGCGCCTCCGCGGTCCCCACCCAGTGGCGGCGGCTCGTGCACGGGTGGCCCGGCATGCGGGCCCACGACATCGTCGAGCTGGCGGTGTCGACGTATGCCGGTGGGCGCCGTCCTGGTCAGTGGCCCTCGGTTGCGACGATGACCGACCCCGCCATCCCCTCACGCGCCCAGCCGCACCCCATCGACCCCGACATCGTCCTCGGCTCGATCACCGACCTCGCCCGAGTGGAGGAGCTCGACGTCGACGCCGTCGTCTCGCTCTGCGCCCTCGGCCTGCGCGACATCCCCGCCGCGGGCATGACGGCCCGTGACCACATCGAGTTCGGGATCAACGACGCCGACGACGAGGACTCGAACCCGCACCTCGACTTCGTCCTCGACGACGCGTCGTCCGCGCTGCGCCAGTTCCGCGCCGAGGGCAAGCGGGTGCTCGTGCACTGCCGGTCCGGCACCCAGCGCACCCCGGCCGTCGCCCTCCGGTATGCCGTCGACCTCGGCGTCGCCCCCGACCTCGCGGAGCGCAGCATCCGCGACGCCATGCCGCACATCCGCGGCACCGGCCGGCTCTGGCACGTCGCGGCACATGGCGCCTGACCCCGGCGCACGAGGGATGACGGAGGGCGGCATACGGGTCGAGGTCGAGTCCGGCCACCGGCGTCAAGAAGGCGTCAAGATCGGGGGGCGCCGCGCTAAGGAGGCGTCAAGATGGCCGAGGGCCCGCTCCGGCCGTGGTGCGCTACCGGGGTGAACCCACGAATTTCGCTCCCCAAGCGGCTCCTCGTCGGCACCCCCCTGCACAGCTCCAGGATGGGAGAGACGCTCCTGCCGAAGAAGCTCGCCCTGCCCGTCTTCTGCAGCGACCCGCTGTCCTCGAACGCGTACGCCACCGAGGAGATCCTGCTCATGCTCAGCCTGGG
>NZ_DASSMH010000104.1:0-14826 GCF_035688975.1 Intrasporangium sp. | reverse complement strand
CAGCAGAAGTCCCAGTAGCCGCGGTCGCGGCGGCGGCTCTCGGGGTCCCCGCGTGCGGGTCGCCCAGGGCCTCGCCGTCCACAGCCCTGTCCACAGCTGGGTACACAGCGTGACCGGACCGTGACCCGGCGTGCCGTCCGGCCAGCCCCGGTCCGGCCTGCACGCGAAGCCCCGCGGCCCCGACGGCATACGGATCTTGTCCACCGCCTGTGGAAAACCATGTGGACCGCGCCGCCGCCACCGCCCCGCCTGTCGCCACCCCGCCGCGCGCGCTTGTCCACAGCGGCTGTGGACAAGCGGTGGCATCACACCGCCAAATGCGGACAACCCTCTGCAAAGCTGTGTGGACGATGTGCAGCCGCTGGGCGCTTCCCCAGCGCGGTCGGTGCTGTCCCGAGGCCGCCCACAGCATCGCGAGGCGCGGCACGCCGAGGCGACCTGCGCAGACGTCCCCCGTCCACAGGATCCACAGCACCGATGACGACGATGAACCTCTCAATGACCGGGGATCGCCCCGAGAACGGGACCGAAACCGCGCGCCGCAGCCGGCCTCCTCGCGGACGTCGGCGCGCTCCCCCCGCAGTGGTGCGCCGGGACGAGCAGCCACTAGTCTTCGAGCCCCACCGTCCTACCGTCCAAAGTGAGTGCGCCGTGAAGTTTCGGGTTGAGCGTGACGTCCTGGCCGAGGCCGTGACCTGGGTGGCCCGTGGACTGCCTGCGCGCCCCCCGGTCCCCGTGCTCGCCGGCGTCCTGGTCGAGGCCGGTGCCGACGGCACCCTCACGCTCTCGGCGTTCGACTACGAGGTCTCCGCCAAGATCACCGTGCCGGCCGACGTGTCGGAGCCGGGTCAGGTGCTCGTCCTCGGGCGGCTCCTCGCCGAGATCTCCCGCAACCTGCCCGCCAAGCCGATCGACGTCGGCACCGACGGCAGCAAGGTGACCGTCGTCTGCGGCTCCTCCCGCTTCAGCCTTCGCGAGATGCCCGTCGACGACTACCCGACCCTGCCGACGGCGCCCCAGGCGAGCGGCACCATCGCCGGCGACGTCTTCACCCAGGCCGTGGCGCAGGTGGCCGTGGCCGCCGACCGGGGAGACACCCTGCCGATCCTCACCGGCGTGCGCATGGAGATCGAGGGCGACAAGGTCACCCTGCTCGCCACGGACCGGTACCGCCTCGCCATGCGCGAGCTGACGTGGAGCCCGGCGCAGCCCGACGCGAGCCACGTCGCGCTCATCCCCGCCCGCCAGCTGTCCGACACGGCCCGCTCCCTCGGCGCGACGGGCTCCGTGCACCTCGCCCTCGGCAGCGGCGGCGACGGCCTGGTCGGTTTCGAGGCCGGCCAGCGACGCACGACGACCCGGCTGCTCGACGGCGAATATCCCAAGGTCACCTCGATCTTCCCGACCACCGTCGACACGGAGGCCGTCATCGAGACGAGCGCCCTGGAGGAGGCCGTCAAGCGTGTCGCCCTGGTCGCCGAGCGCAACACCCCGGTGCTGCTGAGGTTCACCGACGGCCAGGTCGTGATCGAGGCCGGCACCGGCGACGACGCCCAGGCCTCCGAGGCGGTCGAGGCGATCGTGACCGGTCCCGACATCCAGATCGCCTTCAACCCGCAGTTCCTCCTCGACGGGCTGCACGCCGTGGGCACGGCATACAGCCGCCTGTCCTTCACCCAGCCCAGCCGACCGGCCGTGCTCACGGGCCAGGACGAGCCCGAGTCCGAGGCAGACCCGTCCTACCGCTACGTCCTCATGCCGGTCCGCTTCGCCCAGTGAGCAGCCGCTCGCGGCTGCCGATGCGGTATGCCGCCGCGCTGGCGTAGCGTCTGAGGCAGCGCGTCGGCGTCAGCGCACGTCAGCGCATCCGTGCCCCGCACCCCAAGGAAGGCCCCGTCATGCAGCTCGGTCTGATCGGTCTCGGCAAGATGGGCGGCAACATGCGCGAGCGCCTGCGCCGAGCCGGCCACGAGGTCGTCGGCTACGACCGCAACCCCGCCGTCGCCGACGTCAAGACCCTGCCGGCCCTCGTCCGCGCGCTCGACGCCCCACGCGTGGTCTGGGTCATGGTGCCCTCCGGGGCGCCCACCCGGCAGACGGTCGAGCGGCTCGCCGAGCTGCTCGAGCCCGGAGACCTCGTGATCGACGGCGGCAACTCGCGCTTCACCGACGACTTCGACAACGCCAAGCTGCTCGGCGCCCGCAAGATCGGCTACGTCGACTGCGGCGTCTCCGGCGGCATCTGGGGCCTCGACAACGGCTACGGCCTCATGTGCGGCGGTGACAAGAAGTGGGTCGCCAAGGCGATGCCCATCTTCGACGCGCTGCGCCCGGAGGGTCCCCGGGAGGAGGGCTTCGTCCACGCCGGCAAGGTGGGTGCCGGGCACTACGCGAAGATGGTGCACAACGGCATCGAGTACGGCCTCATGGCCGCGTATGCCGAGGGCTACGAGCTGCTCGAGAAGAAGGACATCGTCACCGACGTGCCGGGCGCCTTCAAGGCGTGGAGCCGCGGGACGGTCGTGCGGTCCTGGCTGCTCGACCTCATGGTGGCGGCCCTGGAGAAGAACCCCCACCTCGAGGGCGTCTCCGACTACACCGTCGACTCGGGCGAAGGACGGTGGACCGTCGAGGAGGCCATCGCCTTGTCGGTCCCCATGCCGGTCATCGCCGCCTCCCTCTTCGCCCGGTTCGCCTCGCGGCAGGAGGCGTCTCCGACGATGCAGGCGGTGGCGGCGCTGCGCGGCGAGTTCGGGGGGCACCAGGTCATGTCCGTCGAGGAGGGCGAGGCGCTGCGCCGCGGCGAGGAGCCGAAGACCCTCGGCGCCGTACGGCGCGTGCGCCGCGCCGCCGAGAAGCCCACCACCGACGCCGCCAAGGCGGCCCGCAAGGGACGGGCCGCTGCGAAGGCCGGCCCGTCGTCGGGCTCGGGGTCCACCGGGGAACCCTCGTCCAACGGCGGCCCGGACGGCTCGCGCCGACCCCGCCGGGAGCGCGACGCGGCCACCGCGGGCCCCACGTCGGGCACCGGCTCGACCTCCTGACGCGCCGGCTCTGCCACGCGTGCACGTCCGCCACCTGACCCTGCAGGACTTCCGCAGCTATCCCGCCGCGGAGGTGGCCCTCGCACCCGGCGTCACCACGCTCATCGGGCGGAACGGGCAAGGCAAGACGAACCTCGTCGAGGCGGTCGGCTACCTCGCCACCCTCGGCTCGCACCGGGTCTCCACGGACGCCCCGCTCGTCCGCCACGGCGCCACGTCGGCGGTCATCCGTGGGGCGGTGGTGCGGGACCGGCGCGAGACCCTGGTCGAGCTCGAGATCACGCCGGGCCGGGCCAACCGCGCTCGGCTCGGCCGGTCTCCGGCCCGGCCCCGGGACGTGCTCGGCACCCTGCGCACCGTGCTCTTCGCGCCCGAGGACCTGGCGCTCGTCAAGGGCGACCCGGCCGAGCGGCGGCGCTTCCTCGACGAGCTGCTCGTCCAGCGCCAGCCCCGCTGGTCGGGGGTCCGCTCCGACTACGACAAGGTGCTCAGGCAGCGCAACGCCCTGCTGAAGTCCGCGGCGCCGGTGCTGCGCCGCGGTGGCCGGCGGCCGGCGGCGACCCACGAGCCGCTCGGGGAGGCGCGCGAGTCGGCGCTGCGCACGCTCGAGGTGTGGAACACCCACCTGGCGACGGTCGGCGCCCAGCTGCTCTACGCGCGGCTGCGGCTGCTGCGTGACCTCGTGCCCGATCTCGCCGCCTGCTACGACGAGGTGTCGGCGGGTCCGTCGCACGCCCGAGCCGCCTACCGCAGCTCCCTGCACGAGGACCTGGCGGCGCGGCTGGCGGCCGGCGAGGTCCCCGAGATCGACGAGCTGCGCTCCGGGACGCTCGCGTCCCTGGACGCCGTGCGCGAGCAGGAGATCGAGCGCGGCGTCTCCCTCGTGGGCCCGCATCGCGACGACGTCGTGCTCACGCTGGGGCCGCTGCCGGCCAAGGGATACGCCAGCCACGGCGAGTCGTGGTCGTTCGCCCTGGCCCTCAAGCTCGCGGCATACCGGCTCCTGCGTCGTGATCTCGGCGACGACCCGGTGCTGATCCTCGACGACGTCTTCGCCGAGCTCGACTCGGGGCGTCGGGAGCGCCTCGCCGCGCTCATCGGGGACTGCGAGCAGGTGCTCGTCACGGCGGCGGTGGGGGCGGACGTGCCGGAGCGGCTGCGCAGCCACGGCACGACGTATGCCGTCGTGCTCGGCGAGGTGGAGCCGCTCGTAGCCGGCGATGCTGACGCTGGCGGAGCAGCCGGTGCGCGCCCGGACGTCCCCGTCGAGGCGCGCGCCTCGACGGGCACCGCGCATGGCTGACGAGCGTCCGGCCGGTGCCGCGCCGGAGCCGCCGGAGGCTGACCTGGACGCCCGGCTCGCCGAGGCGGCGGCCTCGGCGCTGGCCCGGGCCCGGGCCGCCGCCGCCGAGAAGGGGCTGCGACCCGGCGTGCGGCCGCGCCGACGGACGAGGCGGGCCGGCTCGGAGGCCACGCTCTCCGGCTCCGCGCAGGACGCCAGGGACCCGGCGCTGCTCGGCGACCAGCTCGACCGGCTGGTCCTCGACCGGGGCTGGAAGGTGGACGTGGCGGTCGGGGCGGTGATGGGCCGCTGGCCCGAGATCGTGGGGCCGGACATCGGGGCGCACGTGACCCCGGTCGGGTTCGAGGACGGCGTGCTCACCGTGCGCGCCGACTCCTCGGCGTGGGCGACGCAGATGAAGCTGCTCGCCTCGCCCGTGCTCGCCCGGGTGGCGCAGGAGATCGGGCCGGGCGCGGTCTCGGAGCTGCGGGTCCAGGGACCCAGCGCCCCCTCCTGGTCGCGCGGTCCCAGACGCTCCCCGGACAGCCGTGGGCCGCGCGACACCTACGGGTGAGGCGCGGCCCCGGTCCGGGGTGCGGCTGGCTGGCGCCGCGTCGTCAGCCGTTGCCGGCCAGCGCCTTCCACGCCAGCGCGGCCTGGGAGGTCATCGACGTCGTGCCGACGGGGGTCGAGTAGCGCAGCCGCCAGTTGCCCCGCTTGCCCGGGGCGTCGAAGTACGACACGTGGTCGGCGCCGTTGGCCGTGGCGACCGCGACGACGTCCCGGATCGTCTGGGCCTTGTGCCCGGGGTCGTAGATGTCCTCGAGGTAGCCGAGCTCGGCGACCGCCCACGGGGTCTGGTTGGTCTGGGCGAACTTGATGAGGAAGCTCAGCAGGTAGGGGGCCTTGAGCCACTTGATGCCGTCGGTGTAGCCGACGGGGCAGCAGGCCGTGTTGGTGTTGTGCGGCAGGGCGTAGATGTCGCCGGCGATGAGGTCGACGTGGCCGCCGTCGCGGGCGTCGGTCGGCCACCAGTCCGAGGCCGGCCACGTCCACGCGCCCTGGAAGGTGACGTCCATGAGGATGACGGACGTGCGGCGGGTGCCGCCGTCGGCGAGGTTCTGGGCACGGACCATGTCGGCGAAGCGCAGGATGCCGGCCCGGAACTGCTCGGGCGTGAACTTGCCCGGGCTCTTGAAGTCGGGCTCGTGGTAGTTGGTGAGGATGATGTTCTTCGGGGTGCTCGCGATGAAGGTCTGCAGCTGCGCGTTGATGGGGTCGGCCGGGTCGAGCAGGCGCTGCGGCAGGATGGTGACCGAGTAGTGGTTCGCCGGGGCGTTGGGGTGGGCCTTGTAGGCCTTGGTGTCCTGCCAGGTGGGGTAGGAGAACCCGGTGTCGAAGTCCCGGTAGATCTGCATCGGCCCCACCGCCGCGTCCAGCCACGCGTAGTCGAGCGAGTGCGCCCCGATGAGCGGCGGGGGTGCGGCGGCCGTCGCGGCCGGGGGCACCAGCAGGGCCACTACGGCGGCGAGCGCAGCGGCGACAAAGGCGGTCAGAGTCCTGCGCGGACGTAGCGTGGGCATCGACGTTCCCTCCCATATTCGTCGACCCGACACCTGCGGGGACAGGTGGCAGTTGTGCGCTTGACCGTAATGGCAACCGACCCCGGTCGGCACGGCGTTGCGAATTCGTCTCAGAAACGCACGGCCGCCCCACAGCCGGCCCGCCTGCCCCCCGCTGCCGTCCCAAGGCTCACGGCCGGTCTGCTGGCCGCGCGTGGCACCGGAGGATGTCCGTGGGGCACTGCACACTGGGCACATGAGCCCATCGACGCGCTGCCGATCCATCGTCCCGCCGTATGTCCTCGAGACGCTTGCCGCCAACGCCGAGCCTGAGGTCGCCGAGCGCGCCCGCGTCGCGCTGGCCCACGACCGTGAGCTGCGGTGGGCGCGCCGGGCCCGGCAGATGCAGCTGCCGGCTCCTGGTGCGCCGGCTCCTGGTGCGCCGGCACCGAGCGTGCCGGGCGCCGCGGAGGCGGGGACGGCGGCGACCCCGCACCGGACGGTCAGCGACGCCCACGGTGAGGAGACCACTCCCGGCACCGCGGTGCGCGGCGAGGGGGACCCTGCCACGGGAGACCCAGCCGCCGACGAGGCCTACGACGGGCTGGGGTCGACGTGGCAGCTGTGGTGGCAGGCCTACGGCCGTGACTCCCTCGACGGCAAGGGGCTGCCGCTGCTGGCCACCGTCCACTACGGCACCCGATACGACAACGCGTTCTGGGACGGCGCGCAGATGGTCTTCGGCGACGGCGACGGCGTCATCTTCCAGCGTTTCACCAAGAGCATCGACGTCATCGGGCACGAGCTGGCCCATGGCGTGACCGAGCACACCGCGGGGCTGCTCTACCAGGGCCAGTCCGGCGCCCTCAACGAGTCGGTGTCCGACGTCTTCGGCGCCCTCGTCGAGCAGCACGCCAAGGGCCAGTCGGCAGCCGACGCGAGCTGGCTCATCGGCGCGGACCTGCTCGCCCCCGGCGTGGCGGGCCGGGCGCTGCGCGACATGCACAACCCCGGCACCGCCTACGACGACCCGCGCCTGGGCAAGGACCCGCAGCCGGCGTCGATGGACGGCTACGTCGAGACCACCGACGACAACGGGGGCGTGCACGTCAACTCCGGCATCCCCAACCGAGCCTTCACCCTCGCGGCGCTCGCCATCGGCGGAAACGCCTGGGAGGGCGCCGGCGCCATCTGGTATGCCGTGCTCACCGGCGACGGCATCAAGGCGGACTGCGACTTCGCCACCTTCGCCGGGCTCACCGTCGACGCGGCCGTCGCCGCCCACGGCGACGGCTCTGCGCAGCACCTCGCCGTGCGTGACGCGTGGGTCACGGTCGGCGTGCTGGCGCCCCCGGCAGAGCAGGGCGGCGGCCCCGCCGGGGCGGAGGAGCCGGGCCCGAGTCCGGCGCCGGGAGGTACGGCAGACGTGGGGTCGGGGGCCGCCGACGGGCCGATGGGCGAGGTGCCGGACGTCGGCGCACAGGTCCTGCTCCGACGCACGGGTGGCTTCGCCGGTCTGGTGCGCGAGCGCCAGCTGCTGCTGAGCGAGCTGCCGGAGAGCGACGCGATGACCTGGCAGCAGCTGCTCGCGCGGCCGACCCTGCAGGCGATCGCGGCGGATCCGACGACGCATCCCGACGCCTACAGCTACACCGTGGTCTGCGAGTCGGCCGGGGTCGAGGTCCACGTTGCCGAGCCCCACCTGCCCGAGGCGATCCACCAGCTCTTCGAGCGGACCCTCGGCGAGGGCTGATCCGCCGCGCCGCCCCTCGCGGCGACGCCGACGGCGTGCGCCTCGTCGCCGCCCCAAGGGGCCGGGGCACGACCCCCTCCCCGAATCGGGTGGGTTTCCGGCCGCGAACTGGCCGTGACGCGGCTCTGCGGGGCAGGTGCCGACAGCCCGACCCGGTAGGATGGACGGGTTACGGCTCGACCGCGTGTCGGGCCGTCCCGGTGTCGTGCGAGCACACCGCGGCATCGCATGCGCAGACCAGGCAACACATCGAGGAGAGACGTGTCCGAGGCCACTCAACAGACCACCCCAGACCAGGGCCCGGACACCTCGGCTCCTCCGGAGCTGCACCCCAACGGCCTTGCCTACGACGCCAGCGCCATCACAGTCCTCGAGGGGCTCGAAGCCGTCCGCAAGCGGCCGGGCATGTACATCGGCTCCACGGGGGCGCGGGGCCTGCACCACCTGATCTGGGAGATCGTCGACAACTCCGTCGACGAGGCGCTGGCCGGCTACGCCGACACGATCGACGTCACGCTCATGGCCGACGGCGCCGTGCGGGTCAAGGACAACGGGCGCGGCATACCGACCGACATCCACCCGGTCGAGCAGGTCAGCGCCGTCGAGCTCGTCCTCACCCAGCTGCACGCCGGCGGCAAGTTCGGGGGCGGCGGCTACAAGGTCTCGGGGGGTCTGCACGGGGTCGGCTCGTCCGTCGTCAACGCGCTCTCGAGCCGGCTCGACGTCTGCGTGCGGCAGAAGGGGCACGCCTTCCGGATGAGCTTCGAGCGCGGTGTGCCGACCGGCCCGCTCACGCAGATGGAGGAGACGGAGGCCACCGGCACGACCATCACGTTCTGGGCCAGCCCGGAGATCTTCGAGACGGTCGAGTATGACTTCGAGACGATCCGGGCCCGGTTCCAGCAAATGGCCTTCCTCAACAAGGGCCTGACGATCAACCTCATCGACGAGCGGGTCGAGCGCACGGTCACCGAGCAGGGCGACCCGGACCTGGACGACATCGAGGCGGACCTCGAGGAGGTCGAGGAACACGACGACGCCCAGCCGGAGGGCGAGACCAAGACGGTCACCGCCAAGAAGGTGTCCTACCGCTACGACGGCGGCCTCATCGACTACGTCCACCACCTCAACGGCTCCAAGCGCAGCGAGCCGGTGCACCCGGACGTCATCTACATCGAGGCCGAGGACGAGGGCCGGTCCCTCTCGCTGGAGCTGGCCATGCAGTGGACCAACGCCTACAGCGAGTCGGTCCACACCTACGCCAACACGATCAACACCCACGAGGGCGGCACCCATGAGGAGGGTTTCCGCGCGGCGATGACCAAGCTCGTCAACGACTTCGCGCGCCGCCAGAACCTGCTCAAGGACAAGGACGAGAACCTGACGGGCGACGACGTGCGCGAGGGGCTCACCGCCGTCATCTCGGTCAAGCTCACCGACCCGCAGTTCGAGGGCCAGACGAAGACCAAGCTCGGCAACTCCGAGGTCAAGGGCTTCGTCCAGCGCGCCATGACCTCCGAGTTCGGGCACTGGCTCGAGGCGCACCCGTCGGAGGGCAAGGACATCGTGCGCAAGTCGATCCAGGCGGCGGCGGCCCGGATGGCGGCCCGCAAGGCGCGCGAGGCGACCCGCCGCAAGGGCCTGCTCGAGTCCGGCGGCCTGCCGGGCAAGCTGTCCGACTGCCAGAGCAAGGACCCGGTCGTCTCCGAGGTCTTCATCGTCGAGGGCGACTCGGCCGGCGGCTCCGCGAAGGCCGGGCGCAACCCCACGACCCAGGCGATCCTGCCGATCCGGGGAAAGATCCTCAACGTCGAGAAGGCCCGGATCGACAAGATCCTGTCGAACAACGAGGTCCAGGCGCTCATCTCCGCCTTTGGCACGGGCATCGGCGAGGACTTCGACATCGCGAGGGCGCGCTACCACAAGATCGTCCTCATGGCCGACGCGGACGTCGACGGCATGCACATCCGCACCCTGCTCCTCACGCTGCTCTTCCGCTTCATGCGCCCGCTCATCGAGGCCGGGTACGTCTACCTGGCCCAGCCGCCGCTCTACCGCCTGCGGTGGAGCAACGCCCTGCACCAGTTCGCCTACTCCGACCGGGAGCGCGACGGCCTGCGCGCGATCGGCGAGGGCAAGGGGTGGCGGCTGCCCAAGGACAACCCCGTGCAGCGCTACAAGGGCCTCGGGGAGATGAACTACAACGAGCTGTGGGACACGACGATGAACCCGGCGACACGCACCCTGCTGCAGGTGACCCTGGAGGACGCCGCCAAGGCCGACGAGGTCTTCGCCGTCCTCATGGGCGAGGACGTCGAGTCCCGGCGCGGCTTCATCCAGCGCAACGCCCGCGACGTCCGCTTCCTCGACATCTAGCCATCCCCCACCCCCCAGATATCTGCGGGGCCAGCTATCGCTATAGCGATAACCAACCCCGCAGATATCTGGGGGACGCGGCATACCGAGCACGTGACGACCGACCAGCACAAAGAGACAAGGCAATACTTTGAGCGAGCAACCGCCGACCAACGGCGATGACGCCACCGAGACGCCGGACGACAGCATCGACTCGATCCTCGGCCCCAACGACGAGGGGGTGGACCCGCCCGAGCCGGACGAGACGGACGACCAGGGCGCGGCGCCTCCCGAGCGCGAGGGCCACGACCGCATCGAGGCGGTCGACCTCAACACGGAGATGCAGCGGTCCTACATCGAGTACGCGATGTCGGTCATCGTCAGCCGCGCGCTGCCCGACGTGCGCGACGGCCTCAAGCCGGTGCACCGGCGCATCGTCTACGCGATGTACGACGGCGGCTACCGCCCCGACCGCGGGTTCAACAAGTGCGCCCGCGTGGTCGGCGACGTCATGGGCAACTACCATCCGCACGGCGACACCGCCATCTACGACGCCCTGGTGCGCCTCGTGCAGGACTGGTCGCTGCGCTACCCGCTCGTCCAGGGCCAGGGCAACTTCGGGTCGCGGGGCAACGACGGCGCCGCGGCACCGCGCTACACCGAGTGCCGGATGGCCCCGATCGCCATGGAGATGGTGCGCGACATCGACCAGGACACGGTCGAGTTCGTGCCCAACTACGACGGCAAGACGCTGCAGCCGTCGGTGCTGCCGAGCCGCTTCCCCAACCTGCTCGTCAACGGCTCGGCCGGCATCGCGGTCGGCATGGCCACGCAGATCCCGCCGCACAACCTGCGCGAGGTCGCGGCCGGTGCACAGTTCTACCTCAAGCACCCGGACATGCCGCGCGAGGAGATGCTCGAGGCCCTGCTCGGGATCATCACCGGCCCCGACTTCCCGACCGGCGCGCTCATCATGGGTCGCCGCGGCATCGAGGACGCCTACCGCACCGGGCGCGGCTCGATCATCATGCGCGCGGTCGTCGAGGTCGAGGAGATCCAGGGCCGCCAGTGCCTCGTCGTCACGGAGCTGCCCTACCAGGTCAACCCCGACATGCTCGCGCTCAAGATCGCCGACCTCGTCAAGGAGGGGCGGATCTCCGGCATCGCCGACATCGAGGACCACACCTCGGGCCGCAGCGGCCAGCGCCTCGTCATCAAGCTCAAGCGGGACGCGGTCGCCAAGGTCGTGCTCAACAACCTCTACAAGCACACGCAGCTGCAGACGACGTTCGGGGCGAACATGCTCGCCCTCGTCGACGACGTGCCGCGCACGCTGCCGCTCTCGGCCTTCATCCGGCACTGGGTGGAGCACCAGATCGAGGTCATCGTCCGGCGCACGAGGTGGCGACTGCGCAAGGCGCAGGCCGACATCCACATCCTGCGCGGCTACCTCAAGGCCCTCGACATGCTCGACGAGGTCATCGCGCTCATCCGGCGCAGCCGCACCGTCGAGGTCGCCCGCGACGGGCTCATGGAGCTGCTCGACGTCGACGAGGTCCAGGCCAACGCCATCCTCACCATGCAGCTGCGTCGCCTCGCCGCCCTCGAGCGGGAGCGGATCCAGCGCGACCACGACGAGCTGCAGACCATGATCGACGAGTACGTCGCCATCCTCGACTCCCCGCAGCGGCAGCGCGACATCGTCTCTGAGGAGCTGCAGGAGATCGTCGACCGCTACGGCGATGACCGGCGCACCACGATCGTGCCCTTCGACGGGGACATGTCGATGGAGGACCTCATCCCCGAGGAGGACGTCGTCGTGACGATCACCCGCGGCGGCTACGCCAAGCGGACCCGCGTCGACCTCTACCGGTCCCAGAAGCGGGGCGGCAAGGGGGTCCGCGGTGCGAGCCTGCGCGGCGAGGACGTCGTCGAGCACTTCTTCACGACGACGACGCACCACTGGCTGCTCTTCTTCACCAACCTCGGCCGGGTCTACCGGGCCAAGGCCTACGAGCTGCCCGAGGGCGGCCGGGACTCCAAGGGCCAGCACGTGGCGAACCTGCTTGCCTTCCAGCCCGACGAGCGGATCGCCCAGGTGCTTGCGGTCCACGACTACGAGTCGGCGGACTACCTCGTCCTCGCCACGCGTGACGGCCTGGTGAAGAAGACCCGCCTGTCGGACTACGACTCGAACCGCTCGGGAGGCCTCATCGCGATCAACCTGCGCGAGGGGGACGAGCTCGTCGGCGCCGCCCTCGCCTCCGCGGCGGACGACCTGCTTCTCGTCTCGCGCAAGGGCCAGTCGGTGCGCTTCACCGCGACCGACACCGCGCTGCGGCCGATGGGCCGGTCCACCTCCGGGGTCACCGGGATGAAGTTCAAGGGTGGCGACCACCTGCTCGCGATGTCCGTCGTGCCCCCCGGCGAGGATCCGGACGTCTTCGTCGTCTTCGAGAACGGCCTTGCCAAGCGCACTCCCGTGTCGGAGTACCGGCTGCAGGGCCGTGGTGGCACCGGCATCCAGGTCGCCCGCCTGTCCGAGAAGGGCGGCGACCTCGTCGGCGCGCTCACCGTCAGCGACACCGACGAGGTGCTCGTCGTCATGGAGAAGGGCAAGATCGTCCGCTCCCGCGTGGACGGCATACGGCATACGGGCCGCTCGACCCAGGGCGTGATGTTCGCCAAGCCGGACCGCGGCGACTCGATCGTCGCGGTGGCCCGCAACGCCGAGAGCGCGACCGAGGCGGAGCTCGAGGAGGTCGAGGAGCCGGAAGGGTTCGATGCGGGCATTCCGGGCGAGGCGGCGCCGGTCCCTCCGGCTGTGGTTCCGGCCGGTGATGGCGTACCGTCGGACGGGACCTCGAGCGGCGAGGCCGGGTCCGAGGGCGACAGCGGAGGTGACGAGTGAGCGCGACCAGTTCTGAGGGCGCACGCGGGATGACGGACGGCGGGCTCTCGACCACGCAGGCGGTGGCCTCCCCGGTCACCGGCACGCAGCCCGCCACCAGCAGCGCCCAGGTCACGGGCGCCACGGCGACCCAGACGCGGCCGGCCCCCCGCACCGGCGCCCGCAAGGGCCCGCGTCGGGTCCGGCTCGCGGTCGCCCGGGTCGACCCGTGGTCGGTGATGAAGATGAGCTTCCTGCTGTCGGTGGCGATCGGCATCGCGGGCGTCATCCTGACCGCGGTGCTGTGGATGATCCTGTCAACGATGAACGTCTTCACCGACATCGAGGGCGTGCTCCAGTCGCTGCAGACGACGACGACCAACCCGTTCTCGATCAAGGACTACGTCGGCTTCGGCCGGGTGGTGTCCCTGTCGGTGGTCATCGGTGTGGTCGACGTCCTCCTGCTGACCGCCATCACCACGGTGATGGCGTTCCTCTACAACATCTGCTCGGCGCTGGTGGGCGGGGTCCAGCTCACCCTCACCGACGACTGAGCCAAGGCCCGAGGATCGACCGAGCTCCGGCGAGGGAGGCCCGGAGGGCCGGTTCGGCTCAGTGGTCGAGAATAACACGACTGAGCCAAGGCCCGAGGATCGACCGGGGTCCGGCGAGGGAGGCCCGGAGGGCCGGTTCGGCTCAGTCGTCGAGAAGGACACGACTGAGCCAAGGCCCGAGGATCGACCGAGCTCCAGGTCAGTGCGGGGGTATGCCGCCGGGCTGGGAGCGGGCCCCCGGCGGCATACCCCGTTTTGTGCCGACGACTCGGCATCCGGTAACGTGTGCCCTCGCGTCCGGGTCCTTGGATCCGCGCGTGAGGGGTGGCCACGGGCCTATAGCTCAGACGGTTAGAGCGCTTCCCTGATAAGGAAGAGGTCACAGGTTCAAGTCCTGTTAGGCCCACCACCACCTTCGAGCGGCAACGGGAGGAACACCATGGTCAAGCGCCTCGCCCTCATCGTCGGGTCCCTGGTCGGGCTGTCCTACCTGCGCAAGAAGGCCCGGCAGCAGCAGGCCGAGCAGGACCTCTGGTCGCAGGCCACCGACGACGTCCGGCCGACGCCGCCGCCGCCGGCCAAGTCCTGACCGCCGACACAGCTCTCGCGGCGCTCGCGCCCGCGCGGGGCCATGGCGCAATTGGTAGCGCACCTGCTTTGCAAGCAGGGGGTTAGGGGTTCGAGTCCCCTTGGCTCCACCACAGGTCAGCGCCCCTTTCCGGTCTTCGGTGAGGGGCGCTTCCACGCCCTGATTCCAGCAAAGTACGGCAACGGTACTCACTGGAACGCCTCTCCCAACCGCTTGAGAGCCTCCCGGGTCGACGCGGCAGACACCTGGGCGTAGACGTCCATCGTCACCGCGATCTTGCTGTGGCGCAGGATCGCCATCGCCACGCGGGGGTGCACGTCGAGAGCGACAAGAAGGCTCGCGCAGGTGCGCCGGGTGGAGTGAACGGGGATGACCGGAACGCCGGCGCGCCGCACGCTGGAGCGGAAGGCCCGCTGGAAGTTCCGTGGATCCACCGGGTCACCGAGCCGCGTGGTGAGCACGAGGCCGGTGCCGGCCCACGCCTCCCCGGCTGCAAGTCGCAGCGTGATCTCCGTGCGGCGCCGGTGCTCGAGGGCCCGGACGCAGATGTCGGGCAGGGGCAGTGGGGAGTCCGACGAATGGGTCTTGGTCCGGCGACGGACCAGCTGCCCGCCGACCCTCTGGACCTGCCAGCTGATCCGTGCTTCGCCCGCGCTTAGGTCCACGTCCTCCCACGCGAGCCCGAGCAGCTCACCGCGGCGGAGGCCGAGGACGAGCATCACGACATACCCGGCGTACATCGGATCGTCATTCGTCCGGGCCGACTCGAGGAAGCGCCGAGCCTCGTCGACCGTCCA
>NZ_DASSMH010000103.1:0-32602 GCF_035688975.1 Intrasporangium sp. | reverse complement strand
ATCAGCGTAGCGATGACGTTGCGCTTCTGGCGCGCCCGCAGGGCCTCGATCGCGGCATCGTCGGTCTCGCCTTCGGCGCCGCAGTTCCACGAGCGGTTGTTGTCGAACCCGTCGCGGTTGTCCTCGCCATTGGACTCGTTGTGCTTCTCGTTGTACGAGACCAGGTCGTTCAGCGTGAAGCCGTCGTGCGCGGTGATGAAGTTGATGCTCGCGTGCGGGCGGCGGCCGCTGCGCTCGTAGAGATCGCTCGAGCCGGTGAGGCGCTGCGCGAACTCGCCGATGACGCCGCCGTCGCCTTTCCAGTACGCGCGCATCGTGTCGCGGTACTTGTCGTTCCACTCGGTCCATCCAGGCGGGAAGTTGCCGACCTGATAGCCGCCGTCGCCGAGGTCCCACGGCTCGGCGATGAGCTTGACCTGGCTGACGACGGGGTCCTGCTCGATCAGGTCGAAGAAGGCCGACAGCCGGTCGACCTCGTGGAACTGCCGGGCCAACGTGGCCGCGAGGTCGAAGCGGAAGCCGTCGACGTGCATCTCGTTCACCCAGTAGCGCAGCGAGTCCATGATGAGCTGCAGCACGTGCGGGTGGCGCATGAGCAGGCTGTTGCCCGTGCCGGTGGTGTCGTAGTAGTGCGCCTTGTCGTCGTCGACGAGCCGGTAGTACGCGTTGTTGTCGATGCCGCGGAAGGCGAGCGTCGGGCCCATGTGGTTGCCCTCGGCGGTGTGGTTGTAGACGACGTCGAGGATCACCTCGATGTTGGCCTCGTGCAGCGCCTTGACCATCGCCTTGAACTCGAGCACCTGCTGCCCGCGCTCACCGCCTGCGGCATACCCGTTGTGGGGCGCCAGGAAGCCGATGCTGTTGTAGCCCCAGTAGTTCCGCAGTCCCCGGTCGAGCAGGTGGGAGTCCTGCACGAACTGGTGCACCGGCATGAGCTCGATCGCCGTGATGCCGAGGTCCTGCAGGTGGGCGATCGTCGCCGGGTGCGCGATGCCGGCATACGTCCCCCGGATCTCCTCGGGGATCTCGGGGTTGAGCTGGGTCAGCCCCTTGACGTGGGCCTCGTAGATGACGGTGTCGTGGTACTCGTGCCGCGGCGGACGGTCGTCGCCCCAGTCGAAGAACGGGTTGACGACGACGGAGAGCATGCTGTGGGGCAGGCTGTCCGTAGTGTCGATGTCCTTCGTCGTGGCCGCGTCCTCGTCGCCGAAGCGATAGGAGAACATCGCCTGGTGGTTGTCCGGCTGCCCCTCGATGGCCTTGGCGTAGGGGTCGAGGAGGAGCTTGGCCGGGTTGCACCGGTGGCCGTTCTCCGGCTCGTAGGGGCCGTGCACGCGGAACCCGTATCGCTGACCGGGCTGGACGTAGGGGACGTAGCCGTGCCACACGAAGCCGTCCACCTCCGGCAGCTCGAGGCGGGTCTCGACCAGGTCGTCGTCGATGAGGCAGAGCTCGACCTTCTCGGCGACCTCCGAGAACACGGCGAAGTTGACGCCGCTCCCGTCATACGTCGCCCCGAGGGGGTAGCTGTGTCCGGGCCAGATCTCCATGAAGCTTCTTCCGTTGTCGTGATACGCGGCGCGCGGCCGCGGCAGGGCACAAGGTAGCGCCCCACCGCGGACGGCGCTGGCCGCGAACCGTCATTGTCGCCTGCCCGGGGGGCGAACACATAACCGGCCGGTATGCCGCAACCCGGTCGTCCGGGCCCCCCGAGCCCGAGCGGGTACCCCGTTCCCCGCGCGGGCCGGGGACAAACCCCTGGCACGGCAGGTGCTCGACATGCGGGACGTCAGAGGCCGAGGTCCCGGCCGATGAGCTCCTTCATGATCTCGTTGGACCCGGCCCAGATCTTCGTCACGCGGGCATCGCGCCAGGCGCGGGCCACGCGGTACTCGTTCATGAAGCCGTAGCCGCCGTGCAGCTGCACGCAGTGGTCCAGCACCTCGTTCTGCACCTGCGAGCTCCACCACTTCGCCTTGGCCGCGTCGACGGCCGACAGCTTTCGCGCCGCGTGGGCCAGCACGCAGTCGTCGACGAACGCCTCGGCGACCTCGATCTTCGTGACGAGCTCGGCGAGGAGGAACTTGTTGTGCTGGAAAGCCCCGATGGGCTGACCGAACGCCTTGCGCTCCTTGGCGTAGTCGATGGTCTCCTCGAGGATCGCCTTGGCGTGCGCCACGTTGGACACGGCGGCACCGACCCGCTCCTGGGGCAGTCGCTGCATCATCGCGACGAAGCCGCCCCCCTCGGGGCCGAGCCGGTTCTCGTCGGGCACGCGGACGTTGTCGAAGAAGAGCTCGGCGGTGTCGGACTCCGGCATGCCGACCTTGTCGAGCTTGCGACCGTTGGCGAAGCCAGGCATGCCGCGCTCCACCAGGAACAGGGTGATCCCCTTGGCGCCTCGGGCGGGGTCGGTGCGGGCGGCGACGATGACGAGGTCCGCCTGGTAGCCGTTGGTGATGAAGGTCTTCGAGCCGTTGAGGACCCACCCCTCGCCGGCGCGGACCGCCGTCGTCTTGAGCGCCGCCAGGTCCGACCCACCGGACGGCTCCGTCATGGCGATGGCGCAGATCAGGTCGCCGCTTGCCATGCCGGGCAACCAGCGCTGCTTCTGCTCCTCGGTGCCGAGGTCGACGATGTAGGGCGGGCACACGTCGGAGTGGATGCCGAAGCACGAGCTCGTGGCGGCGTTGAAGCGCGACATCTCCTCCGAGACCACGGCGTTGAAGCGGTAGTCGTCCACCCCCGCCCCACCGAACTGCTCCGGAATGTCGAAGCCGAAGAGGCCCTGCTTGCCCGCCTCCTTCCACACCTCGCGCGGGATCGACTTGATCTCGATCATCTCCTGCGCCCGGGGGGCCAGCGTGCGGGCGACGAACGCGCGCGCGGACGCACGCACCGCCTCGTGGTCCTCGTCGTAGATGTGACGCGGCATGGCTGGCTCCTCGGGCGTGGTACTAATCAGTAACTAAGCGCTTGCTTAGTGTCCCGCGGCTGCGGCATGCTGTCAACGTGCACACGCCCACCCCGCACAGCCCGCCTGGGCCGAGTCAGCTCCCGGCCCGCACCCCGGCGGCGGCGCCGGCCGGCGCCACCGACGCCGACGCCTCCACGGTCGAGCGGCTCATGGGTGCCGCTGCACAGGCCTTCGCCGACAAGGGGTTCCATGCAACCACGACGCGCGACATCGCGGGGCGGGCGGGGCTCAGCCCGGCCGGCGTGTACGTGCACTTCGGCTCCAAGGAGGAGCTGCTCTTCAACCTCAGCCGGGTCGGGCACCAGTCGGCGCTGCGCCGGGTCCGCGAAGCGATTGCTGCCGACCGCACGCCCGCCGGTCAGCTGACCAACCTGATGGCGCGCTTCTCGGAGTGGCACGTGGAGCAGTACCAGGTCGCCCGGGTCGTGCAGTACGAGCACCACCACCTCTCGGCCGAGCACCACGCCGAGGTCCTCGCCCTGCGCAAGGAGATCGACTCCCTCGTGCGCGGCGTCCTGGAGCGGGGCGTCGCCACCGGCGCCTTCACGATCGACGACGTCGGTGACACCGCGCTCGCCCTGCTCTCCATCGTCGTCGACGTCGCCCGCTGGTACTCCCCCACGATCCGGCGCAGCCCCGCGCAGATCGGCGCCACGAACGCCACCCTCGCGCTGCGGCTGGTCGGCGCCACGTCCGCAGGGTCAGCGGTCCGCTGACGTGACCCCCGCGACCTGGCGGACCACGTCGGCCACCAGCTCGTAGGCCGCGGGGTCGGTCTGGTTGCCGAGCCCCAGGATGGCGTCGTCCATCCCCGCCTCGGCAAGCCTGCCCAGCCGGTCGACGGCCGCGGACACGGAGCTGGTCGGCTCCCCCGACGCCGCCTGCTCGCCCGACGCCGACAGGCTCATCCGGGTCAGGACCGTCTTGCTGATGTCGTCATAGCTCCGGCCGACGTCGGCGCAGTGGCCGCGCAGCACGTCGCAGGCGACGCGGAGCCGGTCCGTGCCCACGTCGAAGAAGTTGCAGGCGTCGGCGTACTGTGCGACGAGCCGCATCGTCTTCTTCTGCCCCATGCCGCCGATGAGGATCGGCGGGTGCGGCTGGCGGATGGCGGGCGGGCTGTTGAGGGGGCGTTCGAGCGAGTAGTGGCGACCGGCATACGGGCTCTCGTCCCCCGACCACATCTGCAAGGCGATCTGGAGCGCCTCCTCAAGCCGCTCGAAGCGCTCCTTGACCGGCGGGTAGGGCACCCCGAGCCCGCGGTGCTCGTCCTCGTTCCACGCCGCGCCGATGCCGAGCCACGCGCGGCCGCCCGAGAGGACGTCCAGCGTCGTCACGGTCTTGACGAGGATGCCGGGGTGGCGGTACGTCACGCCGGTGACCAGGGTGCCGACCTCGATCCGCGAGGTCTGGCCGGCGGCGAAGGCGAGCGCGGTGTAGCCCTCGAGCATCTCGAGCTCGGGCGGGCCGATCGGGCCGATCTGGAAGAAGTGGTCCATGACCCACAGACTCCACATGCCGGCGTCTTCCGCGTCGCGTGCGATCCGCCCGAAGGTCGGGCCGATCGAGGCGGCCGTACCCGGCCAGCTGAAGTGGGAGACCTGCAGCCCCAGTCGCATCTTCCGATCCTCGCCACACGGCGGGTGATTGTCGAGGGCACCGCGGCCCCCGGCTCCCCGGTGTGGCGCCCGCGCGCCGTAAGAGGCGGGGCCGCAAGAACTGCACGAGCGAATCGACGAGCACCATGCGCCCGTCGGCGGGTGCGGGTCCGCGCTGGCGGCCCATGGGGAGATCGCCGGCCACGACGTGGGGTAGCGGCCGAGGCCAGGCCACAGTCGCAGCGGGCAGCGGCCCGCGGGTAGTGGGGCCCGCCCGCCGGGAAGTGGGGCCCGCGGCGGGGCGGTGCGGCGGTGACCTCGTGGCGCCCCCCTTTCGCGGAGTGAGCTCGCTGGACAGGTTGGTACCAGTTTGGGCCGGCTCCCTCGGAGCCGGGCCGGCTCCCTGGGAGCCGGCCGCATCCCGACCGTTTCCGGCCCGCGTCAGATGTGCCAGGTGACGCAGGTGGGAGTCACGGTCGCGGTGAGGTCGTGCTGGTGCACGTGAGAGTGGTGCCGTGGGCATAGCAGCGCGGTGGTCGTCAGCGAGGTCTTGCCGCCCCGGGACCAGTGGTGCACGTGGTGTCCGTCGCACCACTGCGGTGGAGTGCTGCAGTTGGGGAACGAACAGCCGCGGTCGCGTGCGATCAGCGCCAGTCGCAGGCCCTTGGTCACCAGTCGGCGCTCTCTGCCGACGTCCAACGGTTCGCTTGCCCGACCGAGCACCATGGGGATGATCCCGGCATCACACGCGAGACGGCGGACCGTGGCGGCGGACAGCACATCCCCGGTCAGGGTGGTGCCGGTCCCGGCCAGCCGCCCTGTCAGGACGTCGTGCTCGATGGTGACGATCACCTTCGCCTTGTCCGTCGAGGGCACTCCATCGGGGGAGGACACGCCCCGCCCGATGATCGCCACGAGGGCGTCTGCACGGCGCCTCGCGGGAGTCCGAGGGTCCGGCTCCACCGTTCGGCCCTTCGTGTCCGTGGCGGGGCACGGCGCAGAGAGCGGGTCGACGGCGGCCTTGACCACGGCGGCCGCCTCAGGGTCCAGCACGGCGGTCATTCGCACCATGCCGGTGCGGTTGGGTGCGGTGAACCAGAGGCCGCGACAGCCGCGGCGGGCTTCGTCCATCCGCTCGGCGTCTCCCGGTGGGGTCAGCTGGTCAGCCTGCTGGCGCACGAGCCGGGCCAGCTGTTCCGGCCGCGCGGTGGCGGCCTGGTCGGTCAGGTGCTCCAGGATCGCATCCAGTTGCTCCGAGTCGGCGACCCGATGGACGCGCTCGTGCAACTCCACGATCTGCGCGGCGCTGCTCACTGGGACATGACCCATGGCGACGCGGGCCCGCAGGCTGGCCCAGCGCGGCTCGATGACGGCCCGCGCGACGGTGACGATCGCTTTCGCGGCGCCCGCAGAGAGGCCCGAGTCGTGGGCTCGCAGCCAGTCGATCGCCGACAGGCCGCCCGGCGGCGCAAGCCCACGGGACTCCAGCTCAGCCAGCACGTGCACCAGCATCAACTCGCACGAGGCGCGCAAGGCGGCGAGGTGCTCGACTGCTTCTTGCAGCTCGCCCTCCGCATGCCGGACCAACGGCATTCCGACCGAGGCTTCCAGCAGCACTCCCACCGGCGCCTGCGAACCTGGACACGGCAAGGAATCCCACTCGAACGCGTCTGCACTATCACTGGCGTCCCCGCCAGCACGACCCGGCCCGTCTGGGTCGAGCGCCTCCCCTCCGAGCGCGTCGCCGCCGATGGCCTCCCGGTCCAGCCACTCCACCTCTCGCGGGTCCACCCGGAGCGGCTCACCGGCGCTCATGTGCGCCCAAACGCCCCTGCGCGGCGCCAACGAGCTCGCCAGAGTCGAACGCCGTGCCGCCCGCGCCGAGCGTCGATCCGCCCCACGCCTCTCCGGCCCGGGTCCGGCAGAAGACGCCGACCTAGGCGGCGGAGCGTTTGGGGCGAACGCACCGAGCGCACCGAGCGCACCGACCCAGTCGGTCTCCGGCGCGTGAGCCAGTGACGCGAGAAACGCCGACGAAGCGCCACCCGCTGCCTGACCGGTCTCCAGCTCGACGACGCGGCGCCGCAGCGCCTCAATCAGATCCGTCCCCTTCTTCATGTATCGAACGCTAGTACGAGCCACCGACACTGGTTGCGATACGTCGCAGCATGAGGACCGAACTGGCCACTCGACGAGACGGGGGTGGCGTACGGAACTGGCCACTCGACGAGACGGGGGTGGCGTACGGAACTGGCCACTCGACGGGTGTGGGCGAGCCCCGACTGGGTCAGCCTCCCGGGCGGGCGACCCGCCGACGCCGGTGGCTCAGTCGCGCGTCAACTTGCGGTACGTCACGCGGTGCGGCCGCGCCGCCTCAGCTCCGAGGCGTTCGACCTTGTTTGCCTCGTAGGACTCGAAGTTGCCCTCGAACCAGTACCACGAAGCAGGGTCGTCCTCGGTGCCCTCGTACGCGAGGATGTGCGTTGCGACCCGGTCGAGGAACCACCGGTCGTGCGAGATGACGACGGCACAACCGGGAAACTCGAGCAGCGCGTTCTCGAGCGAGCCCAAGGTCTCCACGTCGAGGTCGTTGGTCGGCTCGTCGAGGAGCAGCAGGTTGCCTCCCTGCTTGAGGGTGAGCGCGAGGTTGAGGCGGTTGCGCTCACCGCCGGAGAGGACGCCGGCCGGCTTCTGCTGGTCGGGACCCTTGAACCCGAACTGCGAGACGTAGGCACGCGAAGGGATCTCGACGTGGCCGACCTTGATGTGGTCGAGCCCGTCGGACACGACCTCCCAGAGCGTCTTCTTCGGGTCGATGCCCTCCCGGGCCTGGTCGACGTAGGAGATCTTCACGGTGTCGCCGATCTTGACCTCTCCCGCGTCCGGCTGCTCGAACCCGACGATCGTCTTGAAGAGGGTGGACTTGCCGACGCCGTTGGGGCCGATGACGCCGACGATGCCGTTGCGGGGCAACGTGAAGGAGAGGTTGTCGATGAGGACCCGGTCACCGAACCCCTTCCGCAGGTCCTTCACGTCGATCACCATGGAGCCGAGCCGCGGCCCCGGCGGGATCTGGATCTCCTCGAAGTCCAGCTTGCGGGTGCGGTCCGCCTCCGCCGCCATCTCCTCGTAGCGGGCCAGGCGCGCCTTGGACTTCGCCTGCCGGCCCTTGGCGTTGGAGCGCACCCACTCGAGCTCCTCCTTGAGGCGCTTCTGCAGCTTGGCATCCTTCTTGCCCTGCACCGTGAGGCGCTCGGCCTTCTTCTCGAGATACGTCGAGTAGTTGCCCTCGTAGGGGTAGAGGCGCCCACGGTCGACCTCGGCGATCCACTGCGCCACGTGGTCGAGGAAGTACCGGTCGTGGGTGACGGCGATGACAGCGCCGGCGTAGGACTCGAGGTGCTGCTCGAGCCACAGGACGGACTCGGCGTCCAGGTGGTTGGTCGGCTCGTCGAGCAGCAGTAGGTCGGGCTTCTGCAGGAGGAGCTTGCACAGGGCCACGCGCCGGCGTTCCCCGCCGGAGAGGGTGGTGACCGGCGAGTCACCCGGGGGGCAGCGCAGCGCGTCCATGGCCTGCTCGAGCTGGCTGTCGAGGTCCCACGCGTCGGCGTGGTCGATGTCCTCCTGCAGGGTGCCCATCTCGGCGAGAAGCGCGTCGTAGTCCGCGTCGGGGTCTGCCATCTGCGCCGAGATCTCGTTGTAGCGGTCGAGCTTCGCCTTGATGACGCCGGCACCCTCCTGCACGTTGCCGAGGACGGTCTTGTCCTCGTTGAGCGGCGGCTCCTGCAGAAGGATCCCCACGGTGGCACCGGGCGCGAGGCGCGCTTCCCCGTTGGACGGCTGGTCGAGGCCGGCCATGATCTTAAGGATCGTCGACTTGCCGGCCCCGTTGGGGCCGACCATCCCGATCTTCGCGCCCGGGTAGAAGGACATCGAGACGTCATCGAGGATGACCTTCTCGTTGTGGGCCTTGCGCGCCCTGGTCATGGTGTAGATGTACTCGGCCATGGCCCGAGGTTATCGGCCTGCCCTCGAGGGGGCCGAATCCGCCCATGGTCACCGCCGGTCCGACCCGGACAGCCGAGCCGACCCGAAGAGCCGAGCCGACCCGGCCAACCAAGCCGACCCGGAGAGCCGAGCGACCCGGAGAGCCGAGCCGACCCGGCCAACCGGCGGGGCCACCCCCGGGGGGGCGCCTCACCCGGGGGGCGCCTCACCCGGCGGCGGCCTCGACCACCTCATACGGGTCGGTCTCCGGGTCGCCGTACGGCACCGGCGCGGACTCGAGCACCGGCGCGGACTCGAGCACCGGCGCGGACTGAAGCACTGGCGCGGACTCGAGGGCCGGGGCGGTGTCGTGCACCTCGCCGTTTTCGTCGACGTTGGGCGGCCGCTCGGGCGAGCCTTCGGCGTCCGCGTCGAAGCGGGCGATGGACCGCAGGGCCGCCTGCACCTCCGGGTCCGCGAGGGGCTCCTCCCCCAACGCCTCGGCGCGGCTCAGGCGACGGAAGGTGGCCTGGCCCCGGGAGAGGTCGTGTCCGACGTGGCTGGCGTCGATCTCGACGCCGACGCGGATGCCGTCCTTGCCGTCGCGCCACTCGTTGACCCGCAGGCGGCCGTGCACGATGACCGGCTGGCCCTTCTCGAGCGACTTGGCGACGTTGGCGGCGAGGACGCCGAAGACGCAGACCCCGTAGAAGCTGGTCGAGCCGTCGACGTACCGCCCGTCGGGCAGGCGGTGTCGTGGTGTGGACGCGATCCGGAACGTCGTGAAGGCCCCGCCGCTCCTCGTCTTGCGTTCCATCGGGTCGGCCACGGCGTTGCCGACCACCGTCACGTAGTTCTCGTACATCTCTGCACCTGCTTCCTTCGCTGACTGCGCGGGAACGGCACGGCACCGTCCCGCCACCAGCGTCCGGCACCTCCGGGGCGGCCGGCAGGCGGAATCCTCGGGCTGTGGACGAGCCGCCACCGAGGCCTCCGCCTGGGGACAACGCGGCCGCGACGGCCTGCGCCGCCCGAGGCCGTGCCTCAGCGGGCGGCCGCGTCGAGGCGCTCCCGCGTGGTGCGGTGCCGACCCAGCACGTGTGCCACGGGCGCGACGATGTGCGTGTCGGTCACCTGACTGATCGATCGTTCGAGGCGTTTGCCGATGACCCGCCGCCTCCGCCGCGAGCCCAGGCGCGCCCACCAGCGGGCGAGGGCCGAGAGGACCAGCCCGAGCAGCACCCCGCCGCCCAGCAGGAGCGTCGGCACCGGGACGATGCCCAGCGTGGGGGTATCGGGGCGAGGCAGGGCGAGCAGCCCGACGGCATAGAGCACCCCGAGCCACACCAGCCCCGCCACGGCGGCGAGCCCGAGCACCCACTGCATGAGGTTGGCGACCAGCCACCAGGCGGGCCGGCGAGCCCGGAGCGGAGTGGCCACCACGGCCTGGTCCAGCGCGTCGGACAAATCCCCGCCAGCCGCCGCAGCCGACTCGACGGCCTGGGACCACCGCAGCGGCAGGTCGGCCGAGGCGTCGCGCAGGAAGCCGCGCGTGGCCACGTCGACCGCCGACGCGATGGCCGCGCTGGGGGCCGGGATCGAGGACCGGCCGAGGACGGCGCGCACGTCGGCGCCGGACAGCTCGAGAGGCAAAGCGGCCCGGCGGCTCCCCCGCTCCAGGCGGAGGCGGCGGAGCGGGTCGGCTCCGAAGCGTCGGGTCCAGCGGGTGAAGAGCCAGCCGGTGGAGGCAGCCGCCTCCCGACGGTAGTCCCGGGCCACCGCGTCGAGGACGATCGGCACGCCGGCCGCCCGGCTGAGGGCCGCGTCGAGGTCCCGTCGCGGCAGCGCGTCCGGTCGCGCCTCCCGGTCGGCAACGTCCCCCCGCAGGCGCCGGGCGATGGTCACGACGTCGGCGGCGAGACGCGTGCGGGACGCGGCATGCCCGGCGACCGCGCTGGCCAGACGCTGCTCGAGCGCGGGCACCCCCGCGCCGGTGCGGACCGACGTGGTGAGCACGTCCGCATGGGAGACGCCGTCGACGGCGAGCAGCCTGGCGAGGTCGGCGGCGCACGCCTCCGCGCCCTCGGGTGTCAGGCGGTCCGCCTGGTTGAGCACCGCGAGGGTCACCGCCTCGTGCACCGACAACGCGCGCACGAACTCGTCGTGCAGGCGGGCATCGGCATACTTCTGCGGATCGGTCACCCAGACGAAGACGTCGACGAGCTCGAGGATCCGCTCCGCCTCCTGGCGGTGCGCGGTGACCCGGGAGTCGAAGTCCGGCAGGTCGAGGAGCACGAGCCCGTCGACGGAGTCCTCGGCGGCCTCCTCCGGGACCGGCCCGACGAGATGGCGGGCGTCCACCTGCAGCCAGTCGAGCAGGGGCCCGGCGTCGTTGCCCCCCCAGACCGCGGCCGTCGCCTTCGACGTCGTGGGCCGCCGGGCCCCGATCGTGGCGACCTGCTCGCCCACCAGGGCGTTGAAGAGCGACGACTTCCCGCTACCGGTGGCGCCCGCGAGCGCGACCACGGTGTGGTCCCCGGCGATCGTCAGCCGCTCACGTGCCTTGTCGACGACGCGGCGCGCGGCCGCCACCGCGGCCGGATCGAGCTCGTCGCCCCCGGCGGCAAGGGCCTCGGCGAGCGCGGACGTCCGGTCGTGCAGCTCCTCGGACGACACCACCGGCGCCTTCGCCCGGCCCAGGCGCACGGGACTCATCGAGCGGCCTTGACCGCAGCGGCCGCCGCCGCGATGGCCGCGCCCTGCCCGGCCGGCACCTGTGCGGACGCCACGGCCGCGTCGAAGCGGGCGCGTTCGGCGGCATACACGTCCGCGACGAGGTCGAGCAGGCGTTCGCGGGCCTTGCGGGCCAGCTCACGGACCGCCTGGTCCCCGAAGACGGCCTCGAGCAGCTTCTGGCCGAGGACCGCCGTGCCCCCCGCGATGCCGACCTCGGCCCCCGTGATGCCCGCAGTGCTCGCGAAGGTCACGAGCATGAGCACGACGCCGAGGCCGTTGACGCCGTAGGCCATGATGCGCGCGGTCGTCCTGCGGTCCCTGCCCTCGTCGCGCACCATCTCCAGGATGTCGCCCTGCCAGTCCCGCACGAGCCGCTCGATCCGGCCCCCGACGTCTCCGCTCGACCGGGCGAGGGTGGGGTCGCGCGAGAGGAGCTGCGCGCCGCCGGGCAACGACCGCCACGCCCGCGCGGTGCCCGACGCGGCGAGCTCGGCCCGGTTGGACAGCAGCGCCTGCACCCCCGTCTGGAGGGCCTCACCGAGGTGCTCGGAGGGGGCCGGCTCGCCCCGGAGGAAGGAGGTGACCCGGTCGCGCAGCCGCGACACCGTCGACTCGACCTGCCGGAAGAACTCCCCCGTGCCGACGAACTCCTGCCAGCGGGCGAGGACCTCGCCGCGCAGGAGGGTGCCGTCCTGCACGCCCGCCCGGACCTCGACCAGAGCGTCATCGTATGCCGCGTGCGCCGCTTCGAGCAGCGTCTCGGCGGCCGACTCCTGCTGGGCGGAGGCCGAGGCGAGGACGGCCGCGCGCGCGTCGATGGACTCCAGGGCACCGTGCAGGGTCTGGCGGACGACCGCCGAGCGGGCCGCGGCGTCTCCGGCCAGCGTGCGCAGCCAGCTGCGCAGCCGCTCGGTCTGGTCCGCGGGCAGCAGCCCGTCCTCCAGCCGGGACTCGACCACCGAGAAGATGGGCGCGTCCGCCAGGCCCTGGTCGCGCAGCATCCCCGCGAGGTCGGCACGGATCTCGTCGAGGGCCTCGCCCGGCACACGGTCGAGGACGACGGCGACGGAGGTCCCCCGCTCCGAGGCCTCGCGCAGCAGGTCCCAGGGCACGGCGTCGGCATAGCGCGCAGCCGTCGTCACGAAGATCCACAGGTCCGCCGCGGCGAGGAGCTGGGCGGCCAGGTCCCGGTTGGCGGCCACCACGCTGTCGATGTCCGGGGCGTCGAGCAGCGCGAGACCCGGGTTGACCGCCTCGGTGGAGACGAGGCGCACCGTCCCCGGGCTGCTGACGTCCCCGGCCTCGCCGGTGACGCGGGACAGCCCCGGCAGCACTCGCGGGCCGGAGAACCAGCCGGTGTCGCCGGGATGGCAGATGAGCACCGGTGAGCGGGTCGTCGGGCGCAGCACGCCGGGCTTGGTCACCTCACGTCCGATGAGGGAGTTGACGAGCGTCGACTTCCCGGCGCCGGTCGAGCCTCCGACGACGGCGAGCAGCGGCGCGTCAAGAGACTCCAGCCGTGGGACGACGTAGTCGTCGAGCTGGTCGACGAGCTTGGCCCTCGTGGCCCGGGCGACGTCGACGCCGGGCACCTCGAGCGGCAGGACCGCGGCCCCCAGGGCGTGCCGCAGCTGCCTCACGGCGGCGAGCAGCCGCGCGCTGTGGTCTGCTGCGTGTCCCGGCACGCAGCCATCCTTACCCGTGAAAGTGGCGCGCTCAAACCGGGCGGCCCCGGGGACCGGCGAGCCGTCGCCGGTCCCCGGCATGCCACCGCGCCCCCGGCAGGACTCGAACCTGCGACCAAGAGATTAGAAGGCTCTTGCTCTATCCACTGAGCTACAGGGGCCGCGCGCCGCCGGGGCGCGGTCCCCAGCATAGATGTCGGGGATGCGGCCTCCCTCAGGTGACGGGCGAGCCGAGGAAGTTGCGCCGGTGCGCCGTGATGGCCGCGAGGAGCACGTTCTCCCGCTCCACGGCCTCCCGCTCGGCAGTGCCGTGGACGAGCCGCGCCCGCAGCAGGGCCAGGTCGCTCGCGCTGTCCTGGAACGCGCTCATGGACCGCTTGGCCGCCGGCCCGCCGTAGGCGCGGGCCCAGGCACGCGCAGCCCGACGAGCGCGCAGGTGGCTGAGCATCGCCACCTCGCTGTGGGTGAGCCAGCCGGCGTCGGCATACGGCGAGAGGTGCTGCCCGATGAGCCGGCCCTCACGCCGTCGCAACCACACCAGGAACGCGAGGAAGGCGAGGAAGAGCGGCACCTGGTAGCTGACGTAGGCCTGGAGGAAGCCGTCGACTCCGGCCAGCGCGGTGAGGTTCCAGCCGCCGTGGAGCACCATGGCGACGACCCAGCCGGCGGCCACGGCGAGGACCCGGACGCCGGGCCGGCGGGCCGACACCGCGATCCCGATCCCGATCCCGATGCACGAGGTGAACAGAGGGTGCGCGAAGGGTCCGAGGATGCCGCGGAGCACGAACGTCGCGGTGAGGCCCTCGTTGCCGTATGCCGTGAAGGCGCTCCCGAGGTAGACGACGTTCTCGCTGAAGGCGAAGCCTGCGCCGATGAGCCCGGCGTAGACGACGCCGTCGACGATGCCGTCGAACTCGCGGCGACGCCAGAGGTAGATCAGCAGCACGCCGAGACCCTTGAACGTCTCCTCGGTCACGGGGGCGAGGTAGACCGCGCCGGTCGACATCGGGTCCGTCCACTGCGCCAACGCGAGCATCCGCAAGCCGGCCGTGTTGAGGAAGAACGCCACGACGACCGCGACGAGGGCCCCCCACAGGAAGGCGAACAGCAGGTAGCCGGGCGGCTCTGCCTCGTAGCGGTCGAGCCACAGGTAGGTGGGCACGATGACGAGCAGGGGGATGACCGCCATGAGGGCACTGAGCACGATCGTCTGGCCGGTGAGGCCCTGCTCGAGGATGCCGAGGAGCAGCAGGAGGCACACGAGGAAGAGCGAGGAGACGACGCCGACGGTCAGGACCCCGCGCAGCATCGGCCGGCGCGTGGGGTTGGGCACCGGGTTCCACTCCTGCCCGGGATCTCTCGTGCGGACGTCCCCTGAGGTCATGACAGGCAGGGTAGTCCAGCGCTCCGACAGCGGCCGCGGGGCAGACTGCGGCGACGGCCGCCGCTCGGCCGAGCCACCGCCCGCCAACGCCTATGGTGGTCCGGTGAGCGAGACGACCTCCCGGTCCACGACGGACCGCATCATCTGGATCGACTGCGAGATGACGGGGCTGTCGCTGCAGCGGGACGCGCTCATCGAGATCGCCGCGCTCGTGACCGACTTCGAGCTCAACCAGCTCGGTGACGGCCTGGAGGTGGTGATCGCCCCGCCCACCGAGGCCCTCGAGCAGATGGACGACTTCGTGCGCACGATGCACACGACCTCCGGGCTGCTCGAGGAGCTTCCCGCCGGTGTGACCCTGGAGGAGGCCCAGCGCCAGGTCCTCGACTACGTGCGCACCTTCGTGCCGGAGCCGCGCAAGGCGCCCCTGGGCGGCAACTCCGTCGGCACGGACCGAGCCTTCCTCGCGCGGGACATGGGCGAGCTCGAGGCATACCTGCACTACCGCGTCATCGACGTCTCCTCGATCAAGGAGCTGTCGCGGCGGTGGTATCCCCGCGTCTACTACAACGCGCCGAAGAAGGCGGGCGGCCACCGCGCGCTGGCCGACATCCGCGAGTCGATCGCGGAGCTGCGCTACTACCGCGAGGCGGTCTTCGTCCCCCAGCCCGGCCCGGACAGCGCGACGGCCAAGAGCCTGGCCCAGGCGCACGTCCTGGAGTTCTGAGTCCTCGCCGGCCGTCGGGGCCCACAGCCTCGTGGCCGGCACCCTCGGCGGGGGCACCGGCCACGACGCTCCCTGACATGCAGGGACCCGGGTGAGTGACGGGACTCGAACCCGCGACCACCTGGACCACAACCAGGTGCTCTACCAGCTGAGCTACACCCACCGTGACTGTGCCGGGCGAGCCCTGCGGGCGCCCGGCGAATCAGCGTCGCCAATCGTACCTGCTGTCAAAGGGTGCTCGTGACCACGCCCCCCCCAACATGGGGGATGACGGCATACGGCGTGGCGAGTGCAATGGGAGAGGCGCGGCTTCGCGCCGCCCCCCACGTCGAGAGGGTTGGTCCACATGCGAGCTCACAGCCTCGCTCCTCGCGCTCTGGCAACGGCTCTGGCGATCTGCGCGACGGCAGGGTCGGGGCCGCTGGTGTCGGCCCGTGCTGACGAAGGCAGGGTCTTCGTGCCCACCGCGGTCGTGAACGCCGATCACACGGTCACTCTCCCGCTGCACCACGGCCGTTCCGGCGGAACCGACGTGTGGTTCGTCGTCACCGAGGCGTCCGACTCGAACCACGCGTCGGCGTGGGGCAGCTCGGTCTCGCAGAAGCTGGCCAACGCCAAGGGCACGGCGGCGGTCCAGCGGGTGTCGGTCGAGCGGGACGGCACCATCGTCTTCCCCCACACCGTGGACTTCTCGCCCACCCACGTCCTCGCGCCGGGCCCCACCGGCTTCCCGCCCTCGGCCGCGGCTCCCGGCGCGGTGGGTGAGCCGGGCTACAGCCCGCTCGTCGAACTGCCCGACGGGGCGGTCCTCAACGCGCCCCAGCTCGCCAACGGCACCGGCGCGGCCGACAAGGTGGTCGCGATCGCCGCCAACCACCGGACGGTGCGATACACGCTCACAGACGGCTTCGCCCGGGGCAACCCCGTGGTGTACATGTCGACCGAGGCCTCCGACGCCGGTGCCGCCGCCATCGAGGACGTGACCTTCGCCCCGGCTCTCAATGCCGCCCCGGCACCCGGCGAAGACGGGACAGACTCGGCGCGGGCGACCCTCGCCGCGTTCACGAACGGCCCCACGGGGGCGGCCAACCCGCAGCGACAGGGCCTCAACTCGGCCCTGCTCGGCGAGGGTGACCCGCTCAACGTGCTGGCGTGGACGCCGAACCAGGGCCGGTACAGCCCTCTGTGGGACGTCCATCTCAGCAGGTGGGCGCCGGGCGTGCGTCCGACACGTCAGACGGAGGTCGCCAGGATCGCGGACCTCGCTGACCAGGGCCAGATCCTGGGCTTCCCCAGCGGACCGTGGCGGCCGAGCAACTTCATCGTCAACTGCCCGATCATCGCCCAGAGGTAGGCCGCGGCCGCCACCCGGAGTATGCCGGGGCGGCCACTTCGACGAAGGCCCAGTCGCCACCGCCGACGGCCGTGGGGCCGGTGGGCGGCCCGTTGACGGTCACGCGCACCTCGTGGGGAGGTGCGACGCAGGTGACGGATCGTGAGCGCATCGGTGGCCTCGTCGCCTTCGTGCTCGTGCTTTTGCTCTTCGTGCTGGATGGGGTGCCGGCGCTCGTCAGATGGCGCCGTCGCGAGCGCCGGGACCGGGCCATTGCCTGATTTTGTGCCGACCGGGCCTGCTGCTAACGTTTCCCCTCGTCGCGCCGCTAGCTCAATTGGCAGAGCAAGTGACTCTTAATCACTGGGTTCGGGGTTCGAGTCCCTGGCGGCGCACTGGCGCACCAAGAGGCCTCCCGCCGAGCGGGAGGCCTCTTCGCTTGTCGGTGGCCGGGCGGGTCAGCGGCGTCGGCGGCGGACGAGGACCACGACGGCGACCAGCGCCACCGCGGCGACGACTGCTCCACCCACCCGCTCGACCCGCACGTCGCCGTCCGGCGTGCGGATCGCCGCGTCGAGCCGCGCCTTGAGCCGCTGCTTCTGGCGCTCCACGATGACCGCCGGCTGCGCCCGGTAGGCGAGTTCGTTGACGGTGCTCTCGAGTCGCGCCCGGGCTGCGCGGATGTCCTGTTCGACCGCCGCGGTGGACGTCGTCTGCGTCATGTCAGTTCCTTTCGAGGTCTGGCCCGACTGTAGTCGGTCGGCCCACCAGTGGTCGGCGCAGCGGTCAGCCGGCGATGCCGAGGTCGCGTCGCAGCTTGGCGACGTGGCCGGTCGCCTTGACGTTGTACATGGCGTGCGTGAGGACACCGTCCTCGTCGATGACGAAGGTCGAGCGGATGACGCCCTGCACGGCCTTGCCGTAGAGCTTCTTCTCACCGAAGGCGCCGTATGCCGTGTGCACCGAGAGGTCCTCGTCGGACAGGAGCCGGATCGTCAGGTCGTCGCGGTCGCGGAACTTCGCTAGCTTCGCCGGGGTGTCCTTGGAGATGCCGACCACCTCGTAGCCGTCGCCGCGCAGCGACTCGAGCGACTCGGAGAAGTCACAGGCCTGGGTCGTGCACCCGGGGGTCATCGCGGCCGGGTAGAAGTAGACGACGACCTTGCGGCCCCGGAAGTCCGACAGGGACACCGTCTGGCCCGTGTCGTCGGTCAGGCTGAAGTCGGGGGCCGGGGTCCCCGGTTCGAGGCGTGCGGTCACGGGCTGCTCCTTGGCTCTGGTCGACTGGGTCTGGTGTCGTGCGGACGGCGGGACTCGAACCCGCACGCCGGGGCACAGGAACCTAAATCCTGCGTGTCTACCAGTTCCACCACGTCCGCGCGGCCCCCACTGTAGTTGCGTGGTCGAGGCGCGGACGATCGAGGTAGCTGTTCCGGCACCAGACGCCGGAGAACCTCCCCGATCGATCGTCAAGCCCACCGCCGGGTCCGCGGCCCGTCACTGGACCGTCACTGGACCGTCACTGCCACCGTGTGCAGGCCGGCTCACTCGACCGTCACGGGCACCGTGTGCAGGCCGGTGGCGCCGTCCGGGGCGGGCGGCGCCTCGGCGGTGATCTGCTGTCGCCCGGTCCCGTCCGTGGCCCGCACGCGAAGCAGGTGGCTGCCGTGCGGCGCGTCCCACTCGTAGACCCACTGGCGCCACGCGTCGCTGGAGGCGTCCACGGCCAGCCGCGCCGGCTGCCACGGGCCCTCGTCGACGGACACCTCGACCGCCGAGATGCCGCGGTGCTGGGCCCAAGCCACCCCGGCCACGGCGACGCGGCCCGCAGGGACGGTGGCCCCCGCCCGCGGCACGTCGATCCGTGAGGCGGTCTTGATCGGCCCACGGGCCGACCAGCCACGCGGCGTCCAGTAGCCGACGTCCTTGGCGAACGTCGTCACCTTCAGCCCGGTCACCCACTTCGTCGCGGACACGTAGCCGTAGAGCCCGGGGACGACGAGGCGCACGGGGAAGCCGTGCTCGAAGGGCAGCGGCTCGCCGTTCATCCGCACGGCAAGCAGCGCATTGCGGTCGTCGGTGAGGACGTCGAGGGGCGTTCCGCACGTCCACCCGTCGGAGCTCGTCTGCAGCACCATGTCCGCGCCGGCCAGCGGACGCGCCATGGCGAGCAGCTCGCGCACCGGCCACCCCGTCCACACCGCGTTGCCGGCGAGGTCGCCGCCGACCTCGTTGGAGACGCACGTCAGGGTCACGAGGGCCTCGCGCATCGGCTCGCGCTGCAGGGTCGCCCAGTCAATCTCCACCTCCCGCTCGACCAGCCCGGTGACCCTGAGCCGCCACTCCCGGGCGTCGAGCCGCGGCACGACGAGCGCCGTGTCGATGCGATAGAAGGCGTCGTTGGGGACCACGTACGGCGTCGCCCCCGGCACCTTGAGGTCGGCGCCCACCGGGATCGTGAGCGGCGTGGCGACGGCGGGGGCGGGTGCCGCGGCCCGGGAGGCGACCGCCGCCGCCGACGTGCCGCCGAGGAGAGTGCCGACGTATGCCGCCGTGCCGCCGACCGCCCCACCGAGCACCCAGCGTCTGCTCGGGCCAGCGTCAGCCGATGCCGTGGAGCGGCCGGCCCGCTGGTGGGACCGCTGCAGGAACCACAGGCCGACCACGGTGCCGACCAGGGTAGGCACCACGTCGACCGGCGCGGCGCCGGGACGGGACAGGACCGCGAGCATGCCGACCGCGCCGACGACGGCATACGCGACCAGGGCGGGGCGCAGTCGCCGCCCGGCCAGCAGGCCGACTCCGGCACAGACGACGGCGAGCAGGACCACCGTGCCGACGAGCAGGGCCCGCTTGTCGTTGGTACCGAACGCGGCGATGGCCAGGTCCTTGAGCCAGGGCGGTGTCCGGTCGATGAACGCGCCGCCGACCGCCGCGACGGGCGCCGGCTGCCCACCGGCGAGACCCAGCCGGTCGAGCACGGCCCCCAGCAGGGTCGCGAGGCCGACGGTCAGCACGCCGGCCACGAGTCCGTCGACGGCCGCGGGCCACTGCGACCGTCGCCGGACGGGCGCCGCGGTGTCGACGGCGTGGCTCACGGTCTCAGGTGCTCCTCGATGCGCGGGGCGAGCGCCCGGAAGGCGAGCGCCCGGTGGGACATCCCATTCTTCTCCTCTGCGGCATACTCCGCGAGGGTCCGCTGGGAGCCGTCCGGCCGGAAGACGGGGTCGTAGCCGAACCCGCCCGCCCCGCGCGGCTCGCGGGCCACCGTGCCCGGAAGCCGGCCGAGCTCGACCTCCCGCGTGCCGTCGGGCAGGGCGAGGGCGGCAGCGCAGACGAAGGCCGCGGCGCGGTGCTCGTCCCGCACCTCGGCGAGCTGGGCCAGGAGGAGCTCGAGGTTGGCGCGGTCCCCCCTGCCGCCAGACCACCGGGCGCTGAAGATGCCCGGCGCGCCCCCGAGCACGTCGACGCTGATGCCCGAGTCGTCGGCGAGGGCCGGGAGCCCGGTGAACTCGGCGGCCGACACCGCCTTGAGCAGCGCGTTCTCCTCGAAGGTCACCCCGTCCTCGACGACGTCCGGCGCGTCGGGGTAGTCGTCGAGCCCGACGATCTCCAGCTGGAGCGCGTCACACACGTCGGCGAGGATGACCCGCAGCTCCGCGACCTTGTGGGCGTTCCGGGTGGCGAGGACGACCCTGCGGTGCGTCGGCGCGGCGGTCACGCCACCTCCTCCTGGGCGAGCGCCTCGCGCTGGTGGCGCGTGAGGTCCGCGCAGCCCTTTGCGGCGAGCTCGAGCAGCTCGTCGAGGAGCGCGCGGTCGAAGGGCTGCCCCTCGGCGGTGCCCTGCACCTCGATGAACCGCCCGTCGCCCGTCATGACGACGTTCATGTCGGTCCCGGCCGTGGAGTCCTCGGGGTAGTCGAGGTCGAGCACGGCGCGCCCCCCGACGACGCCGACGGACACGGCGGCCACCGACCCCGTGAGCGGCTGCGCCTTCGGGGCGAGCAGGCCCTTGGTGCGCGCGTCCTCGATGGCGTCGACGAGCGCGACGTAGGCCCCGGTGATGGCGGCCGTGCGGGTGCCGCCGTCGGCCTGCAACACGTCGCAGTCGAGGACGATGGTGTTCTCGCCGAGGGCCTTGGTGTCGATGACGGCGCGCAGGCTACGGCCGATGAGGCGGGAGATCTCATGGGTCCGGCCGCCGATGCGGCCCTTCACACTCTCGCGGTCGGAGCGGGTGTTCGTCGCGCGAGGAAGCATGGCGTACTCGGCCGTGACCCATCCCGTGCCCTTGCCCTTGAGCCAGCGGGGCACCCCCGCGGTGAAGGAGGCGGCGCACAGCACCCGGGTGCGGCCGAACTCAACGAGGACGCTGCCCTCGGCGTGGTCGAGCCAGTTGCGCGTGAGACGCACCTGCCGGGTCTCGTCGGGGGCACGACCGTCGTGGCGCTCGAAGCTCATGGGGGAAGGCTAACCAAGGCCCTCCCTCCCCTTGTCGAGTGGCCACTTTCGCGCGGGCTCGTGCGCACCAAAGTGGCCACTCGACCTGCGGGAGGGCGCACCAAAGTGGCCACTCGACCGGGGCTAGACCGAGTAGGTGCGCCCCGGCTCGGCCAGCTCCACGGTTCCCGGCCACACGGTCTCGGCCTGGGCGCGGCAGACCTGCGGGTCGTTCCACGCCGGGAGGTGCGTCAGCATGAGGCGATCCACCCCGCCGGCCGCCAGGGCCGCGGTCGCGGCCCGGCTGCCGCTCAGGTGGATGCCGCGCGCCTCGTCCCGGCCGTCGACGAAGGCGCAGTCGGCCAGTGCGAGGTGAGCACCCGTCAGCAGCGCGGTCAGCGAGTCGCACGAGTCGGTGTCGCCGGTGTAGGCGAGCACCCGCCCGTGTGCCTCGACGCGGAAGCCGTAGGTCTCCACGGGGTGGCTCACCCGCACGGGCGTGATGGTGAACGGGCCCACGTGGAGCGGACGCCGGTCGGCGAGCACGCCGAAGCGGAAGACCGCCGCGAGCTCCTCGGGCGCGACGTCACCATAGGCCCGGGCGAGGTGCGCCGCGGTCGCCGGAGGGCCGTGCATCGGCAGCGGACCCCTGCCCGACCCGCCGGGGAGGTACTTGAGCATGACGTAGAGCCCACAGACGTCGATGCAGTGGTCGACGTGCAGGTGGCTGAGCAGCACCGCGTCGACGGCAGGGGGCGCGATGTGCCGCTGCAGCGGGCCCAGCGCCCCGCTGCCGAGATCGAGCACGATGCTCCATGTGCGCCCCTCGTGCTCGGCCCGGACGAGATAGCTCGACGCCGGCGACTCGGGCCCGGCGAACGAGCCGGAGCACCCCACGATCGTCACATCCACGAGACCGAGGGTAGGTGCCGCCGCCGACGGTGGGGGCGTTCGACCGACGTCGCCCGTGTCACGTCTCCGGCGTCACGTCCCCGAGGCACGCCGCGGGGGTCACGTGCCGGGGTCGCCCCCCGCGTCCGGGTCCTCACCCATGACGGCATACGTCAGGGTCTCCTGGAGCCAGGTCAGGAAGTCGTACCACGCCATGGCGTAGCCGAGGGGGTCGTCGTCGGACACCGTGGCCATCGCCTCGTGCAGCGCCGCGGCGTCCTCCTCGGTCCGCATCCCCATCCGCTCGCCGAGCAGCAGGCGCACGTCGGTGAGGGCCATGAGGAAGGCGGCGACCTCCGCCTCCCCGAGCACGACCCGGTCGCCGTATGCCGCCGCCAGCCGCCCCAGCGCGAGGTCGAGGTTGCCGCTCTTGCGTTGGCGCAGCCCCTCCTCCGTGAGACGGCGGAACTCGTCCGCCACCTGCTCGTCGCCGCGGTGTGCCGAGGGCAGCAGCCGGTCGAGGGCAGGGTCGCGCTCCTCGGCGGCGGCCCGCTCCTCCTCCGGCGCCTGGTCCTCGGCGGCGAGCGAGACGCCCATCGAGGCCACGAGGTCGTCGAAGGCGTCGCCCGTCGCCTCGCGCTCGGGCGCGAGCAGACGCCTCGTCTGCTCCATGAGCCCGGCGAGCATGGCCCGCTCGGTGTCGTCGAGCACCGCCACGAAGCGGTCTCCCTCCCGCACGAAGGCGCGGCCCATCACGTGTCCTTCTCGAAGGTCGCCCAGAGGCCGTATCCCTGCAGCGCCTCGACGTCGCGCTCCATCGACTCCCGGGGACCGTTGGACACGACGGCCCGGCCCTTCTCGTGCACGTCCAGCATGAGCCGCTCCGCCTTGGTCCGCGGGTAGCCGAAGTAGGACTCGAAGACCCACGTCACGTAGGACATGAGGTTGACCGGGTCGTTCCACACGATGGTGACCCACGGCACGTCCGGTGCGGCGACATCCTGCGGGGCGGTCACCTCCTCCTCCACCGGGGCCAGCGACAGCAGGGGGGCGGGCATCACCCGTCCACCCTAGTGCGGCCCCCACCCGCCACCACCGGTCGCCCTACGCTGGTCATCGTGACCGCAACCCCTCCGGCGCCCCGTCCGGCGCCGCCTCCTGCGCCCCGTCCGGCGTCCGATCCAGCGTCCGATCCCGGGCCCCGCAGCCCGAGCACGGCGCTGCTGACCGACCACTACGAGCTGACGATGCTGCAGGCCGCCCTCGCCAGTGGGGAGGCCGACCGGCGCTGCGTCTTCGAGGCGTTCAGCCGACGGCTCCCCGATGGCCGCCGCTACGGGGTGGTGGGCGGCACGGGCCGCCTCCTCGAGGCGCTCGAGAGCTTCCGCTTCGGGGAGGACGAGCTCGCCTTCCTCGCCGAGCGCGAGGTCGTCAACCAGACGACGCTCGACTACCTCGCCGACTACCGCTTCACCGGCGACATCACCGGCTATGCCGAGGGCGAGGTCTACTTCCCCCAGTCCCCCGTGCTGCTCGTCGAGTCGAGCTTCGCCGAGGGCGTCCTGCTCGAGACCCTCATCCTGTCGATCCTCAACCACGACACGGCGATCGTGTCCGCCGCGTCGCGCATGACGTGCGCCGCCGGCGAGCGACCGTGCATCGAGATGGGCTCGCGGCGCACCCACGAGGAGTCGGCCGTGGCCGCGGCGCGGGCGGCCTACATCGCCGGCTTCGCCGCCACGAGCAACCTCGAGGCCGGGCGACGCTACGGCGTGCCGACGACAGGGACGGCCGCGCACGCCTTCACGCTGCTCTACGACTCGGAGCGGGAGGCCTTCACGGCGCAGGTCAACTCCTTGGGCAAGGGCACGACGCTGCTGGTCGACACGTTCGACGTGCGCGCGGCCGTGGACCTCGCGCTCGAGATCGCCGGCCCGCAGCTGGGCGCCGTCCGGCTCGACTCGGGCGACCTGCTCATCCAGGCGCAGGAGGTGCGCGCCCAGCTCGACGCGGCGGGCAACCGGGACACCCGCATCATCGTCACCTCCGACCTCGACGAGCACGCTATCGCCGCCCTCGCCGCCGGTCCCGTGAGCGGCTACGGCGTCGGCACGGCCCTCGTCACCGGGTCCGGCGCGCCCACCGCCTCGATGGTCTACAAGCTCGTCCAGCGCGAGGGCTCCTCCGGCGAGATGGAGGACGTGGCCAAGGAGAGCAAGGACAAGAAGACCATGGGCGGGCGCAAGTGGGCCATGCGCCGGCTCTCGGACGCCGGAATAGCGCAGGCCGAGATCGTCGGCATCGGGGAGCCGCCGACGAGCGACGGCAACGACCGCCCGCTCATGGTGGAGCTCGTGCGGCGCGGCGAGGTCGTCGACCACCAGGACATCGCGAGGGCCCGTGCCCGTCACGCCGCGTCTCGTGCCGAGCTGCCCCGCGCAGCGACCCAGCTCTCTCGTGGGGAGCCAGTCATCCCAACCGTCTTCGTGGAGGCTTGAGTCATGAGCATGCAGCCCAAGGACCGTCGCGCCCTCATCATCGTCGACGTGCAGAACGACTTCTGCGAGGGCGGGTCGCTCGCCGTCGCGGGAGGCGCCGAGGTCGCCCGGGCGATCAGCGCCCACGTCACCGCGCACGTCGCCGACTACGACCACGTCGTCGCCACGCAGGACTGGCACGTCGACCCCGGCGAGCACTTCTCCAGCGACCCGGACTACGTGCGCAGCTGGCCGGTGCACTGCGTGGCCGACAGCGACGGTGCCGACTTCCACCTGCACCTGGCCCGGGCCGTGGACGACATCGAGGTGGTCTTCCGCAAGGGCGAGCACGCCGCCGCCTACAGCGGATTCGAAGGCCGGGGCGACGACGAGGGGCACTCGACCCTCGCGGCCTGGCTCCACGGGCGTGGCGTGAGCCGGGTCGACGTCGTCGGGATCGCGACCGACCACTGCGTGCGGGCGACGGCGCTGGACGCGGCGCGCGAGGGGTTCGACACGACCGTGCTGCTCGACCTCACCGCCGGCGTGTCCCGGGAGACGACCGAGCAGGCGCTGCTCGACCTGACCGAGGCGGGCGTGCGCCTCGAGGGCGCCGTGGCGCACCACTGACCGCCCCGTCGAACCGATGCCCATCCACGGCCACGCCGCAGGCCTCTTCACGGGGCTCGTCGACGACGCCGCCGTCTTCCCGCCGGGGCTCGCCCCTCTGGACCGCGCGGTGCGAGAGCACCTCGACAACCGCGACGGCCCGTATGCCGCATGCGTCGGCACGCTGCTCGTGCCGCACACCGCGGCGGCGGAGCTCGCGGGGCTCGCCGCTCGAGACGAGCGCACGGCGGGCGCGCCCATGCGCGTGGCGATCGTGGCGCGTCCGGGCACTCCCCTCGAGCCGGTCGCCGCCGCGTTCGGGGCGCTCGACGGCCGGCCCGGCGTCGAGGTCGTGTCCGCGGAGCTCGGCTGGCACCCCGGCTGGCGAGCGGCCCTCGACCTCGGCGTGCCGCTCGTCCTGGAGGTGGGCACCGGAGCCGACCAGCGCCGCGCTCTCGACGACCTCGCGCACGCGGGCCCGGGCCGGGTCAGGGCGAAGTTCCGCACGGGGGCTACGCCCACATGGCCCCGGCCCGACGAGGCGACGCTCGCCGAGTTCGTCGTCGGGGCCGTGCGGCGCGGCCGGCCGTTCAAGCTCACCGGCGGCCTGCACCACGCGACGCGCGACGACGACCAGGCCACACCGCAGCACGGCCTGCTCAACGTGCTCCTCGCGACGCACGAGGCCATCGAGGGCGCAGCGTCCCGTGAGGTCGCCGGCGTGCTGCGTCAGACCAGCGCCGAGCTGCTCGTCGACCGGGTGACCGGCCTCGCGCCTGAGCAGGCCCGGCGCATCCGGGCCAGCTTCACGGCATACGGCTGCTGCGGTGTCCTCGACCCGCTCCGCGAGCTGGCCGCCCTCGGGCTGCTCGACTGACGCCGCTGCGGCGGCGGTCAGGCCTGGCGTCGCGGCTGCTTGCCCTGCACCACCTGGGTCCCGGCGATCTTGTCGTGCAGGGCCTGCCGCTTGACGTCCCAGAGCGGCCACAGCCCGTCGAGGAGCGCGATGAGGCCGTAGATGCTCGAGAAGAAGGGGATCAGCTGGAGGGCCGGCAGCAGGCGCCGGCGCACGGCCGTGGGGAGGTCGAGCGGGCCGGGCCGGTCCGCGCGGCGGACGCTGATCTTCGTCGCGAGCTTGCCGACCGTCTGGCCCGTCGTCGTCCAGCACGCGATGGCGTAGACGGAGGCGGTCAGGTAGGTCACGAGTCCGGCGAGGAAGACCGGCCCGGCGGCCGAGGCCACGGCGTCCTGCATCATCGTCGGGTTCTGGCGCTCGAAGGCCGTCATGACCTCCTCGATCATCCGGCGGTAGCCCGGCACGAGCAGCTGCGTCAGGAGCCCCGCGACCACCGAGATGAGGATGCCGTCGAGGATCCAGGCGCCGAACCGGCGACCCCACGAGGCGAGCGGCACGCCGTCGGCCGTCGTGGCCCCGGCCTGCATCCAGCTCGCGCTCTGCGGCGCCTGCGGATACTGGGGGTACTGGGAGTACTGCTGGTGCTGGGACGGGTTCTGGCCCTGCCAGCCTCCCGACGGCGCAGACGGCACCGGCCGGTCGTCACCGGCATACGGCGCCTCCGGGCCGGTGGCGCCCGGAGGCTGCTGCGGCAGGCCGATCGTCGACTGCGACAGCGTCGGCGACTTCTTCGGCGCGGTGTGGTTGGTCCACGTCACGCCGTCCCAGTAGCGGAGGTTCTCGGGGTTGCTCGGGTCGTCGTACCACCCGGAGGGCTGCTGGCTCATGCTCCCACTCTGCCACGGGCGCGCCCGTGCCTCCGGCCCGGTGCATGTGCACCTGGCAGGTCGGAGCGAGGACGTGCGGACGCCGATCCGGCGGTGGAAGGGAGGCCCCCTGCGGGAACTGACGACCCGGGACGTCCCCTTCGAGCGAGATCGCCTGTCTATACAGGGATCTCGGGGTGCGCGTAGGCTTTTCACACCTATCGGAACCCCTTGGCAGGAAGCCAGATCGGGGAAGGGCGCCGCCGAGCACTGGTCCGACCAAGGCATGTTCTCGATGCTCACCCAGTTGGGCCTCATGCCTGCGCCGGCCCCGACGACGTCCTAGGAGGCCCCGACGACGTCCTAGGAGGCCACTCCACGGACGACGGACGGGGCCCATCGGAGACGGCGGCCCATCGGGGACGGCACAGGCGGCGTCCGGCGGCGACGGCGCAGGCGGGGTCAGAGGTTGCCCCGCTTGGCTTGCTCCCGCTCGATCGACTCGAAGAGCGCCTTGAAGTTGCCCTTGCCGAAGCCCAGCGAGCCGTGCCGCTCGATCACCTCGAAGAAGACGGTGGGCCGGTCCCCGAGCGGCTTGGTGAAGATCTGGAGCAGGTAGCCATCCTCGTCGCGGTCCACGAGGATCCTGCGGCTCTTGAGCTCCTCGATGGGGACCCGCACCTGCCCGATCCGGGCCCGTAGCTGCGGGTCGTCGTAGTAGGAGTCCGGGGTGTCGAGGAACTCCACGCCCTCGGCGCGCAGGGCGTCGACGGTCGCGAGGATGTCGTTCGTCGCGAGGGCGAGGTGCTGGGCCCCCGGGCCTCGGTAGAACTCGAGGTACTCGTCGATCTGGCTCTTCTTCCGGGCGATGGCCGGCTCGTTGAGCGGGAACTTGACCCGGTGGTTGCCGTTGGCGACGACCTTGCTCATGAGGGCCGAGTAGTCGGTCGCGATGTCGTCGCCGATGAACTCCGCCAGGTTCACGAAGCCCATCACCTTGTTGTAGAAGCGAACCCACTCGTCCATCTTGCCGAGCTCGACGTTGCCGACGACGTGGTCGAGGGCCTGGAAGAGGCGCGTCGGCGCGCCGGGTCGCCTGACGAAGGTCGATGCGGCGGCCACGTAGCCGGGCAGGTAGGGACCGGCATACGTCCGGCCGTCGACGGTGCGCTGGACGAGGCTGTGGCGGGTCTCGCCGTAGGTGGCGATCGCGGCGACCCGCACGGTGCCGTGCTCGTCGCTGAGCTCGTGCGGCTCCTCGAGCACCGTGGCGCCGGCCCGCCGGGCCTGGGCGATGCACCGGTCGACGTCGGGCACCTCGAGCGCGATGTCGACGACGCCGTCGCCGTGCCTGCGGTGGTGCTCGACGAGGGGGCTGTCCGGCGAGACGGCTCCGGTGACGACGAAGCGAACCCCCCCGCTCCTCAGCACGAACGCCTTGGAGTCACGGTTGCCCTGCTCCGGGCCCGAGTAGGCGACGAGCTCCATGCCCCACGCGCTCTGGTAGTAGTGCGCCGCCTGGGTGGCGTTGCCGACGACGAAGACGACGGCGTCCCAGCCGGTGACGGGGAAGACGTCGGCCTGCTCGTCGTAGTCGACGAGCCCGACGAGCTGCCTCAGCTGCTCGAGGTCGAGGTGGGCCTCGCGCTCCTGGGCGGTGAGGGTGAGGGCCGGCTGCGGCATGGTGTCGGTCATGTCCGCGACTCTGCGCCACCGCGACACGGTGGTCAACCGTCCTGCTCCAGGGTGCACACCGTGCACAAAGTGTTGACCGTATGCCGCCGAACTCTGGACACTGTGCCCATGACGACGACGGCTGGTGGCGTGGACGAGCTGGACCGGCGCATCCTGCGGCTGTTCCTGGAGCAGCCCGGAGTCGGCGTCCTCGGCGCGTCCCGTCGGCTGGGCGTCGCCCGCGGCACCCTGCAGGCCCGCCTCGACCGGCTCGTCGCCCGGGGCGTCATCCGGTCTTTCGCGCCGCAGCTCGACCCCGCCGCGCTCGGCTACCCGGTGACGGCCTTCTGCACCCTCGAGATCCGCCAGGGCCGCGGCCACGGCCCCGTCGTCGAGCACCTCTCGGCGATCCCCGAGGTCCTCGAGGCACACACCATCACCGGCTCGGGCGACCTGCTCATCCGGGTCGTGGCCCGGGACAACGCCGACCTGCAGCGAGTCATCGACGAGGTCGTCGACGACTCGCACGTCATCCGGGCCGCGACCGCGATCTCCCTCGTCACCCGCATCGAGCACCGCACGCTCCCCCTCGTCACGGCATGACCGGCATACCCGCTGGCCGTCTCGTCGCCACCGGCATACCGCTGCCGTTGCGGGGGTAACACGACACAGTGGGCACGCCGCCGAGGTGACCGACCGCGCCTCTCTGCGGCCCGGTCCCAGCCGTCGACCCGAGGAGCACCCGCCGTGGACGCCAACCCCTACCTGCCCCGCCCCGACGTCGAGCTCACCCACCCCGAGTGGAGCAAGCACGCGACGATCTACCAGATCAACCAGCGGCACTTCACGCCGGAGGGCACGTTCCGCGCCGCGGAGGCGCACCTGCCCCGGCTGCGCGACCTCGGCGTCGACATCCTCTGGCTCATGCCCGTCAACCCCATCGGCGAGCAGAACCGCAAGGGGGTGCTCGGGAGCCAGTACGCCGTGAAGGACTACTTCGCGGTCAACCCGGAGTTCGGCGACCTCGAGGACCTGCGGCACTTCGTGGCGGCGGCGCACGAGCATGGGCTGCACGTCATCCTCGACTGGGTTGCCAACCACACCGCGTGGGACAACGTCCTCGTCACCGAGCACCCGGAGTGGTACGCCCGGGACTGGAAGGGCGACTTCCGGCCGACGCCGTGGTGGGACTGGGACGACATCATCGACCTCGACTACTCGCACCCGGAGCTGCGGGAGTACATGACCGAGGCGATGAAGTACTGGGTGCGCGAGGCGGACGTCGACGGATACCGCTGCGACGTGGCGGGATTCGTGCCGGTCGACTTCTGGGAGAACGCGCGGCGTGAGCTCGACGCGATCAAGCCGGTCTTCCTCCTCGCGGAGTGGGAGGCCCGCGACCTGCACACGCGGGCCTTCGACATGACGTACGCGTGGAGCTGGAACGAGACGATGCACCGCATCGCGCAGGGCGAGGCCGACGTGGAGGCCCTGAAGGTCTACTACGCGTGGAACGACCGGTCGTGGCAGCGCGACGCGTTCCGGATGATGTTCGTCAGCAACCACGACAAGAACGCGTGGGAGGGCACGGAGTACGAGCAGTTCGGAGACGCGCTCGATGCCGCCATCGTGCTGTCCGTCGTCGGCGAGGGGCTGCCGCTGATCTACAACGGGCAGGAGGCCGGCCTCGACCGGCGGCTCGTCTTCTTCGACAAGGACGAGATCGAGTGGCGCGAGCACGAGCAGGGCGAGCTCTACCGGCGGCTCTTCGCGCTGAAGAAGGCGCACCGGGCGCTGTGGAACGGCGCGTGGGGCGGCCGGATGGTGCGCGTGCCGAACTCCGACGAGAAGGCGGTGCTCAGCTTCGTGCGGGAGCAGGAGGGCGACAAGGTCTTCGCCGCCTTCAACTTCTCGCCACAGGGGCAGACGGTCAGGCTGACGGACGGCCCGCACGCCGGCGACTACCGTGACGCCTTCTCGGGCGAGGCGGTGTCGCTGTCGGAGGAGGAGTCGCTGACCCTGCCGCCATGGGGCTACCGGGTCCTCACCCGCTGACCCCCTCCCAGACAACTGCGGGGCTGGGTATCGCTATCACGACACCTGCCCTCCCAGACAACTGCGGGGCTGGGTATCGCTATGACGACACCTGGGCCCGCAGTTGTCGGGGACTCAGCAGTTGTCTGGAACTCAGCGGCGGCCGACGAGCCAGAGGCGGATCGTGTCGATCCGGGCGCCGACCTGCTCCGAGGAGGCCGCGGCGAGATCCGGTCCGCCGCACGTCCGGCGCAGGTCCACGTGCACGGTGGCGTGCGGGACGCCCTTCTGCCGGGCGTATGCCGCGACGAGCCGGTTGAGCTCCTTGCGCTGGGCTGCGAGCGCCCGGTGCGTCGCCACCGCGCCCACCGCGGTCACCTCGGCGGTCGGCTTCGGTGCCTTGCGCACCTGCTTGGTCTGCCGTTCGCGCAGCAGGCTCGCGACCTGGTCCGGCTCCAGGAGGCCGGGCAGCCCGAGGTACTCCTCCTCGTCCGCCGAGCCCACCTGGGCGTGCATGCCGAACTGCTGGGCGTCGAAGAGCACGTGGTCGAAGTGGGCGTCGGAGCCCAGCGCCTCGAAGCGCCCGTCGTCGAGCCCCACGGCCGGAGCCTCGCGGTTGGCCGCGTCGATGAGCGACTGCTCCTCGGCCCACACCTGTGCCACGTCGTCGGGGTTGGGCTTGCGGTCGAGGGCGTGGTCGCGTTGCTCCTCCAGCCGTGCCGCGTGGTCGAGGATCACCGGCACCGAGGGCAGGAACACCGAGGCGGTCTCCCCGCGCCGCCTGGCCCGGACGAAGCGGCCCACCGCCTGGGCGAAGAAGAGCGGCGTCGACGTCGAGGTGGCATAGACGCCGACGCAGAGGCGTGGCACGTCGACGCCCTCGGAGACCATCCGCACGGCGACCATCCACCGCGACGTGCCTTCGGCGAACTCCTCGATGCGCTTCGAGGCGCCGGCGTCGTCGGAGAGCACGACGGTGGGCCGATCCCCCGTGACGGAGGTGAGGATCGCGGCGTACGCGCGCGCCTGGGTCTGGTTGGAGGCGATGACAAGGCCGGCGGCGTCCTCGACGTGGCGGCGCACCTCGCTGAGGCGACGGTCGGCGGCGGCGAGGACCGCGGGAACCCACTCCCCCTTGGGGTCGAGGGCGGTCCGCCAGGCCGAGGCGACCGCGTCCTTGGTCATCGGCTCACCGAGCCGCGCCTCGAGCTCGTCGCCCGCCTTGGTGCGCCACCGCATGCTGCCGCCGTAGGCGAGGAAGAGGACCGGCCGCACGACCCCGTCGCGCAGCGCCTCCGCGTAGCCGTAGGTGTAGTCGCTCGAGCTGACGAGCGTGCCCTCGGCGTCGAGCTCGTAGCGCACGAACGGGATGGGCGAGGTGTCCGACCGGAACGGCGTGCCCGTCAGCGACAGGCGCCGGGCGGCGCCCTCGAAGGCCTCCCGTATGCCGTCGCCCCACGACTTGCTGTCGCCGCCGTGGTGGATCTCGTCGAGGATCACGAGGGTGCGCCGCGCCAGGGTCAGCTCCCGGTGCAGCGCCGGCCGCGCGGCGACCTGCGCGTAGGTGACCGCGACGCCGTGGTAGTCCTCGCTGTGCCGCCCGACGCTGTTGCTGAAGCTCGGGTCGAGGCTGATCCCGACCCGCCCGGCCGCATCGGCCCACTGGGTCTTGAGGTGCTCGGTGGGCGCCACGACGGTGACCCGCTGCACGACACCGGCCGAGAGCAGCTCGGTCGCCACGCGCAGGGCGTAGGTCGTCTTGCCGGCTCCCGGGGTGGCCACGGCGAGGAAGTCGCGCGGCTGCTGCTCCAGGTATGCCGTGAGCGCCGCCTGCTGCCAGGCGCGCAACTTTGAAGCGGTGCCCCACGCCGCCCGCTCCGGGAACGCAGGAGGCAGGGGGAACGCGGCACCGGAACTCATAGGCTCCCTACCGTAGCCGCTGCGACGAGGCGCACCGGTCAGGTGCCCGCATCGAGCAACGGACAGTTCCGCGTCTCCGCTGCCCCGCGTGAGGGCTCGTTGTCTCGTGCGCAAAAGGTAAATGTTTGGTCAAAACAGCCCTTTCCGGTCGCGGTGGTGTGATTGTTCGGGGTGAGGCGGCTCGTCAGGGGTCCGCCCGCAGACCTGAGGAGTCGGTCGTGGCACGTCGACCCTTGTTCAGGTCATCGGTGCGCAGGCGGGTGGCGGCGCTGTGTTCGGCTGCTGTCGTCGCCGCGGGCCTGAGCGTGGCGGTGTCTGCGCCGGCGCAGGCGGTGGCCCTGTCGCCGGCGTTGGTGGGGCCGCGGCCGAACGCGACCCGGGTGGACGTGCGGGTCGGGGACCGCGTGG
>NZ_DASSMH010000102.1:0-20965 GCF_035688975.1 Intrasporangium sp. | reverse complement strand
CGACCGGCCGGCGTACACGTCACCGCCGAGCCACTGCGGCCCCCCGGAGACGGTGCTCAGCCACGGCGTCATCAGCTCCGAGTCCCACGGGCACAGCACATTCGTGACCTGCGCCCACTCGTCGACCAGCCACCACGGGCCCGCGCCGTACCCACCGACCTCGAACGCGGCGAGGTTCGCGAGCTGGTCGGGGGTGCGCGCCGCGGACGTGGCGGCCGACCATTTGCGGAACGAGCGGACCGCCTGCCGTGAGGTCATCCCGCCGCCGACCGTGGGCGTGAACGTGCGGGCCCGCGAGGAGTCCGGGGCCAGCCGCGCCATCGGCCCGACCGGGACCATCGCCCCGAGGGAACCGAGCCATGCCGTCACCGTCGCCTCCCCCCGCGCGCGTTCGCCGCATCGCCAGCGGCCACGAGCGTGCCCGCCTGCCTGCCGTCGACATGCAGGGCCGCCTGCACCTGCACGGGCCGGTCCGCCAGGGCCGCCACGGACCGCAGCAGGGCCCGGTCCTCACCCGACAGGACGGCGACCGCCGCCCCTGCTGAGCGGGCCATCGCGACCCTCTCAGCGACACGCATCACACCGACCGCGCCACCGTTGGCCCGGCGCACGAGCCGCCCCTCACGGGCCGCGGCGCGCATCCGCTCCACCGCATCATGCCCACCGGCGCCACGGACCTCCGCAGCGGACCACACGTGCTCGTTGCGGGAGGCGAGCAGGAGGTTGCTGTCCGAGGTCTCCGACCCGACGCCGTGGATCGGGCCACCAGCGGCGCGGCGGATGAAGAACGGGTTGCCGGGAATGCGCGCCCCGGGCAGCGCCGCGCCCGGCATGGTGTCGATGAGGGTCCGCACGTGGATCGTGGACCACCGGTCCCGCGCGGTGGAGTTGAGCCGCGACTCAGCGAAGTTGAACGACCCGTAGTCGATGTTGGCGCGCACGGTCGGGGTGGCGGTCTTGTTGTCGAGGATCGTGACCTTGCCGGTCGTCGCGTCGATCTGCGCCTGCGCGGTCGGCACGCCCGCCGTCTTGATCAGGGTCGTGACATCGTTCGGGATCAGCCCGTACGAGGTGGCCAGCGCCTCGGCCTGCTGCTTCGTCAGGCCCATCTGCTGCGCCTGCCGGATGAACTCCACCCGGCCGCGGGCCACGGCCTGCGCCGCGAGGTTCTGGTCCCCCGTGAGGGTGAAGGTCGCGGACGCCGCCGATAGGGACGAGTCGCGGATCCCGTTGAGGGCAGCCCGGTTCGCCCGGCCCTTCTCGGTGTGGTTGTCGAGGGTGCGGCCGTTGTCCTTCACCGCGGCGGTCGCCGCGTCGACGGCGGCCCGGTACGCGTCCTCTGCGTTACGCTGCTCCACCACGGGGGACCCGAGGCCGAGGATCGCGGTCTTGAGGTTGTCGAGTGCCTTCTTCGCGTCTTCCGCCGACTGCTGCGTCTGCTCCAGCTCCTGCTGGTACGCGTCGATACCCGGTGCAGAGCCCTTGGCCGTCGTCGCTGCGGTCGCGACCGCCGATGCGTACTGAGGCAGCTTGGACTTGAGCTGGTCGACCGTGATGCCCTGTCGCGCCGCTGCGGTCGCCAGCTCATCGAAGGACCGCTTCGCACCATCCGTGTTGCCGCCAGCGACCATGGCCGCGAGCGCCCGGTCGAGCGCGTCGAGCTGCCGGGAGGCGTTCGCGATGTTCGACACGTCCTGCATGCCGACCATGCCCTTGAGGGAGCCGATGCCGCGGTCGACGTTGTCGAGGAACCCAGAGTCGAAGGTGTAGTGAAGGGCGTCGCCGAAGGAGTCAACGTCCGAGGCAAGCCGCCCCCACCCGTTCGACGTACTCGCCCGCGCCGCCGCGTTGAACGCGTCCAGCGACGATGACGCCCCGGCGAGGTCCTGGGCGAGGGTGTCGGCGTTGATCGAGTCGGCCTCCGAGCCGAACGCCTTCATGGCCGCGACGCCGATGGCGAGGCCAGCGCTCGCACGCCCGAGCCCTTGGATAGCCGAAGCCGTCCGCGGCGACTTGGCCGATATCTTGTCCATGGACAGGCCGAGCGCGTCGAGGCTGGCCCGGTACTCCCGCCACATGCCGACGCCCTTGGGCACCCCCAGCGCCAGCCCAGCGAGCGCCGCGCCTGCCAGTAGCACGGGCCCCGGGACCTGCCCCAGTTGGTTGACCAGCCCAGTGAGACCCTGCACCAGCCCACGCAGGGCATCGTTCGCGCCGGACCCAGACTTGATGAACACCGTCTCCAACGACCCGGACAGCTGCTCGAAGTCGCCCTTGAGGTTGTCCATCAGCTTCGCGGCCTGCTCCTGCGCGAAACCTGCGTCGTTGACCTTCGCCGTCCAGTCCGCGACAGCCCGCCCGCCGCCCTGGTAGAGCGCGATCGCCGCGCCCATGGACTCGTTGCCGAAGATCTGCCCCAGCGCGGCATTGCGGGTCGCCTCGTCCAGCGGGCCCAGCCGGTCCTGCAAGATCTGCGCCGCGCCCTGCAGCCCGACGAAGTTGCCGGAGGCGTCGTAGACGTTGATCCCGAGCTCGCCCATCGTCTTCGCGGCGGCCTTCGACGGCGACGTCAAGGACATCAGCATCGAGCGGAAGGAGGTGCCGGCCTGCTCGCCGATGATGCCCTTGGACGCGAAGAGCCCGATGACACCGGTGGTCTCCTCGATGGAGACGCCCATCGAGTTCGCCGTCACGCCGGCGTACTTCATCGCGTTGGCGATGTCGTCCACCGACCCTTGCGCGTTGCCGGCCGCGGCGGCATACAGGTCAGCGACGTGGGCTACGTCGCTGCCCTGGAGGTTGAACTGGTTGATCGCCGTGGCGGCGATCTCACTCGCGCGGCCCACCTCGAGCTGCCCGGCGGCGGCAAGGTTCAACGCGCCGTTGAGACCACCGGCGAGGATGTCGTGCGCGGACACCCCGGCCTTCGCCATCTCGGTGATGCCCTGCGCGGCCTCCGTGGCGGAGAACTTCGTGTCCGCGCCGGCCTTCATCGCAGCGTCCCGCAGGTCCGACAGCTGCTGCCCGGTGGCGCCCGTCGCCGCACCGGCGGCGGACATCTCCGCGTCGAAGTCGGCGAAGGACTTAATCGCCTTCGCGACCCCGAGCGCGACCCCGGCACCCGCGAGCGCGGCGCCGTTGGCCATGTCCTGGAATGCCTTGGCCGGCTTCTTGACGTCGGCCTTGGTCAGGTCATCGACGGACTTCTTCGCCGACGCCATGCCCGCCCGGAAGCCAGCGACATCCGCGCGGAGCCTGACGACGATGGAACGGTCCGCCACGGAATCACCCCCCAGTCAGTCGTCGTCGGTGGCGCGGCGCGCCCACACCACCGCACCCGGCGGCAGCTCACCGCCCTCGGTGGCCTTCTCGATCGCGGCCCTCGCCCAGCACACGGCGACCTCGGCGACGAACTCACCGTCGCCCTCGTCGCCGTGCGACTCCGACGTCCAGAACCCGCACCCGCAACCGCACAACCTGCGGTCGTGCTCGTGCACCGCCCGGTCGAGCAGGCAGTCCGTCTCGCACCAGTCCGGCCACGACCACCCCAGGTACCGGGTCGGCGGCACACCCAGCTGTGCGGCCCGGCGCAGGTCTACGAGGAGGCCGTACCACTCCGGCCGGTGGAGGACCTCTGCGAGAAATCCCGCGTCAGGACCCGCGCCGACTGAGCCACCGCCTGGTTCGCGTCGGTCATGGCGTACATGAGCTTGTTCAGCTCGCCCTCGTTCGCGTCGTACATCCGCCGCAGCCGCTCATGCGTCACCTGCACGGGCACGGGCGCCCCGCCGGCTGGCTTGACCTCCACGACCTGCCCCACGAGCTGGTCGATGAGCAGCCGTAGCCGGGCCTTCATGTCGGTCGTGTCGCCGTCCTTGTCGAGCGTGAGGCCGTTCGCGCGGGCGTACGTGGCCCACCGGTCGGTCACCCACTCGGAGGAGCGCTTCTCCACCGTCCAGTACGCGGTGTGCGCCAGGAAAGCCTGCTTGGCCTGCTCGTAGGCGGCGATGAGGTCGTTGACGTCCTGGTCCTCGGGGGTGGAGTCGATGCGGTCGACGATCTCGTCCATGACGCCGATGAGGTCGCCCCGCTCGTGGATCTTCACGGTGCGTCGGGTGGGCCGCATCCCGGCGATGAAGTCGTCGAGGTCGAACGTCGCCGGGTCCAGTGGTGGCGTGCTGTCGACGATGCCGAACGCGGCGGCCGCAGCCTGCGGCGGGGCGGCGGACAGGGGCTGGTCATCGGCCACTGGGTCACTCATCGGTCGTCCTCGGGGCCTGTCAGCACAAACGTCCGCAGGGCCGTTGCTACGACATCATCGGCGTGGGCCGCGTCCATCTGGCCGGCTGCGGCGAGGGCCTGCGCGCCAGCCTCGGCTTCCCCATCCAAGAGGTGGCCGACGATGGGGTGTTCGATCTTCACGTGCGCCCACCGGTCTCCGACGGCCTCGTCGCGCCGCACGCACGTCACGGTCACGACATGGGCGTCCATCTTGATACGGCAGACCTCCCTCGGGTCATACCCGAGGTCCTCGCAGATCTTCGCGACCCACGTGCGCTCACCGCTGGTGCTTCGTACTGTTTCCATCTCGCTGCTCTCGCTGTCTCCACAGGTTCCACGGGTTGACTCGCGCGGCCCCGACCCGTGGAAGACAGGGCCGCGCGAGGGTCAGAAGGGTCAGGCTGCGGCGGCAATGAAGTTGAACATCGTCTGCGCGAAGATCGGCACCTCGTACTTGATCCACCCCTCGGAGACCTCCTTCGGCGTGCCCGTCACCACGGCACCCCCGAGGTAGATCTCGTCCGCCGCCGCCCAGATGTCCGTCGACAGCTTGCCCGTCTTGCGGGCGTAGATGTAGAGCGTCGTCCCGCGCAGCTTCGTCGCCGCGAACAGGGCGTCCTCCGTGGCGTCCACGGCCCCCGCCGCGGTATACCCGCGGTAGACGCCGAGCCCGAGGTCGTAGGTGTCCTCCGTGGGGACCTCCGCCTCGAAGTTGGCCGACAGCGCAGGGTCGCTCACCGTCTTCGGGTCGCCAGCGCCCCACTTCCACAGCGACTTCGGGATGAAGTCCGCGGCGTTCGCGATACCGCCGTTGAGCTCGAGGACCGTGGGGGCGGCGATGTTCGCCGGCTTCGTGGTGAGGATCGCCACCTTCACGTGGCCGGTGCTGAGCATGCGCATAGGTCAGTCCTCCTGGGGGACGTAGATGGTGGCGAGCTCGTCCCGGGACAGGGACTCGACCTGCTCGGGCGGCAGGCCCTGCGAGGACGCGTACGCGGCCCAGTCGGCCTTCGACGCGTTCCGGGCGGGCATGTCAGCCCGCTCGTCGTAGGGCTCGAAGTCGGCGCCAAGCACCGGGTCGTCGAGCCAGTGGGCGGGAATGACCTGCTTCTCACCGGTCGACTTGGCGACGGCGTCCACGAAATCGGGCATGACTGTTGACCCCTTCCAGGGCAGGAGGTGGATGTCGGTCTACTCGGCGGCCAGCTGAACGGCGAAGAGCAGCGGGGCGTATGAGCGGTATGGCGCTACGGTGCGGTCGGTGAGGATCGGGCCAGGGTCCGCGGCGAGGGCGATCGGCCCGCCGGCGGTAGAGATGCGAGCTCCATCGAGTGCGGCCAGCACGCGGGTGACGGCTCGTCGTGCACGGGGCACGTCACCGCCGGCTGCGGTCACCTGGAAGGTCCAGGCGAGCAGGTCGCTGCCGGTCGTGACGGCGTCCTCGTTCGGGTCGCGCCGGCCCGGAGAGACGTAGAGCGCTGCGTACGGGTGGGCGCGGCCGTCGGAGTCCATGCGGGCGTCAGGCTCGCCGTCGAACACGTCGAGACCCGGCTGGCCGCGCAGCAGCATCAGGACGGCCTGCGTGCGCTGCTCGAGGTCCACTAGAGATCCAGTGCCTTCGCGACGGCGGCCATGGCCTTCTCGAAGGAGTAGCCGTTTCGGTCGAGCGCTGGGCCCATGTAGGCGTGTGGGCCCATGCGCGACGTACCGAACTCGACGAAGTGGCCGTAGGAGGCGGTGGGGCCGATCTCGGCGGTGACGGCACTTGCGAGCTCGTGGGTCTCGTAGCCGATGGAGGAGCGCAGGTTGCCGGTGTCGACAGGCGCGAAGACCTGCGCGTCCCGCTTGATGTCGGCTGCCGACTTCTGGATGACGCGCCGCGCGAGCGGCAGCGCCTTCTCGCCCGCCTTGCCGAGGTCGACGGTGAGGGAGTTGAGCTCCGACAGGTCGATGTCCACGAGGCCTCCTTGAGGTTGGCGGTCGGGCGCAGGAACGCTGCTGCAAGAGGTGAAAGGCGGGCGCCGCGCTGGCCCAGCTGTGACCCAGCCAGGGTGCCTCTCAAGCGTCCTTCGGCCCGGTTCATGAACACGGCGCGCGGCTTTGGAGCCGTTGACGCCCGACCGCAGGTCTTCAGGTGGTGGGGGCGTCCGACTGGTTGTCGGAGCACACCATGTCGCGGGTGAACCGCTCGGAGCCGTACTGGTAGTCCACGACCCATAGGTCCTGTCCGACGAGCTGGGCGTCGTTGACCGCCTCGAGGACCTTGACGCGTGAGCCGGGGACGACAAGCCCGGCGTCGAGCTCGAGCTGGACGAGGTAGGGCCGGCCGGTGATGTTCTGGCCGGCGGCGGGTGCCTGCATCGCGGACTGCAGGGCTTGGATGCGGGCGGGGCCGGTGTAGTCATCCGACCATGCCTGCCTGGTGTCGTCGGTGGTCGGGTCATAGACCGGTGCCCCGGTGGGGACGCCGGCCGTGACGCGGGCGTTCATGCCGCCTTGCGCAGCCGCAGCATGGTGGCGGGACCAGTCGGGCGGGATGACGACGGCACTGTCGAACGGCATGCGCCTACAGCCCCCACACGCTGTAGCCGCGGTTGGTGAGCTCCGGCCGGGTCGTGGTCGGAGCGACGATGTCGAACACGCCTTCGTCGTCGGCTCCGGCGAGAGCGCGCAGAGAGGTGGCGTGCCGGCGCAGCGCGTCGGCAACCTTTGCGCCGTCGGTGGCGAGGTCCTGCGTGCGGATGACCTTGGACACGAGCGCTTCACTGGAGGCGATCGCGTCGAGGGCGTCGGCCGCAGCGAGGCGCACGTTGCCGGCATTGATGGCGAGGTAGCCGCCGACCTGCGCGTCGGTGAGGATCTGCTTGGCCGCGTCGGTCGACACGTCGGAGATGAGCAGGCGCACCTGGTCCTCGGGCAGGTAGTCCACGGCCAACCTCCTTCATGACGGGATGGGCGCCAGCGGCCCCGAACAGGGGCCGCTGGCGGTCCCAGTAGGTCAGGACGCGGACGCGTCCCTGGCCGCCTTGGACTTCTCCGCAGCCACCTTCGCGGTCGCCGCCTTCTCCTCGGCCGGCGCGGGCGACGCCGCGGTCTCTGCCGCGACCCGCTCGGCAATCTCAGCCTCGGCGGTGGCCGCCGCGGTCTTCTCCTCGGCCGAGACGGCGGCCTTCGGAGCCTGCTTCCAGCCCTCCGGGAGCAGGTCGGTGCCGACCCACGCCTTCGGGACCTCGTTCGGCTGCACGTTGCCTCCGGCGTCGACGACCTTCACGAAGTCGCCCTCGCCGTACGCGTCCTGGTTCTGAGCCATCTCAGCCACCCTCCTCAGGCGCCGATGCCATCGCTGGCATACGTGAACATCGGGTCGCCGGTCGCCGCGCCGACGATGTGACGGACACGCCAGTACACGGCGTCCACGTCGAAGTCGCCCTCCTCGGGGGCGATCGCGCCACCGCCGACACGGGCGCCCTGGTCGTTCTTGTACCGCATGTCCGGGGTCTCCCAGCCGCGCAGGAAGGCGACGTAGAACGCCGGGCGCGGCGCCGACGGCAGGGGCAGCACGAACCACGCCGTGCCCGGCAGGTTCTCCAGGACCCGCAGCGTGATCCGGCCACGCAGCGGGTTCGGCTCCTCCGTGGTCACCGACCCGTTCGTGACCCGCACGACCTGCTGGTCGAGGATCCGCTGCGCCGTGAACTGCAGCGCCGGGCCGACGACCAGCTGCAGCGGGCCAGGGGAGAGCAGGTTTCCCTGTGCGTCGCGCTTGGTCGAGACCGTGGTGATCGCGGCCTGCAGACGGTCCTGCGTGATCACGCCGGTGCCGATGTTGCCGTTCGTGGCGTTGAAGAACCCCGTGTTCGGGGCTCCCGTCGACGTCGCGAGCAGCTTGAGGGCCTCGCGGTCCTCGGTCAGCCCGGCGGCGGTCGCGAACTCGGCGGGGACCTGGCGCAGCTCTTCGAGGTCGTCGTTGACCTGCGCCTCGAACGAGTAGCCGAACCGGCGGCCGAACTTGCCGACCTGAATGGACCGCTCCGAGACGGCGTAGTCCGCGGAAGGGTACTCGCTGAGCTCGGGGACGCGCTCGAGCGCGGACCTCGCGCCGGACAGCTCCCGCAGGTACTTCTTGCGGAAGTTGGCGACGGTGGTGCGGGTCGCGAACCCGGTCCACTGGGTGGGCATGGCCTCGTACTGGGCGAGCATCTCCCGGTCCAGCACGTCGCCGGCGGCAGACTTGAACAGGTCGGACGTGGACAGGGCCTCGTGGACGGCGAGCGCCGCGTACCGCGAGCCGCCCCATGCCGCCCCGAGCAGGGTCGCGGCCTCGGCGATGGAGCGGTGGTTCGCGCCGCGGCGCCGCGCCTGGGGCCCGGTGCCGGCCATGATGCCGGATTCGGTGACGCCGAAGGACTCGGCGAGCTGGATGATCGTCATGGTGGGAGGCCTCCTCAGACCTTGGCCAGGCGGACGTGGACGGTGCCGGCGCCGGCGGCCTTCGTGCCGCCCGCCCCGTCGGCGTCTGCCACGGTGCGGCCGAAGAGGGTGTTGCCGGCCGCGGTGACCGTGAGGGCGTTCGCTGCGGTGATGTAGATGGGGGTGCCCTCCGCGCCCACGGCGTCCGGGGTGGACACGTCGAAGACGCCCTCGGTCCAGACGGTCGCGCGGCCGGCGATGTTGCCGCCCTCGCCCTCCTTCGTGGCGGTGACGCCGGGGATGCCGAAGACCAGCACCGGTGCGCTGGACGCGGTGCCGGCCGGGACGGGCAGGGAGAGCCGGTTGCCCTCGTGGAGTCGCTCGTTGCGCATGTGGATCAGGCCTCCTTGACCTGGCGGCCGAACGCGGACGCGACGGCCTTTGCGGCGTCGGCCTCGCCGACCTCGACGGTGTTGGTGTGGCCGAATCCGGTGACCTTCCCGGCGCCGAGGGCCTCGGCGATCTCGGCGATGTCGGCCTCGGCGTCCTTGACCGCGGCCTCGGTGGCGGCGACCACGGCGGCCGCGTCGACCTGCCCGTCGTCGCCGATGGCGACCTGGGCCAGGACGGCCTCGACGACACGCGACTGCCGCCGCGGGGGAAGCGAGGACTCGCCGACCTTGCTGGCGACGACGGGTCGGGCGCCCTCGCGGGCCTTGTACAGCGCGAGCGCACGCTCGGCCTCGGTGGCACGCCGCTCGGCCTCGGTGGCCCGGCCAGCGGCCTCGGTGAGTCGGCCGTGCTCGGCCTCGTCCACCTGAATGGTTCCCATGCTGTTCTCCTCAGAACTCGGGATGGGGTGGGGTTGTCCGACCGGTGCCGGGACATTCGTGGTGCCGCTCTCCGCGGCGGGGGGTGGGGTGACAGGCACGTACTCGGTGCGGGCGCGGACCTCGGTACGGTCACCGTCGAGCAGAACCGACCCGTCGTCCTGCAGCTGGTAGGACTGCGCGAACGTGGCGGACTCGTCCGGCGTCTCCCACTCGAACCACACCGTGGTGTCGTCGAAGTCGCGGACCCAGACCCATGCCTGCTCGCCGCCGTACTCCTCGCGCAGCGCCTGCGTGAGGGCCTCGCGGGTGTCGTTGGCGGTCGCCTCGGCTACGCCGTGCTGCACGGCACGCTCCACGACGAGCGCGGGCCGGGCCGACTCGAGGACCTGCAGGATCTGACCGCCGCGGCCGGCCTTGGTCACAAAGTCGGCCGACAGGGCCTCGGTGAGCTCGGTGATGATCCGACCCTTCTTGCCCTCGGCCTCACCGATCGTGGTGTCGGCGTAGGCGCGGATCGAGACGCCGATCGCGGAGGCGAACTGCTCGTCGGCGAGCAGGTCGACGTACGGACCGAACACCTGCGCCTCGGCGACAAGCTGGCCGCCGTCCCACGTGGCGTCCTCGGTGAGGACGGCGGCGAGGTCGCGCACGGAGCGCTCGGGCCTCTCGTACTTCTCGGCCTCGGTCTCGTGGTCGAGGAACATCTGCGTGCCGGCTGGGAAGACCTTCGCGGCGGCCGCGTTCTCGAGGACCTTCGGGGAGTAGTAGCCGGAGCTGCCCCAGCCCGGGGTGATGAGCCCCACCTTGAGGCGGCCGGACTTGCCACCCTCGGCCTCGCGGACCGCGAGGGAGCGTGACTCCCTGATGGCCTTCGGCATGCTGACCTCCTGGGGTCATGGGACTCTGGGGCGATGGATGCGGATATCCCGGAGCGGTGCCTGGTCTGCGGTGGTCCCTTGCGCGTCCCGCGCCGCTCGCTGGGCAGCGCATGGGGCGGCGAGTCGATCGAGGGAGACGGGCGCGAGGTATGCGCCAACGGCTGCACCGAGACGGTGGAGTACACGCAGGCGAAGGAGCGTTGGCGGGCCGAGCGTGGCAGCTGACGACTCGGACTGCCTCGAGCACCTGTGGGTGATGACCGGAGTGACGCTGGCGGCGGACGGGACGCACATCGAGTACGAGTGTGTCCGCTGCGCCGCGACGACGGTCGAGGGACCGCGCGAGCTACGCGGCGAGGTCTGACACCGGCCGCGGCGCCCACGAGTCGCGCCAGCCGGGAGTGGTGCGCTTGACCGTCAGGTCTTCCCACGAGGCATTGCCGGACCGCAGCAGGTCCAAGCGTGCCTGGCCCATGATCGCAACCTGGTCCTCGTCGGGCAGGCCGTTGAACCACGCCCTCGCATCGGGCAGGGCGTCGGTGGGTTCGTCGAGGTCGAACCCGAGGTCACGCCACGACTTGGTCGCCGGCACGCGGGCACAGCGGCCCTGCTGGTGATCATGGGGGCCCGGCTCCTCGAGCCGGTGCCGGGTGCCGTGCTTCGCGAGGCAGGAGGGACACGTGCGGCGGTCGAGCGTCGCAACCCAGTCCCAGCCTGCAAGCACATCCGCGTTGGCAAGGTCCTGTGCCATCCCAGCGGCACGGTGAGCGTCGAGCATCTCCGTCCGCGCGATGACGAGGGCACGGTTCCGGCCGCCGTTGAAAGCGCCCTCGACCCGATCGAGCATGACCTGCGCGGCCCGCCTCGGGTTGTCGCCGAGCGCGACACCGCGGACGAGGGCCGAGCGCATCGCCTGCTCGGCCTGGGCGGACAGCGGCTGCGACAGCGCCGTGACCTGCTGCGTCGTGCGTCGCGCGATCGCCTCGAGCGCCGCCGGGTCGACCCGGTCGAACGTGGTGATGACCTGCATCGCGGTCCCGGCCTGGGGCGGATACTGCGACGCGGCAAGCCGCTGCGCCCAGTCGGCCGCGTCAGCCGTCATGGCTGGCAGCGCCTGCGTGACGACGACCGGCAGGTCTCGCGACAGGTCCAGCAGCGCAGCCCGGGTGGCCTCCATCGCCTTCTGCGCCCGCCTGGCGCGCGTGACCTGTCGTCGTGACGGCCAGCGGCCGTCCTTCGATGCAGCTACGAGGTCCACCAGCGCGGCGTCCCATTCGGCAGCCAGCTCGTTCCACGCCGTGCCCCACGAGCGGATCAGTGCCTGTGCGGCCGCGTCGACCGGCGCGAGCATGGACACGCGCATTCCATCGAGCAGGCGCAGCGTCTCGCGCTGGATTGCCACGTCAGGCCGCCGGCGGCACGGTACCGGCCGCGACGGCGTCCTGCTGCGACCGGGCAGCCTGGGCATCCCGCGGCCACACGAAGTTGCCGTCCGCGCCGACGAGCCCGGCGAGGACCTCGTCGGCGTTGTCGACGTCCAGCGCGGCGAGCAGCAGCTGGGCGATTACCAGCGGGGGCAGTATCTCCGTGCCGTCGGCCTCCACGATCGCCTTGACCAAGGTCTCCAGCGAGTCCTTCGACAGGTCCGGCCAGACCACGTCGATGCCGCGGTCCTGCTCGCCGGCCAGCGCGACGACCTCCCGGCCGGTCACCGGGTCGCGAGTGATGCGGCCCTTGAGCGGACCCTGCGGCGCCTTGACGGCCTGGTCGATGACGTAGCCGAGGACCTTGCGGATCAGGTCGGCGTGCAGGTCGCGGCGCATCTCGATGATGAGGCGCAGCGGCTCATCCAGTGTCTCGGCCGTCGCCCGGGCGCCGGTGACACCGGGGTCGGCCAGCAGCATCGTCACGGGCACGTCGGTCGCCGCGGCCACCATCGCCGCCAGCGGACGCCCCGACTGCGAGTCGATCGTCGCACCGGACTTGCCGATGGCCTCGAACGCCTGGCCTTCGCCGGTGACGACCGTGCCGCCCACTGACCCGTCACCAGTGACCGGGGCGGCCGACAGGCGGCTGCGCACCGCAGCAGCGCCGGCCCGGTTCTTCGCCGTCGCCCGAAACGCGAACCGCGACAAGGCCTTGACGAGCTTCGCCCAGTCCTCGAGGAACTCCTTGTAGCCCCTCGCCCATGGCAGCGCGGCGTACACGTCCCCGATGCCCCACTGGGAGTCCTCCGGGCGGTTCACCACCGTGTGCAGGACCGGCTTGTCCCACTCGACCGGGCGCCCGTCGACCGTCGAGGGCCGCACCTTCGGCCAGTACCCGACCGCCGGGTAGTAGACGGTCCGGGTCTCCCGCCGCGTCCGCGTCCCCGCATACCCGGCCTCGACCATCGTGCGGGTGTAGGTCCGCTTGTAGAACCAGGGCTCGGCGGAGTCCTCAGGGTTACAGATGATCTCGTCGACCTCGCGGGCGGGGATGACCCGGACCTGCACGCGGCCGGACAGGGGGGATGTGACGAGGGCGTGGAACGCCTGTCCGCCAGTCGCGAGACGCCGTTCGAGCTCCTCGCGGGCCTGCCCACTGGTGAAGGTGGCCTGGTTGGATGGGTCGTCGAGGAATGCCTGCACGACGGCGTTGAGGTCCTGCTCGGCGCCGTCCTCCTGTCGAGCCTGGATGGTAACGCCCCGACCCCACACGTACGCGACCCGCAGGTTCACTGCGCGCGAGATCAGCGGATCCGCGACGCTCATGACGCGGGCCAGGTTCGCTGCCTTGCGCAGCTCCTCGCGCGACAGCAGCGCGGCGTCGTCCGAGCCGATCTTGGTCCAGCCGGCCTCGTCGGCAGCCATCTGCGCGTCGATCAGCGCCTCGTGCATCAGCTCGAGCGTGTCCTCGAGCCGGGCCACCTGCTCCAGGGTGGGGGCGTCGGCCATGCGTGATGCCCCCTCCGGTGGTCGGTTCAGTACGAGGCCGCCCAGGCGAGACCGGCGTCCTCGTCCTCGTCGAGTAGGTCATCCGCGTCACGGACCTGCCCGTCGAGGATCGGCACGAGCAGCAGACGGTGGTTCGCCTGCGACATCCCGTCCACGGTGTCGTCGTGTGCGCCGCTGGGGAAGTCGCGGGCCTCCTCCGTGAGGTCGACGACCCACGCGACCGTGGACCGCCCCTCCTCGTCGAGCAGCTCTGGCGCCATCGGGTCGGGCAGGACGATGTCACCGGCCTCGACGAGCGGGGTAACGGCGGCCGCCCGGGCGTACTTGCTGCCCTCGGGCTCGACGGGGATGAGCCCACCAACCTTCGCTCGCAGCGCGTTGAGGATCGCAGGCCCGTTGGCCTTGTCCTCGACGAGCTTCGCGACCGCCTGCGGCCACCGCGCGGTCAGGTCCAGCATCATCTGGCACGACTCGGAGAACCCGGCGCGACGTCGCACCTGGTCAAGCAGGTAGGCCTTCGTGCCGCGGCGGAGCCACACCTGACCGACGACGAAGTCGGAGCTCTTCGTGTCCTTGAACGCGAAGTCCCACGACTGCACGAGCTCGACGTCGGGGTTGCGGCCGGCGTCGGGGATGATGCGCGCGCCGTCATCTCGCACCACCCACAGCGGCTGCTCGTAGCGCGCCCATCCGTCTACGGGGAAGAGGTTCCCGGTGTCGGGGGTGGGCCGGCCCTGGTAGAGGCTGGCCCAGGTGCGGGTGCCGGCGGTGCGTTTTCGCTGCTCCCACTGGGCGATGGTCCGACCGCGGGCCGAGACCATGAACTCGCCGGGCTCGCGGCCCAAGGGGTCGGTCTCGCCCTTGGCCGGGTCGTGGTCGGCCTGGGCTGGGATGTTCAGCAGCCGCCAACCCTCATCCTGGGCGAGGAGCCGTCCGGCGAGGTCATCGTGGTGCCAGCGGGTGAGGATGAGCACGACGGGAGCACCGGGAGCGAGACGGGCTGACGCGGCGTCTGTCCACCAGTCCCACACGTTGTCGCGGTACGTCTTGGAGTCGGCTTCCTTCCGGTCCTTGATCGGGTCGTCGATGATCAGCAGGTCCGCGGGCCGACCGGTCACGCCGGCGCCGACCCCGACGGACAGGACGCCGCCCTCGTGGCCGTCGATGGACCACTCGTGCACGGCTCCGTTGTCGGGTGCGATGCGCAGCCCCAGCTCGGGGTGGGCGGTGATGCGGTTGCGGATCGCGCGGCCGCTGCGGTTCGCCAGCCCTTGGCCGTAGGAGGCGTTGACGATCCGCAGGTCTGGGTTCTCGGTGAGCAGCCAGGTGGGGAAGTCGCCAGCGACGCGGACGCTCTTGCCCTCCTGCGGGGCCATGCAGATGATGAGCCGGCTGTCGGGGGTGCGTGCGGCTTCCACCAGCGCTGCGTCGATCAGGTCGAGTGCGGGCGTCTGGACCGTCTTGGGGTTCAACTGGCGCGCGAGGGCGCCTGGGGTGGGCCACTGGTTGCCACGAGGCTCGAACGAGCGAGCAGCGAACTCGAGCCAGTCGGGGGTCATCGCTCACCTCGAGGAGCGAGAGGGGATGTGGCTAGCTGCGGGCGCACTACACCCCTGGCCGTGTCACGGCGACAGAATCACACGCTTGTCATTCCCGTGTCAACTCAAGAGGCCCGTTCCTTCTCGCGGGCCATCAGGGCGGCCAGGACCTGCGTGCGGTCGTAGAGGGCGTGGCCCTGCTTCGAGTAGCCCTTGCTGGCGATGAGCCCACGTCGCGACCACTGGCGCACGGCCGCCGTGGTGTAGCGCATGCCGAGCTGCTCCCGCACGTCGGTGACGATCTGCTCCGCGGTCAGCAGCAGCGACGGTCCGGCCATCCGCTCGCGCCACCCTTCGAGGGTTTCCTCGGCACCGCAACGGCAGGTAATGGGCTTGTCACGCTCCGGCCGCCAAGACCACATCGGGTACGTGTCGGGGTCGGTCGTGGGCTGGGGTACGCGGCGCCACTCGGGGGGCTTGACGCGGATGCGCCGACCGCATGCGGGGCAGTCGCCGATCGTCATGCGGTCGCCCTTGGGCGGCCATGCGACGCGGGAGACCGCACGGGCAAGAGAGTCGACCTCGGTGACGAACGTGGCCCCGAAGTCGTGGGTGCCGTCGACCCACGTGGCGAGCCGGTCGACTTCGCGCTCGAGCAGGTCGAGCATGTCGTAGACGTCGCCGCAGTCGACGGTGATGGTCCGCATGTGGATCGTCCAGGCGGGGTAGGCGTCCTCGTCGGTGGTGGGCTGGGGGACGCGTTCGGGGCGGTCGAGGATGCCGGGCCACTCGTCGACGGCGGCGTGGACCCAGAACGCGAGGGTGCGGGGGGTGTCGAGCCGGGCGTCGGGGGCGTAGTCGATCTCGTCCTCGGTGGCTGGGCGTGGGGTGTCGCGGGTGGAGCCGCCGCCTGCGATCTGCATGGGGTTGAGGACGTGCCGCCAGCCCTTGCGGATCGTGGCGAGCGAGTCGCGGGCCGCGTCGGTGGGGGTGGTGTCGGTTGGGCTGGTGTCGGCGGTCTGCTCGGTCAACGTGAGGCTCCTTCGGCGGCGAGCTGGCGTAGGCGGGTGGGGACGACGGTGCCGACGAGGGTCTGCTGCTCGGGGGTGAGCTGAAGGTCGGCGAGGATGCCGCGGATGACCTCGGCCACCAGCTGGCCTTGGGATTCGGCGAGGCGGACGCGGCGTTCGTCGACGCCGGCCTTGAGTGCGGCGGCGGCGTAGGCGGCGAGCCGGTTGGAGGCGTCGGTCAGCATCCGGTAGGCGATGTTGGGCGCGGCCTCGGACGTGGTCTCGGTGCCGGGGAACTCGCCGGAGCCCTTGTCGGTCTCGGACGAGCGGCCCCAGGTGAGGGCGTCCTCGTTGGTGTCGGCGAGGTCGACGACGCGGGCGCGCCAGTAGTCGACCTCGCCGGCGGTCCAGTGCACGAGCTCGAGGAGCGCCTCGGCGGGGTGGATGTCGCGGCGGGCGCCGAGGCGGGCGACCTCGCGTTCGGCGGCTTGGACGGCGAGGCGTTCGCGGGCTTTGGCTTGGGCTTTGGGGGACTTGCCGCCATGGTTGGCGCAGCGGGTGGCGCCGGCGAGTGGTGCTTTGCGGCAGGTGCCGCCGTTGCGGGTCTTCGCGCCGCACAGGGCGCGCCCGTCAGCCACGGCCGGTCTCCTCGCCGCAGTGGTGCCCGGTGTCCACGACGCGTGGGCTCCACAGGATGACCTGGCCTCCGGTACGGAACGTGAGGCAGCACCCGATGTCGGTGCGGCAGGTGTCGCACACCACCCGCTGTACGGCCCGAAGCGTTGCGTGTCGGGCCAGCCGGCGTTCCTCCTCATGGCCGCCGTCCGCGGTCCACGTCGCCGAGTCGGCCGACCCCTCCCAGTCGGCCAGCACGTCGTCGCACTGGTCGAGGAACGCCTGCACGTCGCTCACGGAGTCTCCTTGGGTCGGGTCCAGCGGATGGTGGCCTTGTACGGCCCGTGGTGGTCGACGCCGTACTCGTGGCACCGGTGCTTGCGCTTCTTGTGACCGGAGCGGCGGTCGCAGTCCGGCTCGGGGCAGGGGCGCTTCACTGGTCGGCCTCGGCGATCCGGGCGGCGTAGGCGCGGAGCCAGTCGCCCACGCGCTGGGCGTACGCGAGGGGGATGATGCCCTCCGTGGGTGGGGGTAGGAGCGCCTTGTCCCATCCGCCCCAAAGCCACGCGTCAGTCGCGTCCCGGAGCGCTGCGGCCTTGGCTCGCCGCTCGCGCCCGGGCAGGTCGAGCGCGTCGAGGACGCTTCGCGCGGCGCCCTGGCAGGCCGCCATCGCTCGCTCGCATGTGGCGCAGCCAGGGCGCGGATGCTCCCAGTCATCCTCCTCGTGCCCGTCCCACTGCGACCAGTGGAAGAACAGCTCTGCCGCCACGGTCTCGATGTCGGCGGGGTCGTGGGCGTTCACTGGTCGGCCTCCGTCCACTCGACGTGGGCGGGGCCGTCCCCGATGTCCGGCCACCGGTGGGGCGGCTCGTGACCCCTCTCCCGCCCACAGGCGTAGTGCTTCCGCCCGTGGATGCGCTGCGCGATGGCGAGCATGGGCACATCGGACTCGACCCCGCACCGACTGTCGGCGTACGCCCGGACCTGTGCAGCCAGGACGTCGAGGTCGGCTTGGCCGATGCTGCCTCGCACGCGGACGGTCTGGCCGTCGCTGGTGAGGCGGGTCTCGCAGGGCTTGTCCATCACGCACCGCCCTCGGTCGCCTCAGGCACGCCGGGACCATCCAGCGCCCCCACCACCTTCGCCTCGACCCGCGCCAACGCGGCGATGGTCGCGCACGGCCACGGCTCGCCGCAGCGCTGGCATCCGTCCTCGATCCGGTCGTCGTCCGTGGTGACCTCACCCTCGCCGGGGTCGTACCAGGTCTCACCACGAGGGTGCTGCGCCTCGACTCGCGCCACCTTGCTCTCGACACGCGCCAGTTCGCCCTCGAGCAGGGTGGCGACGACGCGGGCATGGTCCCGCTCCTCGGTGACGCGATGGACGGGCCCGATCCGCTTCTGGCGGATGAGCCAATCGAGCGTGGTCGAGTGGGTGTAGCCCCAGACCTCGCGCAGGGCTGCGTTCGATCGGCTGTACGCCTTGGCGCTCTCGTGGAGGGCGCGCAGGTCCGGGTCGGCGATCTTGTGACTACGCAACCGCTCGACCTCATCGCGGGCGTGGTCCCGCTCCACCTCGGTACGCTGCATCTGGTCGATGAGGATGCGTCCGCCCTCGTCGCGGTACGTCTCGGACGCGAGCAGGAGTCGCAGCCGCTCGACCTCGGCCCGCAGCGCGTCCCGCTCAGCCTCGGTGCGGCGGACCTCGTCCCCGAGGAGTGCGGCCACGGCGCGCAGGTCCGCGACCTCGGCCCGCAGCTGGTCCCGCTCGTAATTGGCGTGCACGGCCTGCCGCCAGTACTTCGCGGAGACGTGGTCGTGGCCCACGGACCGCGCCAGCTCCTCCACCTGGGCCCGCAGGTCCGCGTTCTCGGCTTTCAGTTCGTCCCGCTCGCGCTGTACCTGAGCTTCGGCCTTGGCTGAGTCGACGAGCGAGCCGATGGCGTCGCCGTAGGCGCCCTCCACGGGCTGCAGCTGGTCCTCAGACCATCCACGGGGTTCGCTGCGGTCACGGTCGGCGTGGGGGTCGGTCATGGGGTGTCCTTCCGGGTGGGGGTGGTGGCGGGTCTGCGGATGTGGGCATTGACGACGCGGCGCAGCTCCTCGGGCATTGGCGTGCCGTCTGGGATCGGCTCGGGCGGCTTCAGGTGCGCCCATGGGTCTGGTTCCGGGTCGGGTGGGGCGTCGATCAGGGGCGCGAGGTCCCCGGCCTGGGCGGTGGCCCGCAGCCAGGCGGCGGGTGCGCGGACGTTGTTGGCGCGCAGGATGTCGGGGAGGCGGTCTAGGCGGGGGTCGTTGGAGTCGATGCCTAGGAGGGTGGCGGCGAGCTGTCTGGCGGGGTTGTGGCCGGTGGGCGTGGTCTCTCTCTCGGCGGCGTTAGCCGGCGACTCAGCCGGTGCGGGTGGCTCGTTTGATGAGGGGGGAGGGGGAGAGAATCTGCTCTGCTCTGCTCTGCTTCCGTTTTGCTTGCCGCTTGCTGTAGCACTTGCTGAAGCATTTGCTTGGCTGGTTGGTTGGCTACTGGCGCGTGCTTTGCCACCTTTGCGGCCCGCTGACCTGCGCTTTTCCGTTAAGTCCTCAACCTCGGCGCGCGACCGCTGGTGGTCCAAATAGTCGTGCATCCAGTACCCACGTGCCGTGGTAACAGAATGGTCACGACCCATGGTTACCGGTGAGTAGGACGAAGAAGTTGCGTCGGTCACGAGTCCCACCTCGATGAGCTCACGGGCGGTCCTTGGGTTGGTGATTCGCTTCCACGTGCGCTCGGAGATGAAGCCGTCGGTGAGGTTCCGCGAGCAGTAGCACCACAGGGTGATGAGGTGGCGGAACGCCCGGTCCGAGAGAGCTTCGATCTTGGGGTGCTCGTCGAGTCCGTCGTGGACCTTGATGAAGGTTCGGGCGTCTGCCATCAGGAGTCGTTCCTTTCCAGGGTGGCCGATGGGGACCAGGGCGGGTCCTCGATGCGGGAGTACTCGCCACGAAAGAACAGGTCAAAGCTCGTGGTGGAGCCGTGACGGTTCTTCCCGACGACGACCTTCAGCTCGGTGGCGGGGGCGTGGCTGCCAGACAGGTCGCGGTGCAGGAGCAGGACCACGTCGGCGTCCTGCTCCTGGCCGCCGGCCTCGCGCAGGTCGGTCAGGGTCGGGGTCTTGTCAGCGCGGGACTCGAGGCCGCGGTTGAGCTGGGCGAGGGCGACGACGGGTAGGCAGGTGTCCTTGGCGAGGTTCTTCAGTCCGCGGCTGATGGCGTCGACCTGCACGCGCCGGTCGTCGCGTGGCGCGCCGGTGGGTGGGGCGATGAGCTGGAGGTAGTCGACGACGACGATGCCGACGTCGTGCTTGCGCTGCTCGGCCTTGACGTGGGCGCGGATCTGGGTGAGGGACAGGGCGGCCCGGTCGTCGATGTGGATGGGCAGTTCGGCGATGTGCTTGGCGGCGGGGGCGAGGTGCTCCCAGTGGGTGGGGGTGAGCTTGCGGTGCTGGATCAGGCTCATGTCGATGGACCCGACTGAGGCGATGAGGCGGTGGTAGAGCTCGGCGCGGGACATCTCGAGGGAGTAGACGAGGGCTGTCTTGCCGCGGCGTGCGACGTCGAGGGCGATGCCGGCGCCGGCGACGGACTTGCCGATGCCGGGGCGGGCTCCGACGATGTAGAGGCAGGCTGGCTTCCATCCGGCGATGGCGCTGGTGAGGCGGTCCCAGGGGGTGGGCATGCCGGGGGGTTGTTCGAGCTCGTCGAGGGCGGCGTAGACGGCTTCGGGGTGGGGCATGGCCCTGGTGTCGGCTGTTGCGATGCGGTCGAGCTCGTCGCGGGCGGTGTTGACGAGCTCGAGGACGTCGTACTCGCGGTCCCTGGTGGTGATGGCTTGGTGGATGCGGGTGACGGCAGCGTCGACGGTGCGCAGGTGTGCGGCGGCGCGGACGATGTCGGCGTAGCGGGTGACTGCTGCGGGGATTGGGGCGTGGGTGGCGCAGTCGAGGATGTAGGACAGGCCGCCGGCTCGGGGGAGGTCTGGGCCGAGGGTGTCTGCGACGGTGAGGCCGTCGACGGGGGTGCCTGCGGCGTGCAGGGTGGTGATGGTGTCGTGGATGAGCTCGTTGCGGGGTGAGGCGTAGTCGCGGCCGGTGAGGACGTCGTTGGCTTCGTCGATGGCTGCGGGGGACAGGAGCATGGCGCCGATGACGGCGCGTTCGGCGAGGGCGGCGTGGTCTGCCGCTGGTTGGTCGTCGTGCTCGCTAGGTGGTCGGTCGGTCATGCGGCGCCGCCGAGGAGGGAGTCGGCGACGGCGGCGATGAGGTCGCGGGCTGCGGGTGGGGTGACGGCATTGCCGGCCATCTTGACCTGCTCGCGCTTCGTGCCGAGCATCACGTACTCGTCGGGGAACGCCATGCCGCGCTTGATCTCGTGGGGCTCGAGCATCCGGAACCGGCAGGCCATGACGTCGTCCTGGGTGACGTCCATCGGC
>NZ_DASSMH010000101.1:0-17238 GCF_035688975.1 Intrasporangium sp. | reverse complement strand
CACGCGCGGCCCTTCAGGGGGCTGGGGATAACTTCGGGGCCGGATCCGCGTTTGCGGCAACGATGTCTGCATGACCTTTGAAGACCTGCCCTCGCGGCCCCAGGACATCCCGCTCACGGACGCACGCGTCGCAGCCGACGTCATCGACCTCATCATCGGCGACCAGGACCGTGCCGACGGGTGCGTCGGCGTTATGGTGTGCGACGACCAGCACCGAGGCATCCAGCCCGTCGTCGTCTCCGATGTTCCCCACGACGCGGACAGCAGCGGGTTGGCCCAGCTGCTCGACCTGCTCCTGCCCCTCGTGGCCAGCAACGGCGGCTCGGTGCTCGTCGGTCGGGGCCGCCCCCGAGGGGGCGTGCCCAACGATCTCGACCGGCAGTGGCACCAGCAGGCCATCGACTCGTGCGCGGCCCACGGGGTGCGCCTGCTCGGCTTCTACCTGGCGACCCGGGACGGCGTGTTCCCGCTCCCGGAGCCACTCGTCGCGGCCTCGTGACGACCACTGGGGACGCTGCAACCACCTGCCGACCTGGCCCTTGGCTGGAGTACGGGCACACCTGTCGACGATCGTCGAGGAGGCCGGTGTGACCGTCCATGTCGCGGCGATGCAGCACCGTCGGGACGCCCACCGGACCTGACCGTCGGGGAGCGCCCACCAGGGGCGAGTGAGGGGTCGCCGAGGCCACCCCGCCCGGCTCTGCGGCATACGGCCAGGCCCTGAGCGCGACCGAACCGCTGTCGGTGCCCTCATCTACGCTGGGCCGCGTGTCCGACGACGCCACCGTCACCGCCTCCGGTGCAGCCCCGACGACCCAGGCCGACCGGGTGCGCCTCGAGGCCCTGCGGTATGCCGTCAACGAGGAGTCGGGCCTCTACATCGCCGTGATGCGCACCTTCACCCGCGGCCTCACCGGCATGCTGTCAGACCAGTCCGCCGCCGAGGTCACCGCGGCCCTGGCCGAGCAGGGCCTCGACGCCGACGAGGACACCGTCGACGCGCGCCTGTCCTACCTCGTCGAGCACGGCAACCTCGCCCGCAGCCCACGCGAGACCGAGGCGCGCAGTCTCGCCGACTACCTGCGCAACCGCGCCCGCTACCAGCTGACCCAGCGCGGCGAGCTCGTCCAGCGCCAGGTCGAGGAGCTGCTCGGCCACGCCGAGACGGCCACCGAGATCAGCAGCGAGATGCTCGGCGGCATCCTCCACGGGCTGCGCGACCTCCTCTCCGTCGTCGGCGACCCCCTGTCGCGCGCGGAGCCCGACGAGGTGGCGCGCCTCATCGGCACGGTCTTCGCCCAGTTCGGTCGGCTCGTGCACAGCACGCGCGAGTTCTACACCTACCTCACCCAGGTGCTCAGCCGCTACGACCTCGAGCGCGCCGAGTTCCAGGCGTTCAAGACCGCGCTGCTCGACTACCTCCAGCGCTTCGTCGACGAGGTGACGCGGCACATGCCGCAGATCGCCGACGTCATCACGCAGCTGCGCCCCGACATCGGCGACATCTGCGCCCGGGCCAACGCCGGCCAGCGCCTCCGGGACCTCGACGGCCGCGCCGCCCGCCGGGCGCCCGGCCTCGACCCCGCCGACTGGTCGAGCCTCGTCGCGTGGTTCACAGGGAGCGACTCGCGGGGCAGCGACGCCGACGGGGTGCGCCGCCTCGCGACGGAGGCCATGCGCGCGCTCCTCGTCAACCTGCGCCGCATCGTCGCGAGCTCCGACCGTGAGCACGGCCGCTACGCCGAGCTCGTCCGCCTCGCCGGCTGGTTCGACACGTCCACCGACGCGGACGCGCACGCCCTGTGGGCAGCGGCCTTCGGCCTCTACCCGGCCCGGCACCTCGGTTTCGTCGTGGCCGACGGCGAGACGGCCGTGCCCCCCACGACGTCGTGGCTGGCGGCTCCCTCGGCCGAGGTCCCCGTCCAGCTGCGCCAGTCGGGGGAGCGGCGGGTGGCCGGGCGGTCCGGGCGGGCCGAGGACTTCACCGCCGCCAAGCGCGCCCGCCTCGCCGAGCACGCCCGCGCCGAGGAGGCGCGCCGCGCCGCTCTCGCCGAGCTCGCGGCACACCGCGGCCCCATCGGCCGGCTGCGCGTCAGCGACGCGGCCCGGGAGGCGCTCCTGCAGCTGTATGCCGCCGGGCTCGCGCTGCGGGGCGCCGCCACTGCCGAGACGGCCGGCCCAGGCGGCCCAGGCGGCCCAGGCGGCCCACACGCCCCGGGCGGCTCGCCCTTCGCCGCCCGTGTCGCCCTGCCGGGACACGAGTGCGCGCTGCAGATCGAGGACACGCCGGGTGAGGGCTCCGTTATTCTCAGCCCGTCCGGACGGCTGCGGCTGGTCGGCCGGACGCTCGCCGTGGTGCCCCTCCGCGACACCGCAACCAGCCGACACGCGGGCGCGTCATGAGCTCACCCGGATTCGTGCGGCCGCCGACCCCCGAGGACTCCCAGGACCTCGAGGAGCGCCGGGCCGGGGCGCGGGCTCTTCTCGCCCATCCGCTCATGACCAGAGGCGGCCCGCACGACGACGAGCTGCGCCTCGTCCGGCGGCACCGGGTCGCGCTGACCCGGTTCTTCGCCGAGGCCCTGGGCTACCGGCTCACCGTCGAGCCCGTCGGAGCGCGGCTCTTCAAACCGGGCCTCGGGCGCGACGGCACCCGACCGCTGCTGCGGCGCTCCAAGGCGCCCTTCACGCCTCGGATGTACGCCCTGCTCGTCCTCACCATCGCCGCCCTGACGAGGAGCAGGCCGCAGCTGCTCGTCGACGAGCTCGTCGCGGCCGTCCGCTCGGCTGCCGTCGAGGCGGACGTCGCGGTCGACCTCGACGCGATCGGCGACCGCCGCGCTCTGCACGCGGCCCTCACGGTGCTCGTGGGTCTGGGCGCCCTCAGTGAGCGCGACGGAGACCTCGAGCACTGGGCCGAGAAGCACACGCAGTCCCTGCTCGACGTCAACCGCGACGTCCTCGCCCTGCTCGTGAGTGCTCAGCTGGGAGCCGCCCGGTCCCGGGACGACCTGCTCCAGCCCCCGGCGGTGCCCTCCGCGGCCGGCGGGGCGCGCATGGCGACCCGTCGCCGGCTGCTCGAGTCGCCCGTCCTCACGACAGACGAGCTGCCGGCCGACCACGCCGAGTGGTGGCGGCGCAACCGTAACCGCGAGCGGGAGTGGTTCCACGACCAGTTCGGTCTCGAGCTCGAGCTGCGGGCCGAGGGGGCGCTCGCGACCGACCCGCAGGACGAGCTCACCGATGTCGACTTCCCGGGGCGGGGCAAGACGAGCCACCTGGCCCTCCTCGTCCTCGAGGCGCTCGTCGAGGAGGTGCGCCCGGCGGTGCCGCGCAGCCGAGCCTCCGCGGACCCCCAGACCCACCCGTGGCACGCCCTGTCCGCCGAGCGGGTGGCGCACCGGGCCCGCGCCGTGGTCGACGACTGGTCGTCCGGGCTGCGCAAGGACCAGCGCGAGGACCCGGAGGCCGCCGCCCGCCAGGCTCTCAGCCTGCTCGTCTCGGTCGGGCTGCTGCGGGCGGCCCCCGCCGGTGCCGGGCAAGGCTGGTTGCTGCATGCCGCCGCGGCCCGCTACCGCCCCGTGGCCGAGATCATCGCCCCGTCGCGCAGCGGTGAGGCCTCCCTCTTCGACCTCGAGGAGCTCCAGTGAACGACGAACGCTTCCGGCTCTCGCGCGCCGGCGTGGTCAACGTGTGGCAGTACGACGAGCAGGTCTTCGACTTCGGCGGAGGCCGGCTGCTGCTCCGCGGCACCAACGGCGCCGGCAAGTCCAAGACGCTCGAGATGCTGCTGCCCTTCGTCATCGACGGCGACAAGAGCCGGATCACCGCGTCGGGGCGCCACCACACGAGCCTGCTCTGGCTCATGCTCGACGGCTACGACGGACCCTCCCGCACCGGCTACCTCTGGGTCGAGTTCGAGCGCCGGACACCCGGCGGCGACCGCGAGACCGTCACCTGCGGGATCGGCCTGCGCGCGAGCGAGTCCGCCCGGGCGGGGACGGCGTGGTACTTCACGTCGCCGCGACGAGTGGGCCTCGACCTGCACCTGACCGACGCCGCGGGTCCTCTCACGATGCAGCGGCTTCGGGCCGAGGTCGAGGCCGACGGGCACTTCTTCGAGCCGAACGCCGGGCGCCGCTACCGCGAGCACGTCGGGCAGCTGCTCTTCGGCCTCCCGCTCGACCAGTACGACGACCTGCTCCGGTTGCTCTACTGGCTGCGCCAGCCACAGGTCGGTGAGGACATCGACCCCAAGCGGCTCGCCGAGCAGCTCGTCCAGGCCCTCCCGCAGGTCGACGAGTCGGCGATCCGCACCGCCGGCGACACCTTCGACCAGCTCGAGGAGTTCGGTGAGCAGATCGACCGGCAGGAGCGGGCCGCGGCCGCGATCGGCGACTTCCTCACGACCTACTCCTCCTACGCGTGTGGCGTCGTCGAGGCCAGAGCGAGCGCCGTCGTCGAGGCCGAGGCCCGGGTCCGGGCCTGCACCCGCGACGTGCGGCGCGGTGAGCGCGAGCTCGCGGAGACCGAGGCACTGCTCGCGACGCGACGCGACGAGCGCCGCGCCGCCGACCAGGACCGCGACGGCGCCGTCGCACGGATCCAGCAGCTGCGCACCAGCCCGGAGGCGCGGGCGCAGGCAAGCCTCCTGCGCCTCGAGGAGCACCTGACGACGAAACAGTCGTATGCCGCTGAGGCGCGCGCCCGACGCGACGCGCAGCAGCGCCGGGCGGAGTCGGAGGCAGGCCGCGCGACGGCGGACGGCGACCGGCTCCGCGCGGGTGTCGCAGCGTGGGGCTCCCACGTGCGCGCAGCGCGCGACGGCCTCGGTGCGGCCCAGCTGCCCGGCCTGCTCACCCGATCGGGCCAGATCGACGCACCCGAGCCCGACTGGCACGCCACGGATTCGGCAGCCGGCGTGGCCGCCAGTCTCGGGGCCGCTGAGGAGGAGATCGGGGTTGCCGACGAAGCCATCGGCGTCGCCCGTGCGGCGGTGACCGTGGTCGAGCAGGCCCGCGCCGTGGCGGCCTCTGCGCAGGCCGAGGCGGAGCGGCGGGAGGGAGACAGCGTCCAGCGAGAGGCCGATCTCGAACGGCGTCGAGCCGCGCTCGAGACGGCGGTCGCGCGGAGCCTCGAGGCCGGCGAGCAGCTGCACGAGTCGCTCGCCGCGTGGGCTGCGCACGACGACGCCGTCGACCTCACGCTGCCTGAGCTGACGGCGGACAGGCTCGCCGTGCTCGGTCAGCTCGTCGAGGACGCCGTCGCCCCGGTGCGGTCCGGCCGCGAGGAGCGCAGGGCCGAGGCCCGCGCCCGCCTCGCTCAAGCCGAGGCGGAGCGGGAGCGGCTCCGCGCCGAGCGGGCCGCCGTCGCCGGGGAGAGCGACCCGCCTCCCGCGGCTCCGGCCTGGCACCGTGACAAGCGCGAAGCCCTCGAGGGAGCGCCGCTGTGGCGCCTGGTGGACTTCCGCGACGAGGGGTTCGGGGCGTCCGCGGCCGCCGGCCTCGAGGCCGCGCTCGAGGGCAGCGGCCTGCTCGACGCGTGGGTGACGGGGGACGGGCGGCTCGCCAGCGACCGCTTCGACACCTTCGTCGACCTCGCCCCAGCCGAGCCCCCGATCGCAGCTGCGTCCGGCCCGGCTGCGTCCGGCCCGGCTGCGTCGGGCCGGGCCGAGCGGTCGTTGCCGTTCCCCGCTCTCGGGGACGTGCTGCGTGCCGACGTCCCGCCGGGGTCGGCCGTCTCGGCCGAGGTCGTGGAGGCGATCCTGGCCCGGGTCCGCCTGCTGGACGGGTCAGCGGCCGCGGTCGGACCCGGCGCACCCGCGTGGGCGACGGTGGCCCACGACGGCAGCTGGCGCGTGGGAGATCTCGCTGGACGCACCACGAAGCCGGCGGCGCAGTACATCGGGGCCACGGCCCGGGCAGCCGAGCGGGCCCGGCGGCTGGCCGTGATCGACGCCGCCCTGACCGGTCTCGACGCGGTGATCACCGAGGCGGGCGCCCGGATCGCCACAGAGGAGACGGCTCTCGGGGCCCTGGCCAGGTGGCAGCGGGCGCGACCGCCGCACGAGCCGCTGCTGCGGGCCTGGCTCGCGGAGGACCAGGGCCGGCGTCTCGTCGAGGAGGCGGAGGCGGCGTTCAGCGCGGCCCAGGAGGTGGCCAGGTCGGCGCGGACGGCGGCTGCCGACGCGCACCGGGCGCTCGTCTCCCTCGGGGAGGTGCATCGCCTGCCCACCACGGCGGAAGGTCTGCAGGCCAGGTCCGCGGCGCTCGCGGAGCTCTCCGTGGCGCTCACCCGGCTCGCCGGTGACCGGACGGCCCTGCTCGAGGCGGCCGCACGCTGGGACGAGCAGGCCCAGCGTGCGCGGGTCGAGCACGAGCGCCTCGCGCAAGCGACAGACGAGGTCGCGCGGCACGAGGACGAGGCGGAGCGGGCCGCCGCCGAGCTCGACGAGCTGCGCCGCGCGGCGGGAGCGTCCGTCGACGAGCTGCAGCGACGGCTGGCCGAGCTCGAAATGCGGCGCGCCGAGGCGACGCGCGCCTGGGAGGAGCTTGGCTCCGAGATTGAGGGCCTCGTCGGAGCAGCGGCGACGACCGGCGCGAACCTCGCGGCGGCGAGGAGCCGGCTCGACGACGCGAAGCCGGACCTCGACGAGGCCCGGCAGCGGCTCATCGACCTCGAGAAGGCGCCCGGCGTCATCGACTCGGCACTGGGCCGTGGTGCGCTTGCCGCCGGCCCGGAACGCGCTGGGGCGCACGGCGAGCGGACGCCGACGCAGGAGGCGCCGGCGCTCGGCTCGGCGGCATACGGCAAGGGTCTGTGGACCCCGACGGACCCCAAGGCGCTGCTCGCGGCGCTGCCCGGGGGCGCCCGCGCGGACTCCACCTCCGTCATCGCCGCGACCCAGCTGTTGCTCGCGAGCGCGGCGGCCGGTCACGAGCCGCGGTTCACCGAGGTGGCGGGTGCCTGGGTCGCGGTGGGTCAGGGCGAGGGTGGCGAGCTGCCGCTCGTCGAGCTCGAGGGGCAGCTCGCCGCCGCGGTCGCGGCCAACAAGGAGCTGCTCAGCCAGCGGGAGCGGCAGATCTTCGAGGAGCAGGTCCTCGGCTACCTCGGGGACTCGCTGCGCGGCGTGCGGCTCAAGGCGGAGGAGCTCGTCGCGGCGATGAACACCCAGCTGCACGACGTGACGACCTCGCAGGGCATCCGGGTCCGGCTCCGGTGGCGGCTGCGCGACGACATCCCGGCGGACGCCAAGCGGGCCGTCGAGCTGCTCGGTCAGCCGATCGGCGCGCTGCTGGCCAGCGAGCGCGTCGAGCTGCGTGAGTCGCTGCACCGGCTCATCGACGCCTCCCGGGCCGAGGCACCGGAGGAGTCGTATGCCGAGCACCTCACGCGCGCCCTCGACTACCGCAGGTGGTTCGCCTTCGCCGTGCAGTACCACCGCCCCGAGACGGGGGAGTGGCGCGACCTGCAACGCAAGTCGGCCCTGTCCCAGGGCGAGCAGAAAGTGCTGTGCTACCTGCCGCTCTTCGCCGCTGCCGCAGCACATTTCACGTCCGTGGCCGGCGCCGCGCCGCACGCGCCGCGGTTCGTGCTGCTCGACGACGCGTTCCCGAAGATCGACGCGCGCACCCACCCCCTGCTCTTCGGCCTCCTCGTCGACCTCGACCTCGACTTCGTCGTGACGAGCGAGCGGCTCTGGGGGACGCACTCCACGGTGCCCGAGCTCGCGATCTACGAGGCGCTGCGCAGCCCCGGCGAGCGGGGGATCGCGCAGTACGAGCACCGCTGGGACGGCCAGCAGCTCACCGCCGTCGGGGCCTCCCTTGGCTGAGTCGACACTGCCGGCTGAGTCGTCGCTGCCGACCTGGCTCGGCGTCGACGCGCTGGCGCGGGTCTGGGCGATCCTGGGCGACGGGCTGGAGCGGCGAGGGCTGGTCGCCACGGGGCGGCTGGAGGTCCGCGACCTCACCCGCGAGGAACGGCACGGCCTGACCGACCTGCTCGGCGTCGCCGTGACCTCGCCCCGGGTCCGGATCGATCTGGCCCGGCTCGACTCCCGGATCACGCAACGCACCGGGTCCGACCTCGTCACGACGACGTCGCTGGCCCTGCGGCGTGGCCTGGCGGACCGGCCGGCCCTGCGTCATGAGCGCGCCGAGACGCGTCAGGCGCCGTTTCTCGCCGTCCGCGCATGGCTGTCGGAGACGTGGCCGGACCAGGAGGTCGCCGTCCCGGAGTGGCTGCACGCGTGGCTGGAGGGGCTGCGCCGGGACGGCGTGCTCGCGAGGGTCCGTGAGGCGGACCGGGTGGTGGTCCGCGCCCTCGAGGTCCTCGCCGCCCGCGATGCCTTCGCAGCCGCTGACGACGACGTGCCTGCCGACCGACGAGGGACCGTGGCGCGGACCGAGCTGGCCGCGCAGGTCACGGGAAGCTCCCACGGGCTCGACGACGGCGAGCCGCTCAGCGTGGTCGTGCTGCGGGCCCTTGCCGCACGGGCCGGCGCCGCCCTGGCCCAGAGTGCACACGACCGGCGCCTGCTCTGGGAGTCGGTCGGCGTCGTCCTCGACAGCGTGTCGAGCACCTGCCTCGTGTGGGGGCTTGCGCCCCAAGGCGGCTCGCCCGCGGCGCGACGGCTGACGGCCAGTCTCGAAGGAGGTGCACCCGTCCACGCCACCTGGTGGGACCTCAACGACGGGCTGCGTCTCGCGACGGGCCAGGCCGTCCTGGTCTGCGAGAACCCCCGCACTCTCGAGGCGGTCGCCGAGCGCGGGAGAGACGGGCCGGGCGTCGTGTGCACCATGGGCCGGCCGAACCTCGTGGTGCGGTCCGTGCTCGGGCTGCTGTGCGATGCAGGCGCGCGGCTTCGCTACCACGGCGACTTCGACTGGCCAGGCATCGGCATGGCCAACGCGTGCGCCCGCGAATACGGTGCGCTGCCCTGGCTCATGACCGCGGCCGACTACCTCGCGGGACACGGGACGCAGCCGCTGGTCGGCGGTTCTGTCGAGGCTGACTGGGACCCCGAGCTGGGGGCAGCCATGCGTGGCCGAGGCGTTTGTGTGCACGAGGAGGCGGTGCTCGGCGTCGTGCTGCGCCAGTTGGACGATCTCGCTGGCTGACCCTGACGCCGGCAGGTGCCCAGTCGTTCCGGTGTCCTGCCCTAACCTTGGCGACGGGGCACTACGTCGAGACGCTTGTGCGCCCCAGAACGGGGACCTCGTGGCACGTCCGTTGATTGCAACGAAGCTGTTCGTCCCGACGCTGCGACGCGGCCTCGTGACCCGGCCGCGACTGGTTGAGCTGCTGCGTCGCGGAGCCGAGTCGAGGCTGACCCTCGTGTCCGCGCCGGCCGGCTTCGGCAAGACGACGCTTCTGGTCGACTGGCTCGGCCGGTGGTCCGGCGAGGAGCGCTCGGTGGCGTGGGTGTCGCTCGACCCCTCCGACAACGAGCCGGCGTCGTTCTGGACCTACGTCGTGACCGCGCTCCAGGGGGCGGTGCCCAGCATCGGCTCGGATGTCGTGGAGCTCATTGCGTCCACCCCCTGGCCGACGGAGGCCCTGCTGACGACCGTGCTCAACGACCTGGCCGCCGCACCGGGCGAGACCTGGCTGGTGCTCGACGACTACCACCTCATCGACAACCACGACGTCCAGGACGGGGTGGCCTTCCTGCTGGAGCACCTCCCGCCGCACGTGCACGTCGTGCTTGCCACCCGCGCCGACCCCGACCTGCCCCTGGCTCGCTGGCGGGCACGCGGCGACCTGGTCGAGGTGCGTGCCGCCGACCTGCGCTTCACCTCCGACGAAGCGGGCGCCTACCTCGCGGCGGCAGGGCTCGACCTCGAGGTGCAGGACGTCGAGGTGCTGGAGGCGCGCACGGAGGGCTGGATCGCCGCCCTCCAGCTCGCCGCCCTGTCCGTCCGGGGGCGCGACGACGTCCGTGGCTTCATCGCCCGGTTCGCCGGCACCGACCGCTACATCGTCGACTACCTCGTCGAGGCGGTCCTGGCGCACCAGCCTGCGCACCTGCGCAGCTTCCTGCTGCATACGGCCGTCCTCGACCGGGTCACCGGCCCGCTGTGCGACGCCGTCACCGCCCGCGACGGCGGGAGCGAGATGCTCGCCGGCCTGGAGCGGGCCAACCTGTTCATCGTCGCGCTCGACGACCAGCGCGAGTGGTATCGCTACCACCACCTGTTCGCCGATGTGCTGCGGGCGCGCGTGCTCAGTGAGCAGCCGCAGCTGGTCCCCGTCGTGCACCAGCGCGCCAGCCGCTGGTACGAGGACCACGGCAACATCGAGGACGCGGTGCGGCAGGCCCTGGCGGGGCACGACGTTGACCGGGCGGTCGCGCTCATGGAGCAGGCCGTGCCCGCGATGCGCCGCAACCGCCAGGACGCGACGCTGGTCGCCTGGATCAAGGCCCTGCCCGACGACGCCGTCCGGCGCAGCCCCGTCCTCACCGTCGTGTGCAGCTGGATGCTCATGGCGTCAGGGGCCCTCGACCAGGCCGAGGCCCGGCTCGCCGACGCCGAGCGAGCGCTGGCTGCCGGGCCAGACGCGTCCGGGCGGCCGTGGGCCGACACGCAGGAGCTGCGCACGTTGCCGGCGACCACCGCCGTCTACCGAGCTGCACTTGCCCAGGCCCGCGGCGATGGGGCGGGCACGGCCACGCACGCGCGGAGGGCACTCGAGCTCTCGGCTCCGGGTGACCATCTCGCGAGGGGCGCCGCGGCCGGGTTCCTCGGCTTCGCCGAGTGGATGAAGGGTGACGTGTCGGCCGCGCTGTCGACGTTCACGCAGGCGGTGGCCAGCCTGCGTGCGGCCGGCAACCTGGTCGACGAGCTCAGCAGCACGGTCGTCCTTGCCGACCTGTGGCTCGTGGCAGGTCGACCGGGCACGGCGCGCCGGCTGTACGAGGAGGCGCTGGCGCTGGCCGAGGCGCGTGGCCAGCCGGTCGCCCGGGCCACCGCCGAGCTGCACGTGGGCCTGAGCGGGCTCGACTGCGAAGCCGGGGACCTGCCCAGCGCCAGAGTGCACCTGGAGGCGGCCGCCACCCTCGGAGAACGGGCCGGACCGAGCGAGAGCCGCTACCGGTGGTTCGTGGCCATGAGCCAGGTCGCGCAGGCCGCGGGCGACCCGGAGGAGGCTGTCGCACTCCTCGACGAGGCGGAGCGGCTGTACCGACCGGGGTTCTTTCCCGACGTGCGCCCCATCGCGGCGATGAGGGCCCGGGTCTGGGTCGCGCACGGCAAGCTGCGTGAGGCGGCCTACTGGGCACGTGAGCGCCGGGTGTCGGTCACCGACGAGGCCAGCTACCTGGCTGAGTTCGACCACCTCACCTTGGTCCGTCTGCTGCTGGCGCAGCACCGACAACGCCAGGACACCGGCCGGGTCGACCAGGCGGCGGGACTATTGGCCAGGCTGCTCGAAGCCGCCCAGGCCTCGGGCCGCGCCGGAAGTGTCGTCGAGATCCGCATGCTGCAGGCTCTCGTGCGTGACGCCCAAGGGCGTCGGCCGCAGGCCCTGGAGTCACTGTCAGAGGCGTTCGGGCAGGCGCCCGAACCCGAAGGCTACGTGCGGCTCTTCCTCGATGAAGGGGAACCCATGACGGCCCTGCTGCGTGACGCACAGCGCCACGACGTCGCCGGCGACCACGCGGGACGCCTGCTCAGGCTCGCAGCCGCCTTCGACGCTGAGCCCACGAGCACTGAGCCCACGAGCACTGAGCCCACGGGCGGGAGGCGGCCCCAGATCCCGCCGTTGGCAGACCCTCTGAGCGAGCGGGAGCTGCAGGTGCTGAGGCTGCTCGACAGCGACCTCAGCGGGCCGCAGATCGCCCAGCACCTGTTCGTCTCCCACAACACCCTTCGCACCCACACCAAGCACATCTTCACCAAGCTCGAGGTCACCAGCCGTCGCGCGGCAGTCCGTCGGGCACGCGAACGCGGCCTCATGTAGCCGGCCCGCGGCCGATCTCACCCTGCCAGTCACATCGTCGGGTGACGCCGGGCCCTGCCACCACTGCCTACCTTCGAGACATGCCGCGGCGCCTCGCCACGGACCTCGAAGCAAAGGGAGCCCGACATGAGCATCACCCCCACCAAGCTGACCCGCGCAGCAGGCCTGTCCGCCGTCGTCGCGGGCGGCCTGTTCATCGCCGTCCAGATCAACCACCCGCACATGGATGTCACCTTCGCCACCACGACGGAGTACACGGTTCGCCAGACGGCGAAGGTGCTCATGTCGGCCCTGTCGCTCGTGGGCATCACGGGCATGTACCTGCGCCAGGTGAAGCAGACCGGAGCGCTCGGCCTGCTCGGGTACGTCCTCTTCGGCGCCGGCTACCTCGTCATGCTCGGCGTCGAGCTCGTCGGCGCCGTCGTGCTCCCGTCGATCGCTCACAGTGCGCCCGGTTACGTGCGCGACGTCCTCGCCGTGGCCACCAACGGCACCGCGACGGGCGACATCGGCCTGATGAAGACCGCCATCTCCGTCATGGGCGTCGGCTTCCTGGGCGGCGGCCTCATCTTCGGCATCGCCCTCTTCCGCGCCAACGTCCTGGCCCGCTGGGCCGCAGCACTGCTCGCCGCCGGCAGCGTTGGGACCCTGGCGATTCCCCTGTTGCCCCAGGTCAACTACAGGCTGTTCGCCATTCCCACCGGCGTCGCCCTGGTCGGCCTCGGCTACTCGTTGTGGCGAGAGCAGCGCTCCCCGGCCGCTCGGCCCGCGACGATGCCGGTCGGCTCGCAGCTCAACCCGGCCGGCGCCAAGTGACCGTCCACGCGGCAGCCCGCTCCACCCGGTCGGCCCGGTCGACCGGGTGGGTGCCGTTCGCGCTGGTCGGACTCACCCTCATCCCGGCCGTCTCCGGTGCCCTGCGGCTGGTCGAGCTCCTGGGGGGTCCACACGTCATGCCCGCGAACCCCCGCATCGCGGGCTCGCCCGCACCGGTGGTCGTGCACATCCTGAGTGTGGTCCCCTATGCCGTCCTCGGCGCCTTCCAGTTCTCGTCCCGGCTCCGCCGCCGCCGGCCCCGCTGGCACCGCGCGGCGGGCCGGGTCCTCGTCGGCCTCGGGTTGGCGGTGGCGTTCTCCGGGCTGTGGATGACGCTGTTCTACCCCCGCCAGACGGGCACGGGCGAGCTGGCCTACCTGCTCCGGCTCGCCGTCGGGTCGGCCATGGCCGCGAGCATCATCCTCGGCTTCGCCGCGATCCGCCGCGGCGACGTCGCCCGTCATCAGGCGTGGATGACCCGCGCCTACGCCGTCGCCCTCGGCGCCGGCACACAGGTGTTCACCCAGGGCGTCGGGCAAGCGGTCCTCGGCACGAGCGAGCTCGCCACGGACTTGGGCCTGGGCGCGGGATGGGCCATCAACCTCGCGGTCGCCGAGCTCGTCATACGCCGGCCACGAGGTCGCCGGCAGGGCGGCCGCCCGATCTACCCGGCAGCAAAGGCAGGCGCCTCATGACAGAGCCCTCCAGCAGCTCGGCGCCCGTCGGTTACCGGGTTCGCGTCGGCGGGGTGCTGGACCTGCACTGGTCGCCCTGGCTCGCCGGCTTCACCGTGACCGCCGATCGTGATGGCACGACCACCCTCACGGGTGTCGCCGCCGACCAGGCGCAGCTGCACGGGCTGCTCACCAAGATCCGGGACCTCGGGATCGTGCTGCTGTCCGTGACGGCGCTTGACCCACCGCGAGGTCGCGCGGGGCCCCCTTCCCAGAAGCCGTAAGGGCGCCCCCACCCACCGGCCCGGCGCACCGACCGCCAGCCAGGCGGAGCCGGTCCTGGGGGCCGACCTGTCAGTCGGCCGAGGCGCTCGACGGCGAGGACGCGGCCGCCGTCATGAGCGCGTCGATCCGGGATGCGTCGTAGAGGTGGTCGCACAGCGCCGTGACGAGACCGCTCACCCCGGCCATCTCCCGTTGGACCGCCGGGAGGATCTGGAGCCGGCGCGTGGCCAGAGGGAGTGACCGGGCGTACACCGACTCGCGTATGCCGGCGAAGAGGTGGTCCTCGGCGACGGCGAGCTCGCCCCCGACTACGACGACCTCCGGATTGAGCAGGCTGACGGCGTCGGAGAGCGCTATGCCGACGATGCGGCCCGCCCGACGCAGCAGTGTCGTGGCGACCGGGTCACCCGCCGCGACGAGCCGCGCCGCGTCGTGCACCGAGTCGACGTAACGCCCCGCGTCTCGAAGATCTCGCACGAGAGCCCACCCCCCGGCATACGCCTCGATGCAGCCGCGGTTGCCACACCGACATAGGGGCGGGTCGCCCTCCTCCGGGACGACCACCTGAATGTGTCCGATGTCGCCCGCGGCCCCGTCGGCGCCGCGGAAGATCACGCCGCCTGTGATCAGCCCGGCACCGATCCCGGTTGCCAGCTTGAGCATGAGCATCGAGGACACGTCCGGGTGGGAGAGGCGGTGCTCGCCGATGGCCATGGCGTTGGCGTCGTTCTCCACGACCACCGGACAGGAGAAGTGCGCACCGAGGAAGGCCCTGATTGGGTAGCGGTCCCATCCCGTCATGATCGGGGGGCTGACGACCATGCCGGCGGCGCTGTCGACGGGTCCAGGCAGCGCCAGCCCGATGCCCCGGACGTCGCTCGCTCCGAGGCCCGCGCTCCCGAGCAGCCCGCCGAAGGCCGAGAGCACCTCACCGAGCCATGGCTCTGGGCCGGATGCAATGTCGATGGAGTGCCGTGACTGGCGCAGGACGGTGCCCGCGAGGTCCGTGACGGCGAGCCGCACGCCTGTGGCGCCGGCGTCGGCGATGAGCAGCACGCCGCCCTCGTGGCGGAAACGGAAGCGGCTCGGCGGCCGGCCGCGGGAGGTGGTCGCCGTCTCTGCAGCGGCGACGAGCCCCGCCCGCTGCAACGACTCCAGGCGAGCGCCGATCGTGGCCCGGGACAGACCCGTGCGGCCAACGAGCTCGGCGCGGGTCACGTCGCCCTGCGCGCGGATGAGCGCCAGCACCTGGCCGGGAGTGCCGTGGGCGCCCAGAGGCGCGAGCCCGGCGGAGGGCCGGCCTGGACCCGCGGCTTCCGTCGTGGATGCCACAGCAGGGTGGCCGGCCCAGTCCGTCACGTCGTCTCCTCGTTGAGCCCAGGGCGCCCGCGGTGCCAGCGGCGCGACTCATTTCTACCAGAGTTCACGCCATTTCTGCTTGACAGGTTGCAGAAATAGCCCTTCCATTGGGCAGAAGTCACACGATCCATTCCACCCGCTCAACGAAGAGAGGCCTCTCCATGCCCCCTGTCGCCCGCTCCACCACGTCTCGGCGCTACGCGCTCATCCTCGGCACCGGGCTCGTCGCCAGCCTGTCCGCCTGCGGCTCGAGCCCCGCCGCCGGAGGCGGCTCCACCGGCGCCGCGAGCGCTGCCGGGACCGGCACCATCGCCGCCGTCATCAAGGGCCTGGACAACCCCTTCTTCCAGACCATGGAGGCCGGCATCAAGGAGGCGGCGAGCAGTTCGAAGACCGCCGTCACGGTCCAGGCCGCGACGGCGATCACCGACACGAGCGGGCAGGCCGACAAGCTGAGCGGTCTCGCCGGCCAGGACTTCCGGTGCTTCATCGTCAACCCCATCTCCGGCACCAACCTCATCCAGGGCGTGGCCCAGCTCTCGGCGAAGAACGTCCCGATCGTCAACATCGACAGCCCGATCGACGCCTCGGCCGCCAAGGCCGCGAACGCGAAGATCGCCACGTACATCGGCACGGACAACGTCGAGGCCGGCACGATGGCCGGAAAGACGATGGGGGAGCTGCTCCCCGCTGGCGGTGACGTCGCCCTCGTCGGCGGCATCGCCGGGGACGTCACGAGCGATGCCCGCCTGGACGGCTTCCAGAAGGGGATCCCGGCCAATGTCAAGGTCGTGCAGACCGTCGCGGCCGACTGGGACCGCCAGACGGCGCTGACGAAGGCGACCGACATCATGCGCGCCCAGCCGGGCCTCAAGGGCTTCTTCGCCGCGAACGACGACATGGGCCTCGGCATCTCACGTGCGATCGCCAACGCCGGCAAGACGGGTCAGATCAAGGTCATCAGCGTCGACGGCAACAAGGACGCCTTCGAGGCGGTCAAGGCCGGGGGGATCGACGCCGTCGTCGCGCAGTACCCGTACGTCATCGGGGCCATGGGCCTCGAGGCTTGTCGGGCAGCCGTTGCCGGCAAGGCCCTGCCCCTCTCCGTCAAGGCACCCGTGCAGGTGGTGACCAAGGACACCGTCGACAGGGCGCTGAGCTCGGCGCCGAAGCCCGGCGAGGCGTATGACGACCCGTTCGCGGCGTTGCTGAAGTGAGCACCGTGGTCGAGACCTCCGCCGGCGCGACTCCGCCAGAGCCCACCCCAGCCCGGGGAGGCGCCCCCGGCGCGCGACGGCAGCACGGGGCCGGTCTGCGCGACCTCAGCACGTGGGGCGACTGGGCGGCGCTCGTGGGCCTTGTCGTGCTCGTCGTGGTCTTCCAGTCGCTCAACTCGACATTCCTCAGCACGGGCAACATCCAGTCCATGCTCGTCGCGTCGGCGATCCTCATCGTCCTCGGGATCGGCCAGACGTTCGTCGTGGCCACGGCCGGGATCGACCTGTCCGTCGCGTCGACGATGACTCTGTCAGCGGTCGTCTTCGGCATCCTCTTCGTCGGCGGGCACGGCCTGGCGCTTGCGGCCGTCGCCGCCGTCATGACTGGAGGCGCCGTCGGGCTCTGCAACGGCCTGCTGGTGTCCCGCGGTGGGATCACGGACTTCATCGTCACCCTGGGCACGCTCTCCGCGGCATCCGGCCTCGCGCTCATCCTCTCGAACGGCAAGCCGGCCACCATCATCAGCGCGCCTTTGCTGCGGCTGTCGACCGGCTCGGTGGGCGTCCTCGGCTACAGCGTCGTCGTCGCCCTGGCCCTCGCCGGGCTCGCCCATGTCGTGCTTTTCCACACCCGGTTCGGCACCCATGTGCTCGCGACGGGCGGCAACCCCGAGGCGGCCAACGCGACGGGTGTCCGGACCGGGCGGGTCAAGACCGGTGTGTACGTCGTCTCGGGGCTGCTCGCCGGCGTCGGTGCCATCCTGCTCGTCGCGCGCGTCGGGGCGGCAGAGCCGGCCGCCAACACGGCGTTCCTGCTCAACTCGGTGGCGGCGGTGGTGCTCGGTGGGGTCAGCCTCTTCGGCGGCCGCGCCACGATCATCGGCCCGGTCATCGGCGCGCTGCTGCTCACAGCACTCGTCAAC
>NZ_DASSMH010000100.1:0-5886 GCF_035688975.1 Intrasporangium sp. | reverse complement strand
GGGCGAAAGTGGCCACTCGACCACCGGGAAGCCGGGCGAAAGTGGCCACTCGACCACCGGGGGGCGGGCGAAAGTGGCCACTCGACCACCGGGGGCGGGCGAAAGTGGCCACTCGACCACCGGGGGGCGGGCGAAAGTGGCCACTCGACCACCGGGGGGCGGGCGAAAGTGGCCACTCGACCACGGGGAGGTCAGGTGGCGGTGAGCCAGCCCGCGATCAGGGCCACCGCCAGGAGGGCGCCGAGCCCGACGCGATACCAGACGAAGGAGAGCAGGCTGTTGCTCGCGACGAAGCGCAGCAGCCAGGCGATCGACGCGTACGCGACGACGAAGGCCACGACGAGCCCGAGCGCCATGGGTCCCAGCCCGAGCCGGACCAGGTCGGCACGCTGCTTGTATGCCTCGAAGAGGCCCGCGGCCGTGAGGGCCGGGATGGCGAGGAAGAAGCTGAGACGCGTGGCAGTCACCCGGTCGATGCCGCGGGCGAGGCCTGCGGAGATGGTCGCGCCGGACCGGGAGACCCCCGGGATGAGGGAAAGGCACTGGACGAGCCCGATGACGAGGCCGTCGACCGGGGTCACCGAGTGCTCGCCGCGCACCGTCCCCCGACGGTCGTATGCCGCGTGGATCCGCTCCGCCGCGACCATGACCGCGCTCCACAGCACGAGCGCCGCCGCCACGACCCACAGGCTGCGCAGACCGCCGGTGATGAGGTCCTTGGCGGCGAAGCCGACCACCCCGACCGGGATGGAGCCGATGATGACCGCCCAGGCCAGCCCGTAGTCGGGGTCCGTGCGGGCCGGCCCGCCGCGCAGCCCGCGGAACCACGCGACGGCGAAGCGGACGATGTCCTTGACGAAGTAGAGGAGCGTCGCGAGGATCGCGCCGAGCTGGATGATGGCCGTGTATGCCGTGACCGCCGGGTCGTCCACCGACAGGCCGAGGAGCTTCTCGGCGACGGTGAGGTGGCCGGTCGAGGAGACCGGGAGGTACTCGGTGAGGCCCTCGACGACGCCGAGGACGAGGGCATCGAGATAGCTGAGGTCAGGCACGGTGCGGTCAACCTTTGCGTGGAGTCAGGGGCGCGCCGCGGCGCCTGACGGTGCGGCGCGCGACAGGGTGGCAGCCTACCGTGGGACCCCGCTGGGAACCGGCCGCATCCCGGCTGGGCGCTCAACTGCCCCCGAGCATCCGGGCCATGGTCCGCACGGTCTCGAGGCTGCCCGCAAGGTCGGCGGCATACGGCGTGACGGCGAGGGTCGTCACCCCGGCCGCGGCATACCGGCCCACCCGCTCGGCGATCCGCGCCTCAGGCCCGACCAGCGCCGTCTCGTCGATGAACTCGAACGGCACCGCGGCCGCGGCCTCCCGGTGCCGGCCGGCCAGAAAGAGCTCCTGGACGCGGCCGGCCGCCTCCGCGAAGCCCATGCGAACCGCGAGGTCGTTGTAGAAGTTGCGCTCCCGTGACCCCATGCCGCCGAGGTAGAGCGCGCAGTAGGCCCGCAGCCGGTCAGCGGCGGCCTCCACGTCGTCAGCCACCACGACCGGGACCGACGGGACGACGTCGAACCCGTCGAGGGCCGCGCCCGGCGCCCCACGCCCCGCCCGCTCCCGCCCGGTGGCGAGGGCGGACAGCAGCTCGCCGGAATGCTCGGGGCTGAAGAAGATCGCGAGCCATCCGTCGGCGATCTCGCCGGCGAGCTCGACGTTGCGGGGGCCCACGGCGGCCAGGTAGACCGGCACCTCGTCCTGCACCGGACGGATCGTCATCTTCAGCGCCTTGCCGGGTCCGTCGGGCAGCGGCAGCGTCCAGAACGTCCCGTCATACCGGACGGTCTCCCGGCGCAGCGCCATCCGCACGATGTCGACGTACTCGCGGGTGCGGCCGAGCGGGCTGGCGAAGCGGACGCCGTGCCACCCTTCGCTCACCTGGGGCCCGGACACCCCGAGGCCGAGCCGGAACCGCCCCCCGGACAGGGTGTCGATCGTCGCCGCCGTCATGGCGGTCATGGCCGGCGTCCGTCCGGGGATCTGCATGACCGCCGACCCGAGGGCGATCCGCTCCGTGCGGGCCCCGACCCAGGCGAGCACGCTGGGGCTGTCCGACCCGTAGGCCTCGGCCGCCCACACGCTGTCATAGCCCAGCCGGTCGGCCTCCTGCGCGAGGGCGACGTGCTCCGCCCCCGTGCCGTTGCCCCAGTAGCCGAGGTTGAGCCCCAGTCTCAGACGCGATGCCATGCGGGGAGGCTACCGGCCGGACGGGTGCGCGCCCGGGACGAGCCCTCCGGCGCTGCCGGGTGTCAGACCCGCGCGCCGCGCGGCGCTCCGTGGTCCTCGTCGTCGTCCTCGTCGAAGTCCTCGTCGTCCTCGTCGTCGCTGTCGTCCTCGTCGTCCTCGTCGTACTCGTCCGCGTCCAGGCCGGCGTAGACGCCCTCGTCGCCCTCGTCGTCCTGGTCCTCAAGGTCCTCGCCGTAGATGGCGAGGGGGGTGGCGACCTCGGTCGACTCGTAGAGCGCCTCGTCGTAGTCGTCGAAGGCCTCGGCCAGGTCCTGCGCGGCGGCGACGACCATGGGGTGGTCGGGGTCACGGCTCGACGCGGCGGCTTCGAGGTGACGCTCGAAAGCGGCGACGAGCGTTTCGAGGGCGGCGCGCGGGTCCACGGTCATGCTTCGACCGTAGTCGACGCCGGTGCGGCTGGAAACTCCTGGCGGGGACAAAAGGTCGGGGCCCTGTGCGGACGTGCTCGGCACGCCTCCCGGCGGCGTCCCGTCCGGCGGGTCCGGTCGATCCACCGGTCGACGCGGCGGCACCGGTGCCACAATGTCGGCGATGACCGAGTACGAGTACCGCGTCCTGACCTTCGGCCCCGCCACGAGCCGGGCCGAGGCGCGTCAGGCCGTCGCTGAGCACGCGGAGTACGGCCGGTGGGAGCTCGCGCGCACCGTGGCCTACGTGAGCGGCATCCGGCGCATGTGGCTGCGGCGCAAGGTCATGCGGGTGCAGCGCACCGCCTGACCTCAGCAGCGGGTCAGGAAGTCGGTCAGCACCCGGGCGCCGAAACGCAGCGCGTCCACCGGCACCCGCTCGTCGATGCCGTGGAACATCGGGGCGAAGTCGAGCTCTGCCGGCAGCCGCAGGGGCGCGAAGCCGTAGCCGGTGATCCCCAGCCGGCTGAGCGCCTTGTTGTCGGTGCCGCCGGAGAGGCAGTAGGGCAGCACGGCCGCGTCGGGATCCTCGCGCAGCAGGCTCTGCTTCATCGCCTCGACGAGGTCCCCGTCGAAGGGCGCCTCCAGCGCGACGTCGCGGTGCACGACCTCGACGTCGACGTGCTCCCCGGCCAGCTCGCGGATCGTCTCCATGAGGGTGTCCTCGTGGCCGGGCAGGAAGCGGCAGTCCACGGCCGCGGTCGCGGTCTGCGGGATGACGTTGTGCTTGTAGCCGGACTCGAGCATCGTCACGTTGGCCGTGTCGCGCAGGGTGCCGCGAACGAAGCCCGCCGCCCCGCCGAGCCCGGCGAGGAGCGGCTCGACGTCGGCGGCATACGGTATGCCGCTCAGCGCGCTCAGCCCGTCGAGGAGCTGGCGGACCGAGGCGATGTACTCGCGCGGCCACTCGTGCGCGGCGATCCGGCCGACGGCGGCCGCGAGCCGCACGATCGCGTTGTCGTCGTTGGGCACCGAGCCATGGCCCGCGCGGCCGTGGGCGCGCAGGCGCAGCCACGCAATGCCCTTCTCGGCGGTCTGGAGCAGGTACGCGCGACGCGGCCCCTGCGGGCTCGGCAGAGTCACGCTGTAGCCGCCGACCTCGCTCACCGCCTCGGTGACGCCCTCGAGGAGCTCGGGGTGCTCGTCGACGAGCCAGTGGCTGCCCAGGGCGCCCCCTGCCTCCTCGTCGGCGAAGAAGGCGAACGTCGTCGTGCGGGCCGGCTTGGTGCCAGTGCGGGCGAAGTGCCGCAGCCCCGCGAGGATCATCGCGTCCATGTCCTTCATGTCCACGGCGCCGCGACCCCACACGCAGCCGTCCCGCTCCTCACCGCCGAAGGGGTCCGCCTGCCAGTCCGCCGCGTTGGCAGGCACCACGTCGAGGTGGCCGTGCACGGCGAGCCCCGGCCGCGCCGGGTCCTCGCCCTCGAGGCGCACGACCACGGTGGCCCGCCCCGGCCGGCTCTCGAGGAGGGTGGGCGCGAGGCCCACGTCCTCGAGCTGGCCCACGACGTACTCGGCGGCCGCGCGCTCCCCCGGGCCGGTGCCGTCGCCGTAGTTGGTGGAGTCGATGCGGATCAGCTCGGAGCAGATCCGGACGACCTCGTCCTCGGGGCTGGTCGAGCCGGTCTGGGGCGTCGCGGTCATGCCGTCACCCTAGTGAGGTGCCCCCGAGCCGGCCGGTCCGCCGGGTTCGTGTTTTGTCCGAGCCCCGTGCTAACGTTTCTGCTCGCCGCGGGGAGCTCCCTTAGAGCCCCTGCTCATCACCTTGTCGGGGTGGCGGAATGGCAGACGCGCTAGCTTGAGGTGCTAGTGCCCTTAACGGGCGTGGGGGTTCAAGTCCCCCCCTCGACACCAGCACGGCCCTCGTTCCCCCGCTTCGGGAGCGAGGGCCGTTTCTCGGCCCCGTCCCGCGCTCAGCGGACCTGCTGCAGGCCTCGCCGGAGCAGCCGGAGCGCGTGGAGCGTGGTCGCCTCGAGGACCTCCTGCGGGTCGCCGTCGAACTGCCGCTGCTCCGTGGTGACGGAGCCGCCCGCGACGACGCCGAACCACACCGTGCCGGCCGGCTGCCCCTCCTCGTCGTCGGGGCCGCCGACGCCGGTGACCGCCACCGCGGCGTCGGCCCCGAGCAGGTCGGCCACCCCGCCCGCCATCGCGGCCGCGCACTCCTTGGTGACCACCGGGCCCGGTGGGACCTGGAGCACGGCGAACTTGACCTCCTTGCTGTAGGCCACCACCGCGCCCCGGAACCACGTGGCGGACGACGGGGCAGCGCCCAGGTGGCAGGAGATCTTGCCGCCGGTGAGCGACTCCGCCACCGCGACCGTGGCGCCGCCGTCCTGGGCGAGCTGCGCGATCTCCTCGGCGACGTGCGCAGCGGCGTCGACGACCTGGTCTGGAGGGGTCATGGGTTTCGCCTTTCGCATCGCTCGTGCGCTCGGGCCGCCGCCGCAGCCGTCGGTGCTCCGGCCATGATGGCAGCCCTGCGCCTGCCGGGGGGCCCACGGCCCGGGCCTTCCAGGCGCTGCAGGTCGGGCGCGTCAGGCGAGCTCGAGCCGCATGACGACCCGCGTCGGCGAGCGGCGGACCACCTCCGTGAAGCCGGCCCGCTCGTAGAGGCTGCGCGAGCCGAAGAACATGAAGTCGTCGTGGCTGCGCTGTGGCTTGTCGACCGGGTATGCCTCGAGTGTCCGCGCCCCGCGGGAGCGGGCGTGGGCGATCGCCCCTGCGAGGAGCCGGTGCTGCACGCCGCGTCCCCGATACCGCCTGGCCACGTAGGTGCAGACGATCGACCACACGGGCGCGTCGTCGACCGGCTTCATCACCGGTGACCGCTGCAGCTTGGCGTAGTCCTCGCGCGGCCCGAGGCTGATCCAGCCGGCCGGCTCGCCGTCGAGGTACCCCACGAGCCCGGGCTCCCGGCCGGCGCTCACGAGGTCGTGCAGAGCGTCCCGGTTGCTGCTCGCCGCCGCCGCGCCGACGAGGACCTTGCCGCGCTTGCGGTAGTACATGCACCAGCATCCCCGCACGATCGACCCGCCGGGGAGGCCGAAGAGGGCCTCCAGGTCGGCCCACGTCGCCGGGGTGAGCGGCCGCACCTCGAAGGGCTCGTCCATCCCCCGACGGTAGACCCCGACGGACGGCCCTTCCGGTCGCACGTCACCGCGCGTCGCCGGCAGCGTCC
>NZ_DASSMH010000099.1:0-9604 GCF_035688975.1 Intrasporangium sp. | reverse complement strand
CCCGGTCCCGCGCCGACGAGCCGGGCGACCTGGTGGTGCACGGGCCGGCCGGCGAGAGCGGCCCGGGTGAGGTCGGCGCAGTCCGCGCGCAGCGGGGCGTGCAGCCGCAGGTTGCAGATCGAGGCAGCCGCGCGCACCATCGCAGCCACCGGCGTCGAGCCGGTGCCGGCCACCCGCTCCGGGCGCAGGCGGCGCACGGCGACGACGTCGGCCTGCGGCAGCCGCACCCGTCCGGCGCCCACCTGCACGACGTCACCGGCGCTCACGCCCCAGCAGATCTCGGCGGCTCGGCGGGCCAGGCACATCCCCGTGGGGAGGCGCAGGGCGTCGGCGGCGAGCACGGGGAGCACGTCCTCGTGGCGGCCCAGCTGGAGGTAGAGCACCGCGGGAAAGGCGGCCAGCACCCGGGCCTCGGCGGCGGGCCCGGCGAGCAGGGCGTCGCCCATGGGCGACACGGCGGCCGGCCACGCGCAGGGCGCTGCGGGCACGGTCCCTCCTGGCGGCGGCTCGGTCGGTGGGTGGAGAGGAACGCTACCCACGGCGGCTAGGCTCGCTGCATGGTGAAAGTTGCCAACGATGGCACGGCAGGTGCCGGTGACTTGCCATCTGGTGGCGCCAGTGACGTCGCCGTCGTGGGCATCCCGATGCGGCTGGTCGCGGCGCTGGCGGTGGGCCAGGACGGGCAGGCGCACGTCCACCCGGACCGGCTGGACACGGTCGTGCACCGCACGACGTCGCTCGGGGCGTGGCTGGGCCACGCCGCGGCTCCCACCCACGACCTGCTCCTCGCCGAGGCCGACGTGCTCCGGCCGCAGCTCGACGCGGACCCGGACGTCGTCCACCGGCTGGCAGGCGCTGGAGCGGGTGGCCTCGTGGTGGCCGGCGCCGACGAGGTGCTCGCCGAGCGTGTGCGAGCGGCGGCCGCCGCGGCGGCCCTGCCGCTGCTGCTCCTGCCGCCCGGCCGGCTCGACCGCTTCAACACCGACGTCCTCGAGGCGGTGCTCGAGCACCAGACGGCCATCCTGCAGCGCGTCGAGGACGCCGACCACGCCCTCGTGCAGATCGTCCTGGCCGGCGGCTCCCTGGAGGACCTGTGCCACCAGCTCGTGGGCTTCCTCGGGGGGGCGGCCATGGTCACGACGTCCGACGGCCGAGTCCTCGCCCGAGCCGGTTCACAGGCCGAGCTCGCGGCCGCCGAGTCCCTGGACTGCTTCGACCGCACCGGCCGGCTCCTCACGGAGAGCGAGCCGGTCGGCATACGGCCGCAGCACGGTCCGGCGGCGCACCGCGCCGTGGTCCGCATCCTCGCCGGCTCACTGGACCATGGCGTCCTCTTCGCGTCCTGCAGCACGCGGCCGCTGACCCGCGACGACGTGCGGCTGCTCGAGCGCGCCGCCACCGTCGCTGCGCTCGCCATCACCAAGGAGCAGGCGGTCTCCGCCGTCGAGAGCAAGTACCGCGCGGAGTTCCTGCGCGACGCACTGGTCGGGCGGGCCGGCCACGCCGACGAGGCCATCGCCCATGCCAGCTCCCTCGGCTGGGACATCCGCCGGCCGCTCGCGGTCGTCGTCGCCGTCACCGACGAGGACGACGAGCGCACCACGCGGTCCGCCGACGAGGTGCGCTTCCTCCAGCAGCGGTTCGCGAGGGCGTGGACGCATGCGGTCGCCATGCGCGACCCCCACGCGCCGGTCATGGGCTTCAGCCGCGAGGTGGTCGCCCTCCTCGGGGTGCCCGCGGATGCCGACACCGAGCGGGTCATGCGTCCCGTCACCGACCTCGTGCGGGTCGTCCGGGGCGACGGCGGAGGCGGCCGGCGCAGCTTCTCGACCGGCGTCTCCCGGCCGGTGACATCCGTGGCCGAGCTGCCGCGCGCCTACGAGGAGGCGCGGGGCGCGGTCAGCGTCGGCCGCCAGCTGCACGGCGACGGAGCGCTCACCCACGTCGACGGCCTCGGGATCTACCGCCTGCTCGCGCTCGTCCCCGACAAGGCACAGCTGCGACGCTTCGTCGAGGACGCGCTCGGCGACCTCGCGACCGACGGCTCCCCGGAGAACGCCGACCTGCGCCAGACCCTGCGCATCCTGCTCGACACCAACCTCAACGTCGCCGAGACGGCCCGGCTGCTCTTCTTCCACTACAACACGCTGCGCTACCGGATCACCAAGCTCGAGAAGCTGCTCGGGCCGTTCACCGACGACCCCGAGCTGCGGCTCACCCTCGCGCTGGCGCTCAAGGTGCACGCCATGCGCGGCATCTGAGCCTGCGGGTCGCCAGGCCGTGCCATCCGCGCGGGGCCTGTGGATGACCCCAGCGGGCGGCTCGCCCGAAGACCCACGATGCCTGGGTGGACCCGCTCTTCGCCGCTCGCGTCAACGGCCAGGGCGGAGTCGTGAGCCGGGCGCAGGCGCTCGCGGCGGGCCTGAGCGGCAAGACCATCGAGTGCCACCTCGCGACCGGCAGGTGGCTGCGGCTGCATCCCGGTGTCTACCTGACCCGGCCGGGCCGGGACGACTGGGAGATGCGGGCCGTGGCCGCGCTCCTGCACGCCGGCCCGGGCGCCGCCCTCAGCCACCTCAGCGCGGCCCACGTCTGGAGCCTCGTGCGCCAGGCACCGCACCCGATCGAGGTCGTCGTCCCCGCGTCGCGGCGGGTCGTGGCCGTCGACGGAGTGCAGGTCCGGCGCAGCCGTCACGCATCCGCACGCATCGACCCCCACGGGTGGCCGCACCGGACCACGGCCGAGGACACCGTGCTCGACCTGGCGCTCGGTCGGCCCCTCGACCAGGCCATCGCCCTGGCAGCCAAGGCGATCGACCTGCGCATCACCTCGATGGACCGCCTCGCGCGAGCTCTCGAGCAACGGCCGCGTCAGGGGCACCGCTCGCTGCTCCTCGAGGTGCTGCACGACGTCGAGTCGGGCGCCGAGAGCCCGGCCGAGGTCCGATACGTCCGCGACGTCGAGCGCGCGCACGGCCTGCCCCCCGGCCGCTCGCAGACGCCGATGGCGGGCGGCCGCCGGCGGGACCGGGAATACGAGGAGTGGGGCGTCGTCGTCGAGATCGACGGCCGGCTGGGGCACGACGGCTGGGGGGCGGTGCAGCGCGACGGCCAGCGGGACCGGGCCGCCACGGTCGGCGGCAGGACGACGCTGCGCTGCTACTGGGTGGACCTGGTCCCGGCGGGGTGCGCGCTCGCCGTCGACGTGGCGACCGTGCTGCGTGCCAAGGGCTGGTCCGGCACTCCTCACGGCTGTCGCCGGGGATGCCCCGTGGGTCCTCGCTGACGGAGGCGCCTCGCGAGGAGCTGCCCGACCCCAGGGCGCGCGAAGGGGGCTCCGGGACGGCATACGTCACACGTGGCAGACGACACGCGGGGGCGGATATCAACTATTGCCGAACGCCGGCCCCCGTGCCGGCGCTACTTTCGCCTCATCGCCTGCACGGCGAGCCATGCCCACTCCGGTGGCGTGGCCGCGGAGAAGGAGCTGGCATGGCCTTGGGTTGGAAACTGCACGGGGACGGTCACACCATGGGCCCCGACGACGTCGTCGCGCCCGACGAGCGGCTCTCGTGGGGCCGGACCGTCGGCCTCGGGGCGCAGCACGTCGTCGCGATGTTCGGTGCGACGTTCGTCTTCCCCCTGATCATGGGCCTCAACGCCCAGCTCGCCATCATGATGAGCGGCCTCGCGACCATCTGCTTCCTGCTCATCGTCCAGGGGCGGGTGCCGAGCTACCTCGGCACGTCGGCCAGCTTCGTCGGCGCGGTCGCCGCCATCCGCGCCCAGGGCGGCACGTCGCAGCAGGTCACCGGTGCGATCCTCGTCGCGGGCGTCGTCCTCGCGCTCGTGGGCGTGGCGATCCACTTCCTCGGCTCGTCGGTGCTGCACAAGGCGCTGCCGCCCGTCGTCACCGGCGCCGTCGTGATGCTCATCGGCTTCAACCTCGCCCCGGTCGTGGCGAACATCTACTGGCCCCAGGACCAGTGGGTGGCCCTGCTCGTCATGGCCTTCACCATCGTGTGCGCCGTCGCGTTCCGGGGCTTCGTCTCGCGCATCGCGGTCTTCCTCGCCCTCGTCTTCGGCTACGTGCTCTCGTGGGTCTTCGACAGGGTGTTCGGCCAGATCACGTCGTTCGACGCGGGGGCCGGCAAGGTGACGACCCACTTCCGCACGAGCTTCGACAGCGTGAACGCGTCGCCGTGGTTCGGCTTCCCGCCGTCGACCGGCACGCTCGGCGCCGACGGCAAGCCCCTCGTCGGCCTGCACGCCCCCTCCTTCTCGGTGGCGGCGATCCTCCTCGTGCTGCCGGCCGTCATCGCCCTCATCGCGGAGAACACCGGCCACGTCAAGGCGGTCGCGGAGATGACGAAGACCGACCTCGACCCCTACATGGGCCGGGCCATCGCGGCCGACGGGGTCGGCACCGCGCTCGCCTCGTCGGTGGGCGGCTCCCCCACGACGACGTATGCCGAGAACATCGGCGTCATGGCGGCGACGCGCGTCTACTCGACGGCCGCCTACTACGTCGCCGCGGTCGTCGCCGTCGTCTTCGGCCTGTCCCCGAAGTTCGGCGCGCTCGTGTCCTCCGTGCCGGGCGGCGTGCTCGGCGGCATCACCGTCGTGCTCTACGGCATGATCGGGCTGCTCGGCGCGAAGATCTGGAAGGAGAACGGCGTCGACTTCGGCAACCCGATCAACCTCGTCCCCGTCGCGGCGGGCATCGTCATCGGCATCGGCAACGTCTCGCTCGCCTTCACCAAGGACTTCTCCCTCGGCGGCATCGCGCTCGGCACCATCGTCGCCGTCGGCGCCTTCCACGTGGCCCGCGCCCTCGCGCCGGCCGACCTGCGCGCCCGCGCCGACGGCACCCTGATCGCCCTCGGCGACGCGCACTACGGCGACGAGGACGGCATCGACGACCTCTACCAGGAGGAGCCGGGCGGCCCCGACGTGCGCACGGAGGGCGGGCCCCGCGTCCCGCGGGGCTGAGCCGGCCGCAGGAACCAGTCCGGTGAAGCCCGCCCCGTTCGCCTACCACGCGCCCCGCTCGGTGGCCGAGGCGGTGGCGGTCCTGACCGAGGTCGGGCACGACGGCAAGGTGCTCGCGGGCGGCCAGAGCCTCATCCCCATCCTCAACATGCGGCTGGCCCGCCCGGGCCACCTCGTCGACGTCAACCGCGTGGCGGGCCTCGACACGATCGACGTGGGCGGCGAGGCGGTCCGGGTCGGTGCCCTCGTGCGGCACGCCGGGCTGGAGCGCTCGGACGAGGCGTATGCCGCCCTCCCCCTCCTGCGCCAGGCGCTCGTCCACGTCGCCCACCCTGCCATCCGCAACCGGGGCACGACCGTGGGCTCGGTGGCGCATGCCGACCCGGCCGGCGAGCTGCCCGCGGTCCTCGCCCTGACCGAGGGCGTCATCGAGGCTGTCGGTCCCCGTGGGCCGCGCGAGATCCCGGCGGCCGGTTTCTTCCGCGGCCCGCTGGAGACGGCCCTGGCGCCGGACGAGCTCGTCACGGCGGTCCGCTTCGGCCGCCTCCCGGCCGGCACGGGCACGGCCTTCCTCGAGTCCTCCCGGCGGCGCGGCGACTACGCGGTCGCCGGCGTGGCGGCCGCCGTCACCGTCCGCGACGGCGTCATCGTGGCGGCGCGGGCGTCCTTCGTGTCGGTGACCGACGCGCCGGCTGTCCTCGACGTCGGGCCCGTCGTCGGCCGTGTCCCGCCGGTGGCTGCGGACTGGACGGCAGCCGCCGAGGCGGTGCGGGCCTTCGTCGCGCCCGAGGGCGACATCCATGCCAGCGCCGACTACCGCCGGATGCTCGTCGGCGAGCTGTCCCGGCGGGCGTTCGGCGAGGCAGCGGACCGGGCGACGGCGGCGGCGCAGGCGGCGAGGGCGATGGCATGAGGGAGCAACTGCACGACGTCACGGTCACGGTCAACGGCATACGGCGGACCGCGACCGTGCCGGCGCGCCGGCTGCTCTCGGACTTCCTGCGGCACGACCTCACCCTCACCGGCACCCACGTCGGGTGCGAGCACGGCGTGTGCGGCGCGTGCACGGTCCTGCTCGACGGGCAGCCGGTGCGCTCCTGCCTGATGTTCGCCGTGACCGCCGAGGGCCACGAGGTGACCACCGTCGAGGGGCTGTGCTCGGCACCGGACGCCCGTGCGGCGGCGGACGGCCGGTCGATGAACCCCGCCCAGCAGGCCTTCACCGAGTGCCACGGGTTGCAGTGCGGCTACTGCACGCCGGGCTTCCTCGTCACGGTCACGGCCTTCCTCGAGGAGCACCCGGCTCCCACGGCGGAGGAGGCGCGAGAGGCCCTCTCGGGCAACCTGTGCCGCTGCACGGGCTACCAGAACATCGTGCGCAGCGTGCTCCGGGCGGCCGAGATCCGGGCCGAGCGGCAGACGGGGTCCGGCGAGGCGTCGGCCGTCGCCGACGCGGCCGGCGACACGGCCGGCGACACGGCCGGGAGGCGGCCATGACGACAAGGCTGTTCGGTGCGCCGATCCGGCGGGTGGAGGACCCCCGGCTCGTCACCGGGGCCGGCCGCTATCTCGACGACCTCGGGCAGGGGGCGCTCGCGGCGGCGTTCGTCCGCAGCCCCCACGCGCACGCCCGCATCATCGACGTCGACGCCGACGATGCCGTCGACGTCGCGGGGGTCGTCGCGATCTACACGCACGACGACCTCGGGGGCGGCGTCGGCGAGCGCCTGCCGCTGCTCATCCCGCATCCGAGCCTCACCCACGGCCGCACCGGCTACGCCCTCGCCCGTGACGAGGTCAGGCACGTCGGCGAGCCGGTCGTCATGGTCGTCGCCACCGACCGCTACGTCGCCGAGGACGCGTGCGAGCGGATCACGGTGACCTACGAGGCCCTGCCCGTCGTCGTGGGCATCGACAACGCCCGGGCCGGGGCGTATCTCGTGCACGACGACGTGCCCGGCAACGTCGCCGCACACCTGCTGCAGGAGGTCGGCGACGTCGACGCGGCGCTCGCCGCGGCCCCCCACACGCTCGAGCTCGACCTCGGCATCGAGCGCAGCGCCAGCACGCCGCTGGAGGGACGTGGGGTCTACGCCTCGTGGGACGCCGAACGCGGCGAGCTGAGGATGTACTCCTCGACGCAGACCGCGACCGGCGTGCGGGCCGCTGTCGCCGCCAAGCTCGGCCTGCCCCTGGCCAAGGTCGAGTGCATCGCGCCCGACGTCGGTGGCGGCTTCGGCGTCAAGATCATGCACCCGTGGCCGGAGGAGGTGCTCGTGCCATGGGCCGCACGGCGGCTCGGCCGGGCGGTCAAGTGGGTCGAGGACCGCCGGGAGCACTTCGTCTCCTCGGCGCACGAGCGGGGCCAGGTGCAGCACGTGACGGTCGGCTTCGACGACGAGGGCCACCTGCTCGGGCTCGACGTGCGGTTCTGGCACGACACCGGCGCCTACACGCCATACGGCATCATCGTGCCGATCATCACCTCGACCCAGCTGCTCGGCCCCTACAAGCCCGGCGCCTACCGGTGCGAGTTCTGGTCGCTCTACACCAACACGGTGATCGTCACGCCCTATCGCGGCGCCGGCCGGCCACAGGGCTGCTTCGCCATGGAGCGCACCATGGACGCCATCGCCGACCGGCTCGGCCTCGACCGGGCCGAGGTGCGAGCCCGCAACTTCATCGGGCCCGAGGAGATGCCCTACGACCACGGGCTGCTCTTCCAGGACGGCCGGCCCCTGCGCTACGACTCCGGCGACTTCCCCGCGACGCTCGCCAAGCTCAAGGCGCTCGTCGGGTGGGACGACTTCGCGGCCTACCGCTCGGACGCCGAGGCGCAGGGGCGCCGGGTGGGGCTCGGCATCGGCTGCTACGTCGAGGGCACCGGGGTCGGTCCCTACGAGGGCGGCCACATCACCATCGAGACGTCGGGTCGGGTCAACGTGTCCACCGGCCTCACGTCCCAGGGGCAGGGGCACGAGACGGTGTTCGCGCAGATCGTCGCCCAAGAGCTCGGGGTGCGCCTGGAGGACGTGCACGTGACGACGGGCGACACCCGGCGCATGGCGTATGCCGTCGGCACCTTCGCCAGCCGCGCCGCGGTCATGAGCGGCAACGCCATCGCCCTCGCGGCCCGCAACGTCCGGGCCAAGGCGCTGCGCATCGCCGCCGAGGCGCTCGAGGTCTCGCCCGGGGACCTCGACATCGTCGACGGCGTCGTCGAGGTCAAGGGCGCTCCCGGCACGTCCCTCTCGCTCGGCACGGTGGCCGTGCTGTCCAACCCGCTGCGCTACGCCTTCGACGAGGCGACCAAGGCCGCGACGCAGTTCGCCGGCACCTTCGACCCCGACAAGCCGCCGGTCGCGGACGACGAGGAGCCGGGGCTCGAGGGCAAGGACTTCTACTCCCCGACGCAGGCCACCTTCGCCAACGGCATGCACGCCGCGGTCGTCGAGACGGACCCGGTCACCGCCGAGATCCGCATCCTGCGCTACTGCGTCGTCCATGACTGCGGCCCGATGGTCAACCCGATGATCGTCGAGGGCCAGATACACGGCGGGGTGGCCCAGGGCGTCGGCGGAGCACTCTACGAGCGGATGGTCTACGACGAGGCGGGGCAGCTGGTCAACGCCTCCTTCATGGACTTCCTCATGCCCTATGCCTCGGAGGTGCCCGCTGTCGAGACAGACCACCTGGAGACCCCCTCACCGCTGAATCCACTGGGCATCAAGGGCGCCGGCGAGGCGGGCACGATCCCGGTGTCCGCGGTCATCGCGTCGGCCATCTCGGACGCCGAGGGCTTCCCGATCACCTCGATGCCCATCTCGCCGGCCGCGCTCTGGGAGCTGCGGCGCCGCCACGAGGCCGGAGAGCTGCCCTCGCTGCACCGGCCCGCCAAGGAGAGCACATGAAGATCACCGGCACCGCGACCCTCTCGGCCTCACCGCGACAGGTGTGGGAGGCCATCCACGACCCGGCCGTCCTCGCGCGCTGCCTTCCCGGCTGCGAGTCGCTCACCGAGACCGGGCCGGACAGCTACGCGATGCGGGTCACCGCCGGCGTCGCGGCGATCCGGGGCACCTACGACGGCACCGTGCGGCTGCTCGACCCGCAGCCGCTCACGGCCCTGCGCCTCAAGGCCGCGGGCGCCGGCGCGCCGGGCACCGTCGAGGCCGACGTCGCGGTCCGGCTCGCGGCGGCCCCGGACGGTGGCACACAGCTGACCTACGACGCCGACGCGGCCGTCGGCGGACCCGTCGGCGGGGTGGGCCAGCGGATGCTCGCAGGCGTGACGCGCAAGCTGGCGGACCAGTTCTTCACCGCGGTCGACGCCGACATCGCCGGGCCCCGCCCCGCCGAGGCGGTGGGGGCCGAGTCGGTCGACGGCGCCACGTCGGGAGCCGTCGAGCCGCAGAGGACGCCACGCACGTATGCCGGGTCGGCCTCGCCCGGGCGGGGGCAAGCCCCGCCCTGGCGGCGCGGAGCCCCGCTCGAGACGGCCGGGTTCGCGGCCGGGGTCGCGCTCGGCGGCCTGCTCGCCCTGGCCGGCGTCGCCCTCGGCGCCCGCATCGCGAGGAGGGGCTGATGCGCGCCTTCACCGCCGCTGCCGTGC
>NZ_DASSMH010000098.1:0-2640 GCF_035688975.1 Intrasporangium sp. | reverse complement strand
GAGCCGCCGTACTTGCCGTCCTTGTCGTAGTCGACGCCGTGGACGACGACGACGGCCTGGCCGTCCGCGATCGCCGAGGCGACCTCGGAGGAGACGGTGATGCTGCCCCGCTCGTAGGACAGGTTGCCCCCGGGCGCGGTGTCGAAGCGGTCGACCGCGAGGCCGCTCTTCGGGCTCGTGTCACCGCTCTTGGTCAGGGAGACGACGACGGGGCCGTATGCCGGCGCCCCCTCGCTGGTGGTGAGGTGGCCGTCGCCGTTCGCGTCGTCGGACAGCACGGGGCACTCGTGGCGGGCGTCCGCGCCGAAGTGGATGTGGGCCGCGTGCGGCTGGTCGGGCAGCAGGCCGTTCGCGGCCATGGTGACCGTGATGGTGGTGCCGCTCACGTCGACCATCGCGGTGCCGCTGCCGTTGACACCGTTTCCGGCGACGGGTCTCAGGTTCGCGTTCACGGCGCCGTCCGCCGCGAAGGCGGGCCCGACGCTGAGCGCCATGGCGGCAGCCGTGGCCAGGGTGGCGCCGGCGATACGGGTGGATGTCATGCGCATGGTGCTTCCTCCTTGACGAGGAGACGACCGTCCGGTGTCGAGGCACGCCGGGCGGGGTCGGGTGACCATCTCCACGGGGGGTTCGGCGCCGCCACCGGATCGGATTGGACCACGCTCGGAGCCACGTCGGGCTACAGGCCGAACGCCTTCCGGCGCGGCTCGGGCACGAGGTCGACGTAGTCGCGGTGCGTGGAGAGGAAGCGCCGGACGTAGGGGCAGAACGGCAGGACCGCCAGAGCGCGGGCCCGGGCGTCGTCGAGCGCCTCGGTGACCACCCGCGCGGCGAGCCCTCGGCCGCCGTAGGCCGGCTTCACCTCCGTGTGCACCAAGGCGATTCGGCCCGAGCCGAGCTCGTACTGCAGGAACCCCGCGAGGTCGTCACCGGCATACACCTCGTAGCGCGACTGCGCCCGGTCGTCCCGGACGACGACGGGCGCCTCCGCGCCGCCGCCCTCACTGGCCACGCGAGGTCCCGTCCGCGGTGGCTGGTCCGTGCCGCTCTAGCATGGTCCGATGCTAGGGCAGGTCCCGCACGGGAAGGATCACGGCCGATGACGAACCCCGAGGCCAACCCCGTTGAGCAGTGGTGCGGCCCGGCCGAGGCGGACGCCGCGGACGGGGCGTCCGCCGTCCAGGTCCTCACCGCCCGGGACGTGCCGCTCGGTGGCCCGCGCGCGATGACCGTGCGCCGCACGCTGCCGCAGCGGGCCCGGTCCCTCATCGGGGCCTGGTGCTTCGCCGACCACTATGGCCCCGACGACGTTTCGGTGACGGGCGGGATGGACGTCGCCCCCCATCCCCACACGGGGCTGCAGACCGTCAGCTGGCTCTTCAGCGGCGAGATCGAGCACCGCGACAGCCACGGCGTCCACGCCAGGGTCCGGCCGGGGGAGCTCAACCTCATGACCGGTGGCCATGGCATCTGCCACTCCGAGGTCTCCACGCCGGACACGCGCGTGCTGCACGGGGTGCAGCTCTGGGTGGCCCTGCCGGGCGCCCACCGGGACGCCGGGCGCGGGTTCCAGCACCACGTCCCCGAACCGGTCCGCGGAGACGGCGCGGTGAGCCGCGTCTTCCTCGGCAGCCTCCAGGGCAGCACGTCGCCGGTCGCGACGTTCAGCCCGCTGCTCGGGGCGGAGATCGTCCTCGACGCCGGAGCCGTGCTGCGCCTCGACGTCGACCCCGGGTTCGAGCACGGCGTCCTCGTCGACGAGGGCGCCGTCACCCTGACCGGCACGCGGCTCGAGCCGGCCCAGCTCGGCTACGTGCCGGCCGGCACGCCGACGCTGACCCTGGCCAACCAGGCGGACGGTCCGTCTCGACTGCTCCTCCTCGGAGGCGCGCCCTTCGAGGAGGACATCGTCATGTGGTGGAACTTCGTCGGGCGCAGCCACGAGGAGATCGTCGCCTTCCGCGAGGCCTGGCAGGCGGAGTCGGACCGGTTCGGGCGGGTAGAGGGCTACGGCGGCGCCGTGCGACGGCTGCCGGCGCCCGCCCTGCCCAACGCCCGGATCAGGCCGCGTCGCAACCGCTGATCCCGCGGCTCAGCCGCTCCCCGCCCGAAGGGCGGTCACCAGGACGAGCACGACCGTCGTGACGGCGAAGATGCCGTGCGCGACGACCGCCGCGGTGGGGATGCGTTGCTCGGCCAACGCCACCCCCGACGTCCCCCGGGAGGTCGAGTCCGCCGACCCCTCGGCCCCTCGTCGGCCGGTCCGCACGCCTGCGGCCGGCGGGGCGCCGACGCGGTCCTTGCGCCAGCGCAGGACGAGCACGTCGCCGATGCCGGCGACGACGACCAGGTCGGCGAAGGCCACCCACGCCAGCGTGCGGCTGTTGCCCAGGAGGTAGATGATCCACACGACGAGGCCCGCGGCCGCGAGCAGCGCGTGGGCGAACACGGCTGCCGGCGGGAAGTGCGTTGCCGCACCTGCGTTCCCGGCACCGCTACCGGCTCTGGCGCCGCCATGGGAGAGCCACGTGCTCAGCATGAAAAAGCCGAACCCCGCCGTGATGATCCACGTGATCAAGGCTGCTGTGGCCATGTCACTGTCCTTTCCGTGTCACTGCCCGCTTCGTCACTGCCCGCTTC
>NZ_DASSMH010000097.1:0-5994 GCF_035688975.1 Intrasporangium sp. | reverse complement strand
TGAAGTCGTTGAGGAAGTGCTCCGTGGACACGTAGCGCACGACCAGGCCCGGGAGGTGCTGGCGCACGTAGTGGCCGATGGCGTGCAGGAGGTGGGTCTTGCCGAGGCCCGACCCGCCGTAGATGAAGAGCGGGTTGTACGCCTTGGCCGGGGCCTCGGCCACCGCGACGGCCGCCGCATGGGCGAAGCGGTTGCTGGCGCCGATGACGAAGGTGTCGAAGGTGTACTTCGGGTTCAGCCGCGGGTCTCCGGGGGCGGACGGCTCCGGGCGCTGCCGCAGCGGGCCGCTGTCGCCGCCGAGGAACGTGGCCGGCTCGTCGAAGTCGGCGTCGTGCAGGTCCGGCGCGCTGGCGTCCAGGTCGCGCAACCGGTCTCCCCCAGCCGGTATGCCGTCCACGTGACCGTTGCGCGTCGGGTCGACGGACCGGCTGACCGAAGGGTCGGGGCCGGCGGCATACCGCGACGCCTGGGACAGGGCCGGCTCACCGGTCGGCTCGTCGGTGAGCAGCCCGAGGTCGGCCTCGAGGCTCTCGTCGACCGAGACCGCGAGCTGCACGGCGTGCCCGAGGTGGGCGCCGAGCGCCTCCGTGACCTCGTCCCGGACGCGGGTCTCGAGCACTTCCTTGGTGTAGGGGTTGGGCACTCGGACGAGCGCCGTCTGCTCGAGCACGCCGACGAGCTTGCACAGCCGCACGAAGGCGCGATGCTGGGCCGGGATTCCTTCAGCGTCGAGCGTCGCGAGGGTCTGCCGCCAGATCTGGCCGTAGTCCACGTCGCCGTCCGTCACTTGCCCACCCATCCCTGACTGCTTGTGCACGACGGCCGCTTGTGCACGACTCGGTCCACCGCGTCGTGCGAGATGCGCCCGAGATGGCCGGCTGCGTGGTCCACAGGGTTGTCCACAGACTGTGCAAACAGCGTGGCCGCACCGAAAGGCGAAACTAACAACTCCTGCTGCCCGTGACAACTCGAGGAGCGAGAACGGTGCCTCGGCGCGCGGCGTGTCGCGCGTGGTCCCGGCCCCGACATCCGCAAGGATAAGGGGTTTCGCGCGGGGTACGCCGGGTGGGAAGGCGGTTTGACCGGTCTTCCAGCGCTCCCGTATCGTGGGCGGGGCGTGTGCTGCGACCCCATTCGCATACCCATGGTCTCGACGTCCGGTCCGGCCCACGGGTTTGCCGAGTGCGGTCGACGACCGCCAACAGACCACCCCTTTCGGGCCCGTCCGTCGCCGGACTGCCGCCCGCAACCGTATGGAGCCCTCGTGAGCAAGCGCACCTTCCAGCCGAACAACCGTCGCCGGGCCAAGACGCACGGCTTCCGTCTGCGCATGCGCACCCGCGCCGGTCGCGCCATCCTGGCCGGCCGCCGTCGCAAGGGTCGCGCCGAGCTCTCGGCCTGAGGCCGGCATCGTGCTGCCGGCGCGGCACCGTCTGCGTGCGAGCGCAGACTTCGCGTCGGCGGTGCGGGGACCGGGCTCGCGCCGATCGGGCGGGCGCCTGCTCGTCGTGCACGCCAACCGGATCGCGGATCGGGCGGCGCTGCCGCCGCGCGCCGGGTTCGTCGTCTCGCGGTCCGTCGGGAACGCCGTCGTGCGCAACCGCACCAAGCGTCGGCTGCGGGCCATCGTCGCCGCCCACCTCGACCTGGTGGAGCCCGGCACCGACCTCGTCGTGCGGGCCAACCCGGCCGCCGCGCACGCGTCGTACGCGGAGCTCGACGTCGCCCTGGCGCGCCAGCTCGAACAGGCCTGCGCTCGGGTGACCTTGTGAGTGAGCGGGCAAACCGCCTGCTGGCCGCGCCCCTGCTGCTACTGGTGCGGGGCTACCAGCGCTTCGTCTCACCCCTGACGCCGCCGACGTGCCGGTTCACCCCCTCCTGCTCGCAGTATGCCGTGACCGCCCTCGTCCGGTTCGGCCCGGTCAAGGGCGGCTGGCTGGCCCTGCGACGGCTCGGCCGGTGCCACCCGTGGAACCCCGGCGGGGTCGACGAGGTGCCCGACACCTGGGAGCAGCGCGGTCGAACCCCGGCCGAGCAGGCCCCCACGCCCCAACGCACGACCTGACCATCCGGCATACTCGCAGTGCCGAACAGCGGTGAGCGCCGACGGCGCCCGCCCGACGACAGAGGACGCACGTGTCTGACTTCTTCAACACCCTGCTCTACCCGATCAAGCTGGGTGAGGCATGGGTCATGTACGCCTGGCACTGGCTCTTCGAGACCCTCGGGCTGCGCGGAGGCTGGTCGGGTTGGGCCTGGGCGCTGTCGATCGTCGGGCTGACCGTCGTCGTCCGCCTCCTGCTCATCCCACTCTTCGTCAAGCAGATCCACTCCTCGCGCAAGATGCAGCTCATCCAGCCCGAGATGCAGAAGATCCAGAAGCGGTACAAGGGCAAGCGCGACCCCGAGTCGCAGAAGGCCCAGCAGGCCGAGATCATGGATCTCTACCGACGCACGGGGACCAACCCCTTCAGCAGCTGCCTGCCGATCCTCATCCAGTCGCCGTTCTTCTTCGCCCTCTTCCAGCTGCTCAACAACCTGCGGGCCCAGGCCGAGGGCAAGGCCCAGGCGATCGGCCCGATCACGAACCAGCTCGCGAGCACGATCGAGAGCTCGACGCTCTTCGGCGCCAAGCTCTCTGACCACTTCCTCGGCTCGACGGTGAGCAACACCAAGATCCTCACGGCGGTGCTGATCGTGCTGATGTCGGCCACGACGTTCATCACCCAGCACCAGCTGATGCGCAAGAACATGCCCGAGTCGGTCCTCGACAACCCCTTCGCGAAGCAGCAGAAGGTGCTGCTCTACCTCATGCCGATCTTCTTCGCGATCTCCGGCGTCAACTTCCCCATCGGCGTGCTCGTCTACTGGCTCACGACCAACCTGTGGACCATGGGCCAGCAGTTCTACGTCATCCGCAACATGCCCGCGCCCGGCTCGGCCGCCGAGCGCGCGCTGCGTGAGCGCAAGCAGCGTCGGGGGCAGACGATGAAGGAGCTCATCGTCCCCGGCCTCGGCCCGGACGCGAACAGCGACGCGGTGGTCGATGCGGCCGTCGAGGACGACAAGCCCAGGCAGCGGACCCAGCCCAAGGGCAAGAAGCGCGCCAAGAACACCCCGACGAAGGGCCGGCGCTGAGGCTGCCGGCCCGCGGCCACCGTGGCGCCCACCCCTCACCACGTGACCGGCCGGCACCCCGGCCGGCTCCAGAAGGAGCACAGATGAGCGACATCTCGACCGACGAGACCGGCCCCGACCGCGGCCTGTCCGAGGAGGACGTGACCCTCGACGCGGGGTCCACGGACGGCCACGGCGTCGCCGTGGCAGAGCCACGTGGACCGGGCACGGAGGAGGCGAGCACAGACCTTCTGCACGGGACCGCAGGAGTCGCCGGAACCGCCGAGGAGACCAGCGAGGGGACCAGCGAGGAGACCAGCCGGGAGACCGGCGAGCAGGTCGGTGTGCAGGTCGGTGAGCGGGTCGAGGAGGCGGGTGCCGCAGGGGCGCCCGTCGGGCGGTCCGGCCGCCTCAAGCAGCTCGAGCGGGAGGGCGAAATGGCCGCGGACTTCCTGGAGACCCTGCTCGACATCGCCGACCTCGACGGGGACATCGACGTCGACGTCGAGGGTGACCGCGCCGCGGTCGCCATCGTCGACTCCGAGGAGGGGCGGGTCCCCCGCCGCCTCGTGGGTCCCGACGGCCGCGTGCTGGAGGCGCTCCAGGAGCTGACGCGGCTGGCCGTCCAGGTCGAGACGGGGGAGCGCAGCCGGCTGATGCTCGATGTCGCGGGCTACCGGGCCGAGCGGCGTGCGGCGCTCGTCGAGCTGGCGAGGCAGACGATCGCCGAGGTGCGGCGCACGGGGACCAAGCACGCGTTGGAGCCGATGTCCGCCTTCGAGCGCAAGGTGGTCCACGACGAGGTGGCCGCAGCGGGGCTCTCCTCGGAGTCCGAGGGCGTCGAGCCGCATCGCCACATCGTCATCCTGCCGTCGTAGCCCGGACGAGGCATCACGGCGGCTCCGGCGCTCGCTCATCGGTCCGGGTTGAGAGAAAGGGGGCGTATGCCGTCGTCTGTGCCTGCGCCGCCGCCTGCGGCGGGTCAGGTCTTCGGTGAGCGCCTGCCTGTCGCCGAGAGCTTCGTCGAGCGGCTCGCCGTCGGCGGCATCGAGCGCGGCCTGCTCGGGCCGCGCGAGGCGCCCCGCCTGTGGGACCGGCACGTGCTCAACTGCGCCGTCGTCGCGGAGGCCATTCCCAGGACCGGCGAGCGGCAGCGGCTCGTCGACGTCGGCTCTGGAGCTGGACTGCCGGGCCTGGCCATCGCGATCGCCCGGCCGGACCTGGAGGTGCACCTCGTGGAGCCGCTCTCGCGGCGTACGGCCTGGCTTCGCGAGACGGTGCAGGCGCTCGGGCTCGACGCGGTCACCGTGCACACGGCGCGAGCAGAGTCCCTGTGGGGTCGCCTCGACGCCCCGTGGGTGACCGCGCGTGCCGTCGCGGGCATCCTGCAGCTCGCGCAGTGGACGCTGCCGCTCCTGGCGCGCGGCGGCACCCTCCTGGCGCTGAAGGGGTCCCGAGCGGGGGCAGAGCTGGAGGAGGCGCGCCGCGCGCTCACGAGGCTCGGTGTGGTGCGGATGGGCGTCGAGGAGCTGGGCGCGGACCTGCTGGTCGAGGCCACGACGGTGCTGCGCCTCGGCATCGACGCACCGGTCGACCTGCGCCGGTTTCGTCGGCAGGAGCCGTCGAGCTCGGGCTCGGCCCGGCGGCGCAGCGACCGTCGGCGGCAGGCCGGCGGTCGGGACGCCAGGCCTGGCGCGGCGCGCGGTCACCGAGCCGGAGCATGAGGCGCCGGCCTCGTTCGTCCGACCTGCAGCCGCCCACTACCCTGACCTAGCGCCCGCCGGGCGCGCCACGTCGAGCAATCTCGACGACTGCACCGCGCCAGGGCAACCGCGCCAAGGCAACCACGCCTGAGCAGCCACGCCTGAGCAACCACCGGAGGTGTCCGAGCCGTGACCGCGAGCAATCTGGGGTGGCCGCAGTCCCCGGCCCTCCCTGGTCCACAGCGACTCGGCTGGCCCGACCTGCATCCGGCGCCCGTTTCACGTGAAACCGCCCCGCCTGACGCAGCCGCGAGAGAGCCGGAGGTGGCGCCTGCTCCCAGGGTGGCGCCTGGCTCTGGGGCCGCGCCGGCCCCCGCGCCCGCCGCTGCGCCTGTCCCCGAGGCTGGCGACGCACCTGCCCCCGCGCCCGCCCCCGAGGCTGACGACGCATCGGAAGCCACGTCCGCGGCTGGCCCCGAGCCCGCGCCTGGCGAGGACGTGGAGCGGGCACGCTCCGACATGGACCGGGAAGCCCTGGCCGAGGTCATCCCCGAGGCGGGGTCGGACACGCCGATGGCTCAGCAGCTCGCCGACAACGCTCGCAGGCGGATCCGGCTGACCGGCCGACCCCTTCCCAAACCGGTCCGTCCGCGCGTGCTCACCGTCGCCAACCAGAAGGGCGGGGTGGGCAAGACGACGACCACGGTCAACGTCGCGGCTGCCCTCGCCCAGTCCGGGCTGCGGGTGCTCGTCGTCGACCTCGATCCGCAGGGGAACGCCAGCACTGCGCTGGGGATCGACCACCACGCCGACGTGCCCTCGGTCTACGACGTGCTCGTGGAGGGCAGGCCGTTGCTCGATGTCGTCCAGGAGTGCGCGACCGTGCCGGGACTCGCCTGTGCGCCCGCCACCATCGACCTGGCGGGCGCGGAGATCGAGCTCGTCTCCCTCGTGGCTCGCGAGTCCCGGCTCGACCGCGCCTTGATATCGGCGCGCGCCGCTGGGCTGGACTTCGACTACATCCTGCTCGACTGCCCGCCGAGTCTGGGACTTCTCACCGTGAACGCCATGGTGGCCGCCGACGAGGTGTTCATCCCGATCCAGTGTGAGTACTACGCCCTGGAGGGCGTGTCGCAGCTGCTGAAGAACATCGACCTGATCAAGTCTCACCTCA
>NZ_DASSMH010000096.1:0-21340 GCF_035688975.1 Intrasporangium sp. | reverse complement strand
ACTTCCGTACGTGGCGGGCGGGGGGACCTTGCCCGGTCGAGTGGCCACTTCCGTACGGGGCGGGCGGGGGGACCTTGCCCGGTCGAGTGGCCACTTCCGTACGGGGGGCCGCGGGACCTTGCCGGGTCGAGTGGCCACTCGACGTGTGGGTGCAGAACTGGCCACTCGACCTTGCCGGGTCGAGTGGCCACTTCCGTACGGGGGGTCCGTCAGATCTTGCGCAGGCGCACCCGGCGCACGGCGTGGTTCTCCCCCTTGGAGAGCACGAGCGTCGCCCGGGAGCGGGTGGGCAGGATGTTCTCCACGAGGTTGGGTCCGTTGATCTCGCGCCAGATCCGGTTCGCCGTCGCGATGGCCTCGGCGTCGGACAGCGCGGCATACCGGTGGAAGTAGGACTGGGGGTTGGAGAACGCGGTCTCGCGCAGTCGCAGGAACCGCTCGACGTACCACGTGCGCACGTCGTCGACCCACGCGTCGACGTAGACCGAGAAGTCGAAGAAGTCGCTGATCGCCATGCCGCTGCCGCGCACCGGGTGGATCATCGGGGCCTGGAGCACGTTGAGCCCCTCGACGATGAGCACGTCGGGGCGGCGCACGACGATCTGCTCGCCGGGGACGATGTCGTAGCTGAGGTGCGAGTACACCGGCGCGGAGACCTCCGGCCGTCCTGACTTGACCTCGGCGACGAAGCGCAGCAGCGCCCGGCGGTCGTAGGACTCCGGAAAGCCCTTGCGGCCGAGCAGGCCGCGGCTCTCGAGCTCGGCGTTGGGGTAGAGGAAGCCGTCGGTCGTCACGAGCTCCACCCGTGGGGTGTCCGGCCAGCGGGCCAGCAGCTCGCGCAGGATGCGGGCCGTCGTCGACTTCCCCACGGCCACCGACCCGGCCACGCCGATCACGAAGGGAGTCTTGGCCGGCCGCTCCCCGAGGAAGTCGGTCGTCACCTGGTGCAGCTGGCGCGTCCCCGCGACGTAGAAGGCGAGCAGCCGCGACAGCGGCAGGTAGACCTCCTCCACCTCGCGCATGTCGACGCGGTCCCCGAGCCCCTGCACCCGGGCGATGTCGGTGTCGTCGAGGCTGAGCGGGTAGTTTTCCCGCAAGCGCGACCACGCCGCCCGGTCGAGCTCCACGTACGGCGTGGTGAACGTCTCGGTGGTCTCGCTCGTCGGCTGCCGCACGCCCGCCATTGTGTCCTACCCCCCGAGGCGGCGTGCTCGCACGGTCCGGCCTCGGCGGCCGCGTCCCGTAGGCTGGGGCGTATGTGCGGAATCGTGGGATACGTCGGCCGGGGCGCTGACGGCAAGGCGCTCGACGTCGTCCTGGAGGGCCTGGCCCGCCTGGAGTACCGGGGCTACGACTCCGCAGGAGTCGCGCTGCTCGACGGCGACCATGTCGAGACACGCAAGAAGTCCGGCAAGCTCGCCAACCTCCGGGCCGAGCTCGACGCCCACCCCCTGCCGCCGTCCGCGACGGGCATCGGGCACACCCGCTGGGCCACCCACGGCGGCCCGACGGACGAGAACGCCCACCCGCACCGGGGCGGCGAGGACGGCAGGCTCGCCCTCATCCACAACGGGATCATCGAGAACTTCCACTCCCTGAAGACCGAGCTGCTCGCCGCCGGCGTCGAGTTCACCAGCGAGACCGACACCGAGGTCGTCGCCCACCTGCTGGCGGCGGCATACGACGAGCGGGGTGACCTCACCGAGGCGATGCGCGCGGTGGTCTCCGGGCTGAAGGGCGCCTTCACGCTCCTCGCCATCCACGCCGACCAGCCCGGGGTCGTCGTCGGGGCGCGACGCAACAGCCCGCTCGTCGTCGGGCTGGGCGAGGACGCCACCTACCTCGGCTCCGACGTCGCGGCCTTCATCGGGCACACGCGGCACGCGCTCGAGCTCGCCCAGGACCAGATCGTCACCATCACGCCGGACGGCGCCACGATCATGGGCTTCGACGGCACGCCGGCGCAGGGCAAGGCCTACGAGGTCACCTGGGACGCCGCCGCCGCGGAGAAGGGCGGCTACGCCACCTTCATGGAGAAGGAGATCCACGACCAGCCGCACGCGGTGCGCGACACCCTGCTCGGGCGGACCGACGGCGCCGGCCGGCTCGTCCTCGACGAGCTGCGCATCCCGGAGGAGCAGCTCACGGCCATCGACCGGATCGTCGTCGTCGCCTGCGGCACGGCCGCGTATGCCGGGATGACGGCGAAGTACGCCATCGAGCACTGGACGCGCATCCCCGTCGAGGTCGCCCTCGCCCACGAGTTCCGCTACAGCGACCCGGTGGTCAGTGAGCGGACCCTCGTCGTGTCGATCAGCCAGTCCGGCGAGACCATGGACACGCTCATGGCGGTCAAGCACGCCAGGGAGCTCGGGGCCATGACCATCTCCGTGTGCAACACGCACGGCTCGACCATCCCCCGGGAGTCGGACGCGGTGCTCTACACCCACGCCGGCCCGGAGATCGCCGTCGCCTCCACCAAGGCCTTCCTCGCCCAGATCACCGCGTGCTACGTCCTCGGCCTCTACCTCGCCCAGCTGCGTGGCGGGTCGTATGCCGACGACGCGCAGTCGGTCATGAAGGAGCTGGGGGAGGTGCCGGACAAGATCGAGGCGCTGCTCGGTCGGATGGACCGCGTCCAGGAGATCGCGCGCTTCATGGCCGACACCCGCTCGGTGCTCTTCCTCGGCCGCCACGTCGGCTACCCCGTCGCCATGGAGGGCGCGCTCAAGCTCAAGGAGCTGGCCTACATCCACGCGGAGGGCTTCGCCGCCGGCGAGCTGAAGCACGGGCCCATCGCGCTCATCGAGCCGGGGCAGCCGGTGTTCGTCGTCGTGCCGTCGCCGACGAGCGAGCACGGCCTGCACGGCAAGGTCGTCTCCAACATCCAGGAGATCCGGGCCCGTGGGGCGCGCACCCTCGTCATCGCCGAGGACGGCGACGAGGACGTCGTGCCGTTCGCCGACGAGGTCATCCGCATCCCCGCGACCGCGCCGCTGCTCGCGCCGCTGCTCGCCGTCGTCCCGCTGCAGGTCTTCGCGCTGTGGCTGTCCACCGCCAAGGGCCTCGACGTGGACCAGCCGCGCAACCTCGCGAAGTCCGTCACCGTCGAGTGACGCCCCGCACGAGGAGCGTCGGGCCGTGATCATCGGAGTGGGCATCGACGTCGTCGACGTCGAGCGCTTCGAGGCGACCCTCGAGCGCACGCCCGCGCTGCGCGAGCGGCTCTTCACCGCGCAGGAGCTCACCCTCGGGATCGCCTCGCTCGCAGCCCGGTTCGCCGCCAAGGAGGCGCTCGCCAAGTCGCTCGGGGCGCCGTCCGGGATGCACTGGACGGACGCCTGGGTCGTGACGAACTCCGCAGGCAGGCCGTTCCTCGAGGTCCGCGGGACGGTGCAGTCCCGGGCGAGCGAGCTCGGTGTCGACTCCTTCCACGTCTCGCTCTCGCACGACGCGGGCATCGCGTCCGCGGTCGTCATCGCGGAGGGCTGATGATCCGCGCCCATGCCGTCGAGGCGGTGCGCGCCGCGGAGTCGGCCGCGATGGCGAGGCTGCCCGAGGGCGAGCTGATGCGCCGGGCCGCACACGGCCTCGCCGAGGTGGCGGCGGCCCGGCTCGCGGAGCGGGACGGCCGCACCGTCGTGGCCCTCGTCGGAGGCGGGGACAACGGCGGCGACGCCCTGTATGCCGTCGCCGAGCTCGCGCGGTCGGGGCTCGCCTGCGTCGCCGTGCTCCTCCCCGCAGATCGGTCCGGCGCCCACGCGTCCGGGCTGCTCGCCGCGGAGGAGGCGGGGGCGTCCGTGGTCGTGGCGGCGAAGGACCGGGACGCCGCCGCCGCGGCCGTGCGGGCGGCCGACGTCGTCCTCGACGGCATCACGGGCATCGGCGGCCGGCCCGGCCTGCGGGCCGACGCGGCGGCGCTCGTCGGCGCGGTGCCCGACGAGGCGTGGGTGATCGCCGTCGACGTCGCGAGCGGGCTGGACCCGTCCGGCCTCGTCCGGGCGGCGGACACGGTCTGGGCCGACGAGACGGTGACCTTCGGCACTCCCAAGCCGGCCCACCTGCTGCCGGCCGGCGAGGCGGCGACCGGCCGGCTCACCGTCGTCGACATCGGGATCGACGTGGCCGACGTGCCCGCCGCGGTCGAGCGGCTCACCGTCGGCGACGGCGCCCGGCTGTGGCCCGTGCCGGGGCCAGGGGACGACAAGTACTCGCGCGGCGTGCTCGGCGTCGTGGCGGGGGGCGAGTCCTACCCGGGCGCGGCGGTGCTTGCCGTGACGGCGGCGGTGGAGGCCGGGGCGGGCATGGTGCGCTACGTCGGCACCCCGACGCCCACCGCTCTCGTGCGGGCCGCGGTGCCCGAGGCGGTCCACGGCCCCGGGCGGGTGCAGGCATGGCTCGTCGGCCCGGGCCTGGACGTCACGGCCGAGGGGGACGAGGCCGAGCACCAGCTCGCCGTGGCGGCGCAGGCCCTCGACAGCGACCTGGCTGTCGTGCTCGACGCGGGAGGCCTCGACCTCCTCGAGGGCACGAGGGCGGCGCCCACCCTGCTCACCCCGCACGCGGGTGAGCTGGCCCGGCTGCTCGGACGGCTCACCGGCCGTGAGGTCGCCCGCGCCGACGTGGAGCGCGACCCGGTCGGGCACTGTCGCCGGCTCGCCGAGCGGACCGGGGCCGTCGTGCTCCTCAAGGGCTCGACCACCCTGGTCGTGGGCGAGGACCCCTCGGCACCGGTGCGGTCCCAGGCCGACGCTCCTGCCTGGCTGGCGACCGCGGGCGCCGGGGACGTCCTCGCCGGCCTCGTCGGGACGCTCCTCGCGGCAGGGCTTGCCCCCCGCGACGCCGGATCCCTCGGCGCGCTCGTGCACGGCGTGGCCGCCGACCTCGCCTCGGGCGGCGGGCCGCTGCGCGCCACCGCGGTGGCGGGCGGCATACCGGCTGCCGTGCGCCGGCTGCTGACGCGCCGTCGGTGATCCGCCGGCGGCCCGGCAGGACATGACTTGCCGGGCCGCAATCACGGAACGTCCGCGGCCATCTGGGACACTGGGGCCAATGACCACGAATGCCGCCGGGCCCGAGGCGATCCCTCTGTGGGCCGAGATCGACTTGACCGCCCTCGAGCACAACGTGCGGGCACTGCGCGAGCGTGCCCCGGGCGCCGAGCTCATGGCCGTCGTCAAGGCGGACGCGTACGGTCATGGGCTCGTGCCGTGTGCGCAGGTGGCGGTCCGGGCGGGGGCCACGTGGCTCGGCGTCGCCCAGCTGTCCGAGGCGTGCGCCCTGCGCGACGCGGGGGTCGGCACCCGCCTGCTGTCGTGGATCTACGCGCCCGGGGCCGACCTGGCAGGTGCGCTGCGGCGCGACATCGACCTGTCCGCATCGGCGCCGTGGGCACTCGACGAGATCGCCGGGGCCGCGCGGCTGACCGGCCGCACCGCCCGCGTGCACCTCAAGGTCGACACCGGCCTCGGCCGCGGGGGCGCCTTCGGCGGCGACTGGACGACGCTGGTGCGCCACGCCCGGCGCCTCGAGGCCGAGGAGGCCATCCGCATCGTCGGCGCCTGGACCCACTTCGCCTTCGCGGACGCACCCGAGCACCCGACCGTCCTCGCGCAGCAGGAGCGCTTCTTCGAGGCGGCGGCCGAGGCGGAGCGCGAGGGGGCGCGTCTCGAGGTGCGCCACCTCGCCAACTCGGCCGCCACGCTGCTGCACCCGGGCGCCCACGCCGACCTCGTGCGGCCGGGCATCGCCGTGTACGGCCTGTCGCCGGTGCCGCAGGTCGCCGACGACTTCGGGCTGCGACCCGTCATGACGCTCAAGGCGCGCCTCGTCCTCGTCAAGCGGCTGCCGGCCGGCCAGGGCATCAGCTACGGCCACGCCTACGCGCCGGCGACGGACACCGTGGTCGGGCTCGTCCCCGCCGGCTACGCCGACGGCATCCCCCGGCACGCCTCCGGCGCCGGCCCCGTGCTCGTCGGCACCACCCGCAGCCGGGTCGCGGGCCGGGTCTGCATGGACCAGTTCGTCGTCGACCTCGGAGCCGGCAGCCCGGCGCGTGCGGGGGACGAGGTCGTGCTCTTCGGGGGCGCCCCGGGGGAGCCGACCGCACAGGAGTGGGCCGACGCGGCCGGGACCATCAGCTACGAGATCGTGACCCGGCTCGGAGCCCGGGTGCCACGCATCCACGTCGGCGTCCCCGCGGGCATTCCCGCCGGCATTCCCGCCGGTATGCCCGCAGACGTCCCCGTCGGCATTCCGGCCGGGTTGTCCGGCGGTGGACCGGAGGCGGCCCGATGAGCCCGAGGGCGAGGCGCCACCCGATCGTCGGCATCGGGGCGGCGGTCGTCGCTGCCGCGGCCGGGGTCGCGGCCGGCGTCGTCGCCGACCGGGCGAGCAAGAACCGCGCGGCGGCGGCGGCGCTGGAGACCGACGACGGCTTCGAGATCACCCCGACGCAGGAGCGAGTGGTCATCACCAACGACGGCGTCCCCCTGCACGTCGAGATCGACGTGCCGACCGCCGCGGCCGCGTCCGCGGCGGCCGACGGGGTGACCCGCGGCGGGCGCCCCGACGAGCTGCCGACCATCGTGCTCACCCACGGCTACTGCCTCAGCCTCGCCTGCTGGATCTACCAGCGGCGTGCCCTCGTCGAGGCCGGCTACCGGGTCGTCAGCTGGGACCAGCGTGGGCACGGGCGCTCCGGGCGCGCCGACTCGGAGTCCTACGTCATCGACCGGCTGGGCGCCGACCTGCACGCCGTGCTGGAGCAGGTCGTCCCGACCGGCGACCTCGTCCTCGTGGGCCAGTCCATGGGCGGCATGACGATCCTCGCCTTCGGCGAGCAGTTCCCGCAGCTGGTGCGCGACCGGGTGGTGGGGCTGGCCCTCGTCGGCACCAGCCCCGGCGGCCTCGACCTCGCCAACGGCGGCAAGCTCGCGACGATGGGACGCATGCTGCTCGAGGTGCTCGGGCCACGGCTCCTGCGGCCGCTCAGCGAGCGGCCCGAGCTGTTCTCCCGGCTGCGGCGCGCGACCCGGGACATCGAGGAGTTCTTCGTCGAGCAGCACTCGTTCGCCTCGCCCGTGCCCCGGTCCCTCGTGCGCTACACCGCCGACATGCTCCTCGGCACGCCGCTCGACGTCGTCGAGGGCTATCTGAAGACCTTCGACGGGTTCGACAAGCGGCCTGCCCTGTCGGAGTTCACCTCGACCATCGTGCTCGTCTTCAACGGCCGTCAGGACGTCCTCACGCCACCGGCCCACAGCGAGCTCATCGTCGCGGCGATCCCCGGGGCCGAGCACGTCGTCGTCAACGACGCGGGCCACCTCATCATGCTCGAGCACCCGGACCTGCTGAACGCCCACCTCCTGCAGCTCGTCGACCGGGCGGCGCGGGCCCGGGCCGAGCACATCGACGTGAGCCGGGCGCCGCGGGTGCGCCGCGTCGTCACGGACGTGGCCCGCGAGCGGCGGATGCGCCGCCGGGCCGCCGGACGCAAGGACGGCTCCGGCGATGGCGCGGCGGAGGAGGAGAGCCGAGCCCGTGGAGCGTGAGCTCCGCTGGCAGAGCGCCGGCGACACCCAGGCCTTCGGGCGCTGGCTCGGTGGCCGGCTGAGGCGCGGCGACGTCATCGTCCTCACCGGCGAGCTCGGCGCGGGCAAGACGACGCTCACCCAGGGCATCGGCGCGGGCCTCGGCGTGCGCGGCCCGGTCACGTCCCCCACCTTCGTCATCGCGCGCCACCACCCGTCGCTCGTGGGTGGCCCCGCGCTCGTCCACGTCGACGCCTACCGCCTCGGCAGCTCCGTGGAGCTCGACGACCTCGACCTCGACGCGGACCTCGAGGACAGCGTCACGGTCGTCGAGTGGGGCGCCGGGCTCGCGGAGCAGCTGAGCGACGAGCGACTGGAGATCCGCCTCGCGGGCGATGAGGTGCGCACCGCCCGGCTGCGCGGCGTGGGCCGCCGCTGGGACGAGGTCGTGGACACGGCCGGGATAGCGTGACCCGCGTGCTCCTGCTCGCGATCGACACGTCGACGACGGCCATCACGGCTGCCCTCTGCGACGGCGACTCTGTGCTGGCCGAGGCCACGACGCTCGACGCCCGCGCACACGCGGAGCACCTCGCACCGGGCATCCGGACGGTGCTGGCGGACGTCGGGGCCCGCCCGGCCGACGTCACCGACGTCGCCGTCGGCACCGGGCCGGGCCCGTTCACCGGCCTGCGCGTCGGCATCGCCACGGCGCGCACGTTCGCGTTCGCGCTCGGGGTGCCGGTGCACGGCGTCTGCAGCCTCGACGCGCTGGCCCACGCCGCGTGGCTCGCCGAGCCGGAGCGGGCGGGGGAGCTGCTCGTCGCCACCGACGCGAGGCGCAAGGAGGTGTATGCCGCCGTCTACCGCCTCTCCGCGTCGGGAGCCGAGCGGGTCGACGGCCCGTGCGTGAGCCGTGCGGCCGACCTGCCCGAGCCGGTGCGCTCGCTGCCGGCCGTGGGACGCGGGCCCCTGCTCTACCCCGGCGCGCTGCCGCACGGCGCGCCGCCGCTCGACGTCAGCGCGGGGACGTTGGCCGACCTCGCCGTCCGGCGGCTGCGGGCGGGGGAGCGCCTCCCTGGGGTCGATCCGCTCTACCTGCGCCGCCCCGACGCCGCCCCCACCGGCTCGACTGGACCGAGCCGGAAGTCGACCCTCGGATGAGGCAGCGGCACGCACCACTGCGCCCACCACCCCCAGCTCCATCCGGAGCCGAGCTGGATTCGGGCACCTCCTGCGCCCGGCATCACCTCGAGCGGGGAGGGTCGGTGACCCTGCGGGAGCTCGAGTGGACGGACCTCGAGGCGCTCGCGCGGCTGGAGGTGGCGCTCTTCGCCGACGACGCCTGGTCGCTCGCGACGTGGTGGGCGGAGCTCGCCGAAAGGCCGCGCCGTGACTACGTCGTGGCCGTCGGCGAGGACGGCTCCGTGAGCGGTTATGCCGGGATCGACGTCGCGGGAGACGTCGCCGACGTCATGACGCTCGCAGTGTCGCCCGCGGCCCAGGGGGTGGGGCTCGGCGGCATACTCCTGCGTGCTCTTGTGGAGCGCGCGATCGCCCGTGGGGCCGGGTCGCTCCTCCTCGAGGTGCGCGCCGACAACGCCGCGGCGCGAGCACTCTATGAGCGCAACGGATTCCGCACGATCTCCGTGCGGCGCCGCTACTACCAGCCCGGCGACGTGGACGCCCTCGTCATGCGCCGCCTGCTCCGGGAGGACCGCGATGGCTGACGAACCCCTCGTGCTCGGCATCGAGACGTCGTGCGACGAGACGGGCGTGGGCATCGTCCGCGGCGGGGCGCTCCTCGTGGACACCGTCGCGAGCAGCGTGGACGAGCACGCGCGCTTCGGCGGCGTCGTGCCCGAGGTGGCGAGCCGTGCCCACCTCGAGGAGATGGTGCCCACGCTCGAGCGCGCCTGTCGCGACGCGGGCGTCGCGCTGCGCGACCTCGACGCCGTCGCGGTGACCTCGGGGCCGGGGCTGGCCGGGTCCCTGCTCGTCGGGGTGGCCGCCGCCAAGGCACTCGCGGTGGCGCTCGGCATACCCCTCTACGGCGTCAACCACCTCGCCTCGCACGTCGCGGTCGACATCCTCGAGCACGGCCCGCTGCCGGAGCCGACCATGGCCCTGCTCGTCTCCGGTGGTCACTCCTCGCTGCTGCTCGTGCCTGACGTGACGCAGGACGTCCGCCCGCTCGGCGCCACGATCGACGACGCCGCAGGGGAGGCGTTCGACAAGGTGGCACGCGTGCTCGGGCTGCCCTTCCCGGGGGGACCACACGTGGATCGCGTTGCACGAGAAGGCAACCGGCTCGCCATCGACTTCCCGCGGGGTCTGACCGGAGGTCGGGACCTGGAGCGCCACCGCTTCGACTTCTCCTTCTCCGGGCTCAAGACGGCGGTGGCCCGCTGGGTGGAGCTGCGGCAGCGGGCGGGGGAGCCCGTGCCCGTGGCCGACGTCGCGGCGAGCTTCCAGGAGGCGGTCGTCGACGTGCTCACCCGCAAGGCGCTGCTGGCCTGCCGCGAGAACGGCGTCGAGCACCTGCTCGTCGGCGGGGGCGTCGCGGCCAACAGCCGCCTGCGGGCGCTCGCCGAGGAGCGCTGCGCCGCCGCCGGCGTGTCGCTGCGGGTGCCGCGCCCCGGCCTGTGCACCGACAACGGCGCGATGGTCGCCGCCCTCGGGGCGCAGCTCGTCACGCGCGGCCGGGCGCCCTCGGACCTCGGCCTGCCCACGGACTCCTCGATGCCGGTGACCCTCGTCCGCGCCTGACCTCCCAGTTGTCTGCCGGGCTGGGTATCGCTCTGGCGGTACCTGACCTCCCAGATATCTGGGAGGTCAGCAGTGGGCCAGGCCGAGGCGCAGTTTCAGGTCGACGACCCGGGTGGCGGCGGCCTCGACCTTGGCGGCGAAGCCGGGGTCCCGGCTCATCCACGTCGTGAGCGCGTCGTGCATGGCGGGGACGTTGCCGGGCGTCGCCGTGAGCACGATGTCGCCACCGGCCGCGACGAAGCGCGTCGCGCGCGCCCCGACGGGCACGGCGGCGACGGCACGGGCGGCGCCGACGTCGTCGGTGACGATCACCCCGTGGTAGCCCAGGCGCTCCCGTAGCAGGCCGGTGACGACGGCCCGCGAGAAGAGCGCGTTAGCGCCCGGGTCGATCCGGGTGTAGATGGCCGAGCCCACCATGACAAGGTCGGCTCCGGCCCGGATTCCCGCGGCGAAGGGGCGCAGGTAGGGATCGTCCGCCGTGGTGGTCCGGTCGGTGATGCCCGTCGACGTGAGGTCCGTGTTGCCGGTGATCCGGCCCAGCCCGGGGAAGTGCTTGACCGTTGCCGCGACCCCACCGCGGTGCATCCCGGCCACGAAGGCCGCGACCTTGCGGGCCACGTCGTCGGGGTCGCTGGAGAACTGGCGATCCCAGCGGCCGATGGGCTGGTTGGCCCGGCCGAGATCGGCCGGCACCGTGTCGGCGACCGGTGCCAGGTTGACGGTGATCCCGGCAGCACGCAGCTGGCGGGCCCACCCGGCGGAGGCCGCGGTGAGCTGGTCGGGCGACAGGGCGTCCTGGCCGCGCGCCGACGGCATCCGGTCGAAGCCGGGCCCCTGCAGCTGCTGGACCTGCCCACCCTCCTGGTCGGCGGCGAGCAGCAGTCCCAGGCGGCCGGCCGAGGTCGTGGGGGCGAGGGCCTGCAGGTGCGCGGTCGTCGCGCTCACCGACCCCGCCCCGGAGGACCAGCCACCGAGCAGGATCACCCCGCCGAGGTGCCGAGCGGTGACGACGCGGTCGAGGCTCCGCCGGGCGGCGTCCACGTCCAGGCCGACCATGAGCAGCTGGCCCGCGCGCTCGGAGGCGGACAGCCGGTCGACGAGCGTCGTCGCGCACGACGCCGGGGGTGGGGGCGGCGTGGGTGAGGGTGCGGGGCGGCTTCCCCGGGGCGTCGGCGTGGCCGGCTGGGAGGGCCCAGACGAGGCGGCGGCCGTGGTCGAGGCACGCTGTGTCGGCATCGACGACGGGCCCGCACCCGAGCTTCCGGTGCCTGACCCGGTCGCGCCGCCGCCCGTCGCAGGGCCCGCGATGGGCGACGGCCCGGTGCAGGCCGCGAGCGCCAGCCCGACCACGAGGGCGGCCGTGAGGGCGCCGACCGTCAACGGGGATCGCCGCGGTCCCCGGCGCCGGGTGGGTCGGCCTCCTGCGGTATGCGTGGACGTGCGGGACCGGCGCATCCTCACACGGTACTGCCGGACGATCCCCGTCCGACGGCAGCCCTCGTCCGCACGGCCGGCCCTGCAGGCGCGGTCCGGGACCACGCCAGGACTGCGCCTGGCTCGCCGGCCTGCGCTCGCGGCCAGGAACTGCTCGCACACGCGCGTCCCCTGACCGAAGACTCAGCCCCCGACCGAAACCGCAGGTCGGTCGGCTCCAGGTCCGTCGGCTGCAGGTCCCTCGGCTGCGGGCCTGCGGGGCTGGGCGGCCGGGCGATACCGTGCCGGTCGTGAGCGTCAGCCGCACCCCCGTCGTCCTCGACGTCGACACCGGCGTCGACGACGCGTGCGCCCTGCTGCTGGCGGCGCTGCACCCGGCCATCGACCTGCGGGCGGTCTCGTGCGTCGACGGCAACGCCGCTCTCGACGATGTCGTGCGCAACACCCTGACCGTGCTTGACGCCGCCGGGCGTCCCGACGTGCCCGTCGCCCGGGGGGCCGACCGGCCGCTCCTGGAGCCGGCCGCCGGCGCGAGGCACGTCCACGGCGACGACGGCCTGGGCGACCTGGGCGACCTGGGCTGGACGCCGAGCGACCGGTCTCCCGACTCCCGCCACGGTGTCGAGCTGTTGCGAGACACCTGCCTCGAGGCGGCCGGGCAGGGTCGGCCCGTGGCGCTCGTGCCCCTCGCCCCGCTCACCAACGTCGCCCTCCTGCTCCGGACGTATCCCGAGGCTGCCCGAGGCATCGCGGAGATCGTCTTCATGGGCGGCGCGGCGGCCACGGGCAGCACCACGGCGACGGGCAGCACCACGGCGACGGCGGAGTTCAACGTCGTGCACGACCCGGAGGCGGCGGCCATCGTCCTCGCCGCCGCCCAAGAGCTGGAAGTCCCGGTCACGATGTACGGCCTCGACGTGTTCTACGAGCCCGTCGTGACCCGGCAGGAGGCCGCCGCCCTCGTCGCGACCGGCGGGCGGGCGGCCGAGCTGGGTGGCCGGCTCCTCCAGTTCCAGTGCGAGCGGTTCGGCCGCGCGGCGGCCACCATCGGCGACGCGGGCGCCGTGTGCGCCGTGATCGACCGGGGCGCCCTTGTCACCGAGCTGCTCTCCGTGCGGGTCGAGCTCGCCGGGGCGCGGTCCCGAGGTCGCACGATCGTCGACCGCCGCGAGCAGGACACCGACCTGGCGCGCGAGACCCACCCCGAGACGCCCACCACCGTCCGGGTCGCCCTCGGCGTCGACGGCCCGCGGTATGCCGCCCTCTGGCAGCACACGCTGCTCGGGAAGGCGCGCTGATGGCCCGGGTCGTGGTCCTGGGCTCCCTCAACGTCGACGTCGTCACGCGCGTCGAGCGGCACCCGAGGCCGGGCGAGACGGTCCTCGGCGAGCCGGCCGGCCGGTTCGCGGGCGGCAAGGGCGCCAACCAGGCCGTGGCCGCCCGGCGGGCCGGCGCGGACGTGACGATGCTGGGCGCCGTCGGCCGGGACGACGCGGGCACGGCATACCTCGCTCGGCTGCGCGCCCTCGGGATCACGTGCATGGTGCCCCAGCTCGACGCGCATCCCACCGGGACGGCGCTCATCACCGTCGACGAGGCCGGGGAGAACACCATCGTCGTCGTCCCCGGCGCCAACGCCGCCCTGTCACGGCCGCAGCTCGTCCTCGCGCCCGGGGACGTGCTCCTCGCCTCCCTCGAGGTGCCCGTGGGCATCGTCGCGGAGGCCGCGCGCCGCGCCCACGCCGCGGGGGCGCGGGTCGTGCTCAACCTCGCGCCGTATGCCGCCGTGCCGCCCGACGTCGTGGCGCTCGCCGACCCCCTCGTGGTCAACGAGAGCGAGGCGGCCCTGCTCGCCGACTCCGACCTGCTGCCGAGCTCGCTGCTCGTCACCTTCGGGGCGGCCGGTGCAGTGTGGGACGGCGAGCGTGTCGACGGCGTCGCGGTCCCGGCCGACCGGCTCGTCGACAGCGTGGGGGCGGGTGACGCCTTCTGCGGCGCGCTGGCCGCGGCGCTCGCGGCCGGGGCCGACCGGACCGAGGCCCTCGCCGTCGCCGCGCGGGCCGGCGCCGACGCGGTGGCGTGGCCCGGGGCCCAACCCCACGCCGCCCTGTGACCCCCGGGGAAGCGGGACACCAGCGCGGCGCCGAGCGCACACTGGACCATGGCCATCCAGATGCGCTCTCTGCTCACCGGTGCCCACCGCGAGCTGCGCGTCCACCCGGTCGAGAAGTGGGTGCGCGCGGACCTGCGCGGCGCGCCGGTGGTGAGCTCCACCCGGGCGGTCCTCGTGTGGGAGCCGCGCCGGGTCGTGCCGTCGTATGCCGTGCCGGTCGCCGACGTCGACGGTGAGCTCGTGCCATGGACGGGCCAGCCGGGCGAGGAGCGTCCGGTGCCCCTCGGCGACCTCCCGGGCGCGCTCACACCCGGGTCGCCCTTCTCGGTGCACACGACGCAGGGCCGCCCGCTGACGATCCGCACCGGCCGGGGTGACCTGCCGGGTGCGGCCTTTGCCCCGGACGACCCTCATCTGGGCGGCTATGTCGTGCTCGACTGGAACGCCTTCACCCAGTGGTTCGAGGAGGACGAGCCGGTCATGGGCCACCCGCACGACCCCTTCTCGCGGATCGACTGCCTGCGCAGCAGCCGGCGGGTCGTCGTCGCCCACGGGGAGCACGTGCTCGCCGACTCAGCCCGCGCGACCCTGCTCTACGAGACACCGCTCCCGGTGCGCTTCTACGTGCCACGCGAGGACGTGCGGATGGACCTGCTGACGCCGAGCGAGACGCACACGATCTGCGCCTACAAGGGGGTGGCCTCCTACTGGTCGGCGCACGTCGACGGGCGGATGGTGCCCGACATCGCCTGGACCTACGAGGAGCCGCTCCACGACGCGGCGCCGGTGCGGGGCCTGCTTGCCTTCTTCACCGAGCGCCTCGACCTCACGGTCGACGGCATACGTCGTGAGCGTCCGCGCACACCGTGGTCGTGACCGTCGCGCTGGCCCAGCCTCCTGGTGACGTCACCGGCCGACGGGACACGTTGACGCCGAATGCGCGAGGCTTAGCCAGGCTTAGTCCGATATGCTGCCTGCCATGGTCATCGTCAACGTTCACGAGGCGAAGTCGACCCTGTCCAAGTTGCTGCAGAGGGTGGAGGCGGGAGAACGGATCGTCATCGCACGTGCTGGTCGTCCCGTCGCCGACCTCGTGCCCCATCCGCGTGCAGAGCTCGTCTTCGGGACGGCGGCCGGACAGCTCGAGTACGACTCCGACACCTTCGACGCCCTGGACGAGGACGTCGCTCGGCTGTTCGAGGGGTTCTGATGCTGCTCGACACCCACGTGCTCCTGTGGATCGTCGACGACCATGCGCGCCTGGGCGCGGAAGCGCGCCGGCGGCTCACGTCGGCCGAGGAGGTGCTCGTCTCTGCTGCGAGCCTGTGGGAGCTCGCCATCAAGGTCGCCCTGGGCAAGGTCGCCGCTCCCAACGACCTCCCCGGGCGCATCGCGGAGGCTGGCCTCGGCACCTTGGCGGTGACCGCCCCGCACGCCTGGCTCTCCCGTGCGATGGAGGGGCTGCCGCATCGCGACCCGTTCGACCGGCTGCTCGTCACCCAGGCGGCTATCGAGCGGCTGCCCTTCGTCACGGCCGACCGGGCCCTCCTCGGCAGCGATCTCTCTCCGCGAGTGGAGCTCGTGGACGCACGGGTCTGACCGCCCGAACCGGGCGCTCGCGGACTCAGGCGGGGGCGACGACGAGGGCCACCTGGGCGCCCGCCACGCGCGTGAGCACGAGCGTCGCCTCGGAGCCGCCCCTGCCGCGCCCGGTCATCTTGAGCTGGCGCCGCAGCACGTCCGGGTCGAGGGTCACCCCGCGCTTCTTGATCGTCACCCGGTCGTGGCCGTGGTCGCGCAGCCACCGGGCGAGGTGCTTCGTCGACAGGGGCATGGCCGCCACGATGCGGTAGCGCCGCGCCCAGTCGACCTCGTATGCCGCCTCGCTGGTGACGTAGCCGACACCGGCGTCGAGCTCGCGGCCATCGACGCGGGCGACGAGCGCCCCGCCGAGCCCCGCGCGGAGCACGGCCCGGTCCGCCTCGTAGAGCCAGGCGCCGAGCCGCTCGAGCGACTCCAGCGCGGGCACCCCCGCGGCCGGCGCCGCGTCGGCCTCGGTGACGACGACCGTCCCGGCCTCACGGCATACCGCGGCCGTCCGTCCCGCCTCGTGGACGAGCGGCCCCCACCAGACGACGCACTCGAGGACCTCGCCCGCCCACGAGCTCCACTGGGCCTCCGCGCCCGCCGGGAGCGCCCCGTGCGGCAGCGAGGGGGACAGCTTGGCGCCGGTGGCCGGCACGTGCGCGGCATACCGCCGCACGTCCGCCCACGACGGGGAGATGGCGTCGAGCGAGAACACCCGCTTGGTGCGCCCCCGCGCGTCGGCGATGCCCGACACCCGCCGGGCGGGGTCGAGCCACACCCCCAGGTGGCGGGCAGCCTCCCCGGCAGGCAGCCGCACGTCCTCGGCGCGCGCGCAGGTCACCGACGCGGAGGGCCAGTGCCGCAGGTTGGCCGCCGCGACCGCCGCCGTGGCGGGGTCCGCGTCCACGGCGCGCACCGCGAGGTCCAGGCCGGCGAAGGCCATGGCGTCGGCGCCCACCCCGCAGCCGAGGTCGTGCACCGTGCGGACGCCGGCGGCGGCATACCGTGCGGCGTGCCGGGCCGCGAGCGGCAGCCTCGTGGCCTGCTCAAGGCCGTCGGGGGTGAACAGCATCCCGGCCGCGAACTCCCCGAACTTGTCCACCGCCCGGGCCCGCAGCCGGGACTGGGTGAGCGCGGCGGCAACGAGGTCGGGGGCGAACCCCGCGTCGCGGAGGCGCTGCTGGAGGGGCAGCGAGGCGGCCTCGTCGTAGGGTGGCAGCGCCTGCAGCAGCGCCCAGCCCTCGCCGTGCGAGAGGCGCTCGACCATGGCCGCGTCCATGGGCGGCATCCTCGCACCCGACCCCGCGGACCGTCGGGGGTTCCCCGGGGCCCGCGCCGCCACGGCTCGTGCGCTCCTGTATTGGCACTCGACTTGACCGAGTGCTAACAGGTACCTAGATTCTTCCCGTTGGCACTCTCACCTCGAAAGTGCCAGTGCACTCCCGGAAAGTGGGTCGACCCCCGCGACGGCGGCCTGCATGTGGAGAGCCACAGTCCCTAGCCCGTTCCGACTGTCCCGAAGGGAAGGTCACCACCGTGTCGGTTGACATCAAGCCGCTCGAAGACCGCATCGTCGTCAAGTCCCTGGAGGCCGAGCAGACCACCGCGTCCGGCCTCGTCATCCCGGACACCGCCAAGGAGAAGCCCCAGGAGGGCGAGGTCCTGGCCGTGGGTCCCGGTCGCTTCAACGACACCGGCACCGAGCGGGTCCCGCTCGACGTCAAGGTCGGCGACAAGGTCATCTACAGCAAGTACGGCGGCACCGAGGTCAAGTACGCCGGCGAGGAGTTCCTGATCCTCAGCGCCCGCGACGTCCTCGCCGTCGTCGGCTGAGACCCGACAGCCGGCTTCCGCAGCCCCGGTCACGGGGGCGTATGCCGTGAGCGCACCCCGGTGAGCCCCGTCGGGGCCTCGCTGGGGTGCGCCGCGTTCGGCGCCGGTCCGCCCCGCCGAGCGTCAACCCTTCCAGCCACCCACTCCGAGCCAAAGGAATCTCATGGCCAAGCAGTTGGAGTTCACCGACTCCGCCCGTAAGTCGCTCGAGCGCGGCGTCGACGCGCTCGCCAACGCCGTCAAGGTGACGCTCGGCCCCAAGGGCCGCAACGTCGTGATCGACAAGAAGTGGGGCGCCCCCACGATCACCAACGACGGCGTCACGATCGCCCGCGAGATCGAGCTGGACGACTCCTACGAGAACCTCGGCGCCCAGCTGGCGAAGGAGGTCGCGACCAAGACGAACGACGTCGCCGGTGACGGGACGACCACCGCGACCGTCCTCGCCCAGGCCATGGTCAAGGAGGGTCTGCGCAACGTCGCCGCCGGCGCCGCCCCGGCGGCGCTCAAGCGCGGCATGGACAAGGCGGTCACGGCCGTCAACAACGAGCTGCTCAAGATCGCGCGCGACGTCGAGGGCAAGGCCGAGATCTCCTCGGTCGCCACGCTGTCCGCCCAGGACTCGGTGCTCGGCGACCTCATCGGCGAGGCCTTCGACAAGGTCGGCAAGGACGGGGTCATCACCGTCGAGGAGTCCTCGTCCACCTCGACCGAGCTCGAGTTCACCGAGGGCATGCAGTTCGACAAGGGCTACCTCTCGGCATACTTCGTCACCGACACCGAGCGCATGGAGACGGTCCTCGAGGACGCCTACGTCCTGATCAACCAGGGCAAGATCTCGGCCGTCGCCGACGTGCTGCCGGTCCTCGAGAAGGTCGTCCAGTCGGGCAAGCCGCTGCTCATCATCGCCGAGGACGTCGAGGGCGAGGCCCTGTCGACGCTCGTCGTCAACAAGATCCGCGGCACGTTCACCGTGGCCGCGGTCAAGGCCCCCGGCTTCGGCGACCGCCGCAAGGCCATGCTGCAGGACATCGCCGTCCTCACCGGCGGTCAGGTCATCGCCGAGGAGGTCGGCCTCAAGCTCGACCAGGCGGACCTCACCGTGCTCGGCCGGGCGCGCCGGGTCGTGATCACCAAGGACAACACGACCATCATCGACGGCGCCGGCGACGAGTCCGAGGTCACCGGACGCGTGCACCAGATCAAGGCCGAGATCGAGCGGACCGACTCCGACTGGGACCGCGAGAAGCTGCAGGAGCGCCTCGCCAAGCTCGCCGGTGGCGTCTGCGTCATCAAGGTGGGAGCCCACACCGAGGTGGAGCTGAAGGAGAAGAAGCACCGCATCGAGGACGCCATCTCCGCGACCCGCGCCGCGATCGAGGAGGGCATCGTCGCCGGCGGCGGCACCGCGCTCATCCACGCAGCCACGGTCATCGACGGCCTGGGCCTTAATGGTGACGAGGCCACGGGTGCCGCGATCGTGCGCAAGGCGGTCCAGGAGCCGCTGCGCTGGATCGCCGAGAACGCCGGGCTGCAGGGCTACGTCGTCACCTCCAAGGTGGCCGACATGCCCCTGGGCCAGGGACTCAACGCGGCGACCGGCGAGTACGGCGACCTCATGGCGGCGGGGGTCATCGACCCGGTCAAGGTCACCCGGTCGGCGCTGCGCAACGCCGAGTCGATCGCCTCGATGATCCTCACGACCGACACGCTCGTCGTCGACAAGCCGGAGGAGCAGCCGGACGCCGCCGGGGGCCACGGTCACGGGCACGGCCACTGAGCCGACGCCCCAAGCGGGGCCGACGCCCCAAGCGGGCACCAGCACGACGCGAGGGCCGCTCCCCGGAAGGGGAGCGGCCCTCGTCGCGCCTGCGTGGTCAGGAGGCGGCGGCGATGTCCCTGGCGGCATAGATGGCCTCGCGCTCGGTCTCGGTCAGCCCGCCCCACACCCCGTAGGGCTCGCGGACCTCGAGGGCGTGGTTGCGGCACTGCAGGAGCACGGGGCACCCTGCGCACACGGCCTTGGCTGCGGCGTCGCGGGAGCGCCGACGGGGGCCGCGCTCGCCTTCCGGGTGGAAGAACGCCTCGGGGTTGACGCCCCGACAGGCGCCCTTGAGCTGCCAGTCCCACAGGTCCGCCACGGGTCCGGGAAGTCGGGTGATCTCAGCCATGTTCTCGTCTCTCGATCAGGCGGGGGTCCCCCCTCCGCTGCCTCATCACGTGCCCGACGCTGCGGGTTCGTGCTTCGACGCTATTCCCGTCCGGAAGCGCACATAAGAACCGGAGGTTCAAGACTTGTTCAAGAATGTCCCCCGGAATGACAGGGAAACCGGCGCACGGCGGGCAGTCCGGCGGGCCGTCGGGTGGGCAGGTCCTCTCTCGCTGCTGCCCTAGAATCGGGTGATGAGCTTCGGATCCCCTGACGTGCCTGCGCCGTTCGCCGCTCTTGGGCTGACCTACGACGACGTGCTCCTCCTCCCGGGCGAGACCGACGTCATTCCGAGCGAAGTCGACACCACGACGCGCCTCACCCGCGAGATCTCGCTGCGCGTGCCCTTGGTCTCGGCGGCCATGGACACCGTGACGGAGGCACGCATGGCCATCGCCATGGCCCGTCAGGGCGGCCTCGGGGTGCTGCACCGCAACCTGTCCATCGAGGACCAGGCCTACCAGGTCGACCTCGTCAAGCGGACCCAGACGGGCCGGATCACCAACCCGGTGACGATCGGCCCGGACGCCTCGCTGGAGGACCTCGACAACATCTGCGGCCAGTACCGCGTCTCCGGCCTGCCCGTCGTCGACGCCGACAACACCCTGATCGGGATCATCACCAACCGCGACCTGCGCTTCACGCCCGTCGCGGAGTGGGCGACCACGCTCGTCCGCGACGTGATGACCCGTATGCCGCTCATCACCGGCCCGGTCGACATCGACCGGGACACGGCGGCGGCCCTGCTGCGGCAGCACAAGCGGGAGCGGCTGCCCCTGGTCGACGCCGACGGCCGGCTGGCCGGGCTCATCACGGTCAAGGACTTCGTCAAGTCGGAGCAGTTCCCCGACGCGAGCAAGGACGCGGACGGCCGCCTTCTCGTCGGGGCGGCCGTCGGCTATTTCGGCGATGCGTGGCAGCGCGCGACCACCCTGGTCGAGGCGGGGGTGGACGTCCTCGTCGTCGACACCGCGCACGGTCACGCCCGGCTGCTGCTCGACATGATCAAGAAGCTCAAGGGCGACCCCGCCATGTCCGGCGTCCAGATCGTCGGCGGCAACATCGCCACGCGGCAGGGCGCCCAGGCGCTCGTCGACGCCGGGGTCGACGCCGTCAAGGTCGGCGTGGGGCCCGGGTCGATCTGCACGACGCGCGTCGTCGCCGGGGTCGGCGTGCCGCAGGTGACCGCCATCCACGAGGCCGCCCAGGCGTGCGGCCCGGCGGGCGTGCCGCTCATCGGCGACGGCGGTCTGCAGTACTCCGGCGACATCGCCAAGGCACTCGTCGCGGGTGCCGACACGGTCATGATCGGCTCGCTGCTCGCCGGGTCCGAGGAGAGCCCCGGCGACCTGGTGCTCGTGAACGGCAAGCAGTTCAAGTCCTACCGGGGCATGGGCTCGATCGGGGCGATGAGCTCGCGCGGCAAGAAGTCCTACTCCCGGGACCGCTACTTCCAGGCCGACGTCACGAGCGACGAGCAGCTCGTGCCGGAGGGCATCGAAGGGCAGGTGGCCTACAAGGGTCCCGTGTCCACCGTCGCGCGGCAGCTCGTCGGCGGGCTGCACCAGTCGATGTTCTACGTGGGGGCCCGGACCATCCCGGAGCTGAAGGAGCGCGGCCGGTTCGTGCGGATCACGGCCGCGGGCCTGAAGGAGAGCCACCCGCACGACGTGCAGGCGATCGTCGAGGCCCCCAACTACTCCAGCCGCTGACCCTCGTCGAGTGGCCACTTCCGCGCGCCTCCCCCTCGTCGAGTGGCCACTTCGGTGCACCCTCCCTCGTCGAGTGGCCACTTCCGCGCGCCTCTCCTTCGTCGAGTGGCCACTTCCGCGCGCCTCTCCTTCGTCGAGTGGCCACTTCGGT
>NZ_DASSMH010000095.1:0-4645 GCF_035688975.1 Intrasporangium sp. | reverse complement strand
CGCGACACCGGTCCGCGCCTGCGGCTGACCGAGCGCGAGCTCGAGGTCCTCCGCCTGGTCGCCAAGGGCATGAACAACCGCGACATCGCCAAGGACCTCTACATCTCCGAGAACACCGTCAAGAACCACGTCCGCAACATCTTGGAGAAGCTCCAGCTCCACTCCCGGATGGAGGCGGTCATGTACGCCGTCAAGGAAAAGCTCCTGGACCTCCCCTGAGGGAGCGCGAAGCGCTCACTCGGGACCAGGAGGGAAGGTTGAGCAGCCGCGCGAGCGAGGGACGAGCTCGCGACCGGCGTGCCGAAACCCGGTGACGTACGTGCCGACCTCGACCCCAGTGTCAGCCGCCCGTGGTTGAGTACGCCGCGTGACGGAGTCCCTGAGCCGGGCGCAGGCGCGCCGGATCGCGCTGGCCGCCCAGGGGTTCCTCGACCCGCGCCACACGGCGCCGACGATGCGCACCTTCGCCCGCACCCTCCAGCGCACCGGCGTCCTGCAGGTCGACTCGGTCAACGTGCTGCAGCGCGCCCACTTCATGCCGCTCTACTCCCGGATGGGCCCCTACGACGTGGAGCTGCTCCGCCGGGCGGCCGAGAGGAAGCCGCGGCGGATCGTGGAGTACTGGGCCCACGTCCAGGCCTTCATGCCCGTCGAGCTCTGGCCGCACATGAGGCACCGGATGGACTCCTACCGCGCGCAGCGGGGCAAGTGGGGCTTCACCGCCGACGAGACCCTCGAGCCCCGGGTGCTCGCCGCGGTCCGCGAGCGGGGACCGGTGACCGCACGCGACCTCGACGAGGAGTTCAGCCGCGGTCCCCGCGCCAAGGACAACTGGGGCTGGAACTGGTCGGAGGCCCGCAAGGTCCTCGACTACCTGTTCATGGTCGGCGACGTCGCGGTCGCCGGTCGCACCCCGCAGTTCGAGGTGCGCTACGACCTCCCGGAGCGGGTGCTGCCGGCCGACGTGCTCGAGGCGCCGACGCCGACCGCGGCCGAGGCCCACAAGGAGCTCGTACGCCGGGCGGCGATGTCGCACGGGGTAGCCACGGCCCGCTGCCTGGCCGACTACTACCGGCTGCGCCAGGCGCCGGCGCCCGACCGGCCGAGTGCCCAGGCCACCGTGGCCGAGCTCGTCGAGGAGGGCGAGCTCGTGCGGGTGCAGGTCGAGGGGTGGTCCAGGCCGGCGTACCTGCACCGGGAGGCCCGCCGCCCACGCAAGGTGAGCGCCCGCGCGCTGCTCAGCCCGTTCGACCCGGTGGTGTGGGAGCGCGAGCGCACCGAGCGGCTCTTCGACTTCCGCTACCGGATCGAGATCTACACGCCCGCCGACAAGCGCGTGCACGGTTACTACGTGCTGCCGTTCCTCCTCGACGACGCGATCGTCGCCCGGGTCGACCTCAAGGCCGACCGTCCGGGCCGGGTGCTCGTCGTCAAGGGCGCCTACGCCGAGCCGGCCGCCCCCCTCGAGACCGCCCAGGAGCTCGCCGAGGAGCTGCGTCAGCTGGCCGGGTGGCTGGGCCTGGACGACGTCGTGGTCGAGCCCCGCGGCGACCTCGCGCCCGGGCTCTCTGCGCTGGTCTGACCCAGCACCGACTCCACGGCATCGGCCCCGAGACGGGCGCCGGGCAGCGCCCGGATCGCCGCGCCGAGGCCGGCGGCGGCGTCGCGGTGGGCGCCATCGGCGAGCAGCTCGGCCAGCACGGGCGCGATCGTGGCGGCGCGGGCGCCCTTCTTCAGCACCCGGCCGGCACGGCTCGCGGCCACCGATCGCGCGACCGCCGGCTGGTCGGTCAACCGGTCCATCGGCATCAGGGCCATGGGCACGTCGTGGGCCAGCGCCTGCATGGTGCTGCCGTGGCCGCCGTGCCCCACGAACAGGGTGGTCCGGGGGAACAGCTCCACGTGGGGCACGAACCGGTGCACCTCGACCCCGCTCGGGACCGTGAGCGCGGCGGGGTCGATGGCCGGGCCGGTGGTCACCACCACGCGGGCGTCCAGCCCCGAGGCCGCGTCCACGACCTGCTGCAGGCTCTCGGTCATCCGCGGGAACCCGAAGGTGCTCAGGCTGACCAGCACGGTCGGCTCGGCCGGCGTGCGCGGGGCGACCTCGACGACAGGCCCGACCTGGTGCAGGCCGGGTCGCGCGGCGACCGGGTCGAGCTCGGGCAGGGTGGTGAGGACCCGCGCGGCGGCCGAGTCGAGCGCTCGGCGCGGCGCCAGCCGGCGCAGCCGCAGGTTGAGCCCCATCGGACCGCCGAGGATGCCGCGGCGGTAGAAGCCGTCGTAGAGGTGCTCCAGGACCACGTAGCGCAGCCCCGCCCCGCGGGCGGCGTCGAGCGCCCCGAACATCAGGCAGTCGACCACGACCAGGTCGACCGGGTGGCGGCGTACCTCCTCCAGGAGGTCGCGGCCCATCCCGGCGTCGCCGAAGCAGGCCATCATGGCCAGCGGTGAGTTCGCCTCGAGCGAGGAGAACGGACGGGTGTGCGCCGGCCGCACGAACTCGAAGCCGGCGCCCGTGAGGGCCGCCTCCTGCGAGGCGTGCCCCAGGAACCGGACGCGGTGGCCGCGGCCGACGAGCTCGCGGGCGAGGGCAGTGGCCGGCGGGACGTTGCCGCCGCCGTCCCAGGTGACGAAGAGGATCTCAGGCATGGTCGTGCTCCGCACGGTGGAGAGTGACGCCCGCGGCGCCCAGGACCCCCTCGGCGAGGGCCTGCATGCGCCGCAGCGTGGTGGCGCGGGAGAGGCCGCGGTCCAGCCGCAGCAGCTTCCACGTGTAGACGTCGGTGGCGACGACCAGCAGGTCGAGCACCTCCTCGTCGTCGGTGGCCGGGGCGAAGACCTCGCGCACCCACTGACGGTGCATGGCCCTGCCCCGGTCGGTCATCGTCCGGGCGAACGAGTCGTGGTCCTCCTGGGCCAGCATCAGGAGCGCCCGGCGTCCGTCCTTCTCGTAGTGATCGCCGAGCACCCGGAACGCCGCCGCCACGTCACCGGCCGGTGTCCGTCGCTCCTCGGCGGTCACGGCCATCGCGTGGTCGCTGGCGGCGGCGAAGAGCTGGTCGCGGCTGCCGAACTGGCGCAGCACCGTCTGGACGCTGACGCCGGCAGCCCGCGCGACGTCCTCGAGGGAGATGTCGGCGAAGGGCTTCTGCCCGGCCAGGTCCACCAGCGCGTCGGCGATCCGCCGCCGGGTCTCCTCGACGGCGCGGGCGCGGGCCCCCATGGTGTAGGCACGAGTCGTTTTCATGACAATCGCAGTTGACACCAATATGGATATTGATGTCAATAGGGATTAACACGAAGTTGTCTGGAGCGCCCGCTGCGCCGGTTCGGCCTGCGTGGGCGGGCTGGGTAGCATGACCGGAGCCTGTGCCGCGGAGCCGCGGCGCATCCACCAGCTCCAGGAGTTGCACCGACGTGCCTGCCATCTTCGACAAGATCCTCCGCATCGGCGAGGGCAAGATCATCCGCCAGCTGGAGACCGTCGCGAAGGCCGTGAACGCCATCGAGGACGACTTCGTCGCGATGAGCGACGCCGAGCTGCGGGGGATGACCGACGAGCTGCGCAAGCGCCACGAGGACGGCGAGAGCCTCGACGACCTGATGCCCGAGGCGTTCGCCACCGTGCGCGAGGCCGCCAAGCGGGTCACCGGCATGCGGCCCTTCGACGTGCAGATGATGGGCGGCGCCGCGCTGCACCTCGGGAACATCGCCGAGATGAAGACCGGTGAGGGCAAGACTCTCGTCGCCGTCGCGCCGAGCTACCTCAACGCCCTGACCGGCCGCGGCGTCCACGTCGTGACGGTCAACGACTACCTCGCGAAGTACCAGTCCGAGCAGATGGGCCGCATCCACCACTTCCTCGGCCTGACGGTCGGCGTGATCCTGCCGGAGATGAACCCCGCGGAGCGGCGCGAGGCCTACGCCTGCGACATCACCTACGGCACCAACAACGAGCTCGGGTTCGACTACCTGCGCGACAACATGGCCGGCTCCATCGAGGAGTGCGTCCAGCGCGGCCACCACTACGCGATCGTGGACGAGGTCGACTCGATCCTGATCGACGAGGCCCGCACCCCGCTGATCATCAGCGGCCCCACCCAGGACGAGGTCCGGTGGTACGACGAGTTCGCCAAGCTCGCGCGCCGCCTGGAGAAGGACGTCGACTACGAGGTCGACGAGAAGAAGCGCACCATCTCCGTCCTCGAGCCGGGCATCACCAAGGTCGAGGACCACCTCGGCATCGACAACCTCTACGAGTCCGCCAACACGCCGCTGATCTCCTTCCTCAACAACTCCATCAAGGCCAAGGAGCTGTTCCGCAACGACAAGGAGTACGTCGTCATGAACGGCGAGGTGCTCATCGTCGACGAGCACACCGGCCGCATGCTGGCCGGGCGCCGCTACAACGACGGCCTCCACCAGGCCATCGAGGCCAAGGAGGGGGTGCAGGTCCGCGAGGAGTACCAGACCCTCGCCACCGTCACCCTGCAGAACTACTTCCGCCTCTACGACAAGCTCTCCGGCATGACGGGCACGGCGCTGACCGAGGCCTCGGAGTTCGACAAGATCTACAGCCTCGGCGTGGTCCCGATCCCGACCAACAAGCCGATGCAGCGCGAGGACAAGCCCGACCTCGTCT
>NZ_DASSMH010000094.1:0-23087 GCF_035688975.1 Intrasporangium sp. | reverse complement strand
GGCCCACCCGCACGAAAGTGGCCACTCGAGCCACGCGCGCCCCCGTCGAGTGGCCAGTTCCGTACACGCCCCCGGCGGCCACCCGCACGAAAGTGGCCACTCGAGCCACGCGCGCGCCCCCCCGTCGAGTGGCCAGTTCCGTACACGCCCCCGCCAGCCCACCCGGTTCTTCGTCAGGCCCGGCCGGAGACGGTGAGGATCGCCCGGCGGGACTCGGCGATCACCGAGGCGAGGTCGACCGCGGCGAGGCTGCGCAGTCGCGCGACCTGGGTCTCGTCGAGGGCTTCGCGGGCCGTGCGCAGCGCCGCGCGGAGGTCGGCCTCGAACGGTTCACCGCCGTCGTCGCCGCCCGGCGACAGCTCGTCGGCGGCGGTGAACAGCCGAACGGCCGCCCGATGGTCCCCGCAGCGCACCAGCAGGCAGGCCGCGACCCGAGCCGCCTGGGCCGCGCCATGCGGCTGGCCGGTGCGCGACGACAGGTCGAGCGCCTCGGACAGCTCGACCGCGGCCCGGTCGGCCTCACCGGCGAGGACCGAGATCCGTGCGGCGGTGATCAGGCCGTCGCGGCGCTCCATCGGTCGGTGCTCGCCGGCGAGGCGCAACGCCTCCGCCACGTAGTCCCGCGCCGAGAGGAGGTCCCGGGGCTCGTCCAGGGCGATCTCGGCGAGGGTGTTGAGAGTGTCCGCGATCCGCGCCCGGTCGCCGCGTGACCTCGCGACGAGGAGCCGCTCCTCGTAGCAGCGGCGCTCGAGCTCGAGGTCGCCCGCCATCGCGGCGGCGATCGCGATGACCGACAGCGTCACTGCGTGGACGTCCCCCTCACCCCGCTCGCGGGCCAGCCGGAGGGCAGTGCGCGCGGCTCGCTCGGCCTCCTCCCCCGGCCCGGCCTCCGCGACGATCGCAGCCGCCAGGTAGCAGTGGGCTGCGGCCTCGTGCTCGACGGGGACGTCGGCGACGGAGAGCACCGATCTGCACATCCGCTCCGCGCGCGCGAAGTCCCCCGCCTGGTAGGCCAGTCGGGCGATGCCGATCTCCAGCCGGCAGCGCAGGGCCGGCGGCATCGTCGTCAGGTCGAACAGGCCCAGCCGGTCGAGGCCCTCGCGCACCCGACCGGACGCGAGCCAGTATGCCGCGGCGTCGGCTGCCAGGGCCGCCGCGTCGGCGACCGCGTGTCGAGCAAGCGCCCAGTCGATGAGGGAGACGAGATCCGCGTGCTCGTCGTCGAACCGGGCGAGTGCCACGTCACCGTCGGGTCCGTCGAGCGCGGCGCTCCAGGGGCCAAGCCGTCGGCTCATCCAGGCCAGGTGCAGCAGCCGCAGCGCGGTCTGCCGCTCCGGGTCGATCCCCAGGGACCGCACATGCGCACGCACCGGCCCGAGCACGCGGTATCGCAGCTCGACCCTCGTGTTGTGCAGGTGCACGAGGCCGCAGTCGAGCAGCGCGCCGAGGTCCTCGACCGGGTCAGGTGGTGCCGTCCCCTCGCCGGGCGTGCCCGCAGCACGGGCCGCGAGCGCCTCGACCGCTTCAAGGCCGAAGCCGTCCTCGAAGATGGACAGGTCATCGAGCAGGCTGCGTGCTGTCGCCGTGAGGTTGGACAGGCTCCAGTCGATGGTGCCGGTCAACGTCCGCGCCGCGCCGAGCGCGGGTCGTGCCGGGGAGAGCAGGTCGAGGCCCGAGCGCAGCCGCTTCAGGGCGGCCGCCGGAGAGAGCATCCGCATCCGCGCGGCCGCCAGCTCCAGCGCGAGGGGGACGCCGTCGAGCAGGCGGCAGAGGGCGACGACGTCGCCCACGTTGTGCTCGTCCACCCGGAACTGCTGGTTGACCAGCCGGGCGCGGTCGGCGAAGAGGGCCACGGCCGGACACGCCATGGCCTCGGCGGGCCCGAGTCGGGCGGCCAGCTCGGCCCGGGGCGACTCGATGGGCGGGACGACGACCTCGACCTCGAAGTCGAGACGGAGCGGGAGCCGGCTCGTCGCGATGATGGTCAACCGCTCGGTGGCCTTGACGAGGGTCTCCACCGCGTAGGCGGCGTCGCGCACCACCTCGAGGTTGTCGATGAGCAGGAGACTGTCGGCGTCCGGCGGCAGCATCTCGGCGACCGCCGAGGCCGCTGAGACCGTGGTCGGCTGAGCGGGCTCGGACCCCCCGAGGGCGAGACCGAGCGCGGTGAGCAGGGCGGTGGCGTCCTGGCCCTCCTCTGCCTCCAGGAAGTACCGGCCCCCCTCGAAGCCCTCGACCCGCCGGGCCAGCACCGTCGCGAGTCGGGTCTTGCCGGTGCCGCCGGGGCCGACGAGCGTGAGCAGCGCGAGGCCGGGGTCCGCGATGCGGGCCGCCAGGTCGGCGACCAAGGCGTCTCGGCCCCACGTCGTGGTCGTGGGGCGGGGAAGGTGAAGCTCGTTGCGGGGCCGGATGACGGGCCCGCGACTCGACGAGCCGGCTGCCGCGCCGGCCCCGTCGCCGCCGGCTCCCGGGCCCGGGCGGGGCGCACCGGCCGGTGTCGGGTCGGCCAGCCGCGGGTCGTGCCGCAGGATGCCGACCTCGATCTGCTGCAGGGCCTCCCCGGGGTCGATCCCGAGCTGCTCGGCGAGCAGGTCCCGGGCGCGCGCGTATGCCGCGAGGGCGTCGGCCTGCCGGTTGGACCGGTAGAGCGCGATCATCAGCTGCCCCCACCTGCGCTCGCGCGTGGGGTGCTGGGCGACGAGCGCCTCGATCTCGGGGATCACCGCGGCGTGCTCCCCGCAGGCCAGGCGCAGGTCGACGAGGTCCTCCCTCGCCAGGGCCTCGGACTCGTCGAGGCGGGCGGCATACGACTCGGCGAAGGGAAACGCGCGAAGGTCCGCCAGGCCGGGGCCTCGCCACCAGGCGAGCGCGGCGTGCAGCGAGTCCAGCGCCTCGCGGCTGCCCAGGTCGCGGCTGCGGTCGCGGGAGCGCTGCCACGCCTGCTCGAACTCGACGACGTCAAGAGTGGTCCCGTCGAGAGTCAAGGCGTAGCCGGGCGCCCGGCTGACGAGCACCCCTCGCGCGAGGCCCACGGACGCGAGGGCCTGCCGGAGTCCGTGGACGTAGACCTGCAGCGACCCGAGAGGCCGGCTCGGCGGGTCCTCGCCCCAGAGGCCGTCGACGAGGGCGTCGGTGGACACGGTGCGACCCTCGGCCAGGGCGAGCATGGCGAAGACGGCGCGCTGGCGCGGCGCGCCGAGCTGCACGGCCTGGCCCGCGTGCGCCGCCTCGACGGGTCCGAGCAGCCGGATCTGCACGGGCACAGGGTATTCGTTGCGGCTCGGCCAGGCAGACGCTTTGGCCGGTCGGCTCACCGCGACGGGGATTCGGGTCATGGCGACGCCGGACCGCCCCTACAGTGAGGCACCTTCGCACGCAAGGAGAGCACCATGCCATTGAGGCTTCGCCACGGTCGAGCCGCCGCACTCGTGATCGGCGCCGCCCTCGCCGCGCTCGGGGCCCCGAGCGCACTCACGGCTCCCGCCAGTGCCGCGCCGGCCTTCTGCTCCCTCACCGGCATGCAGAAGAACGTGTGGACCGGAGCGGCCGGCGACGGCTTGTGGGTCACCCCCGGCAACTGGTCGCGCAACCGCGCACCGGACCTCACCGACCGCAGCACCGGGTACGTCTGCATCGACGCCCACGGACCCGTCACGATGGCAGCCGGGGAATCCGCCGAGCTGCAGGCGATCGACGTCGCAACCGGCACCACCCTGAACCTGCAGCGCGGGTCCACGCTGCTCGTGCACGGCGACCAGGCCACGAGGCCGAGCTACCTGCGCGGGGGCTCCGTCACCGCGCTGTCGGGCACGCTGGGTGGGCCGGGGCGGATCGAGCTGCTCGGTCGCCTCACGTGGACGAGCACCACCCTCGGCGCAAGCACCATCACCACCCGGCGGTGCGGCACGGGGGGCACGTGCGGGGCGGCGGTGACAGGGCCCCGCGGTCTCCTCGTCGTCGGTGACAACGGCCTCGTCGACGTCACCCCGCTCGGCGTCAACCTCTTCGACCAGTACCAGCTGAAGGTGCGGGGCACCCTCAGGCTGCGCGGCACGGCATACGTCGCGGCTGACCGCGGGACCTCCCTCGAGCTGCTGCCCCGGACCACGACGACGGGGGTGGGCACCCTGCTGATCACCAACAACGGCGGGTGGTACGAGGGGAGAACGCTCTACGGCGTGAGCGCGCTCTCGGCGGTCACCAACGCCGGCCTCGTGCACAAGTCGGCGGGGACCGGGACGAGCGTCGTCGTCGGCAGCTACACGCGGGCCGGCGCAGGGACCATTCGCGTCGGGCAGGGCACGTTGAGCATGCCGGACCAGGTCCGCCACGCGGTGACGGTGGGCAGCACGGACGCCTACGGCTTCGGCGCCTGCAACGGCAGCAGCTATGCCTGCGAGCCGGTCGCCGACGCGCAGCAGCCGCAGACGGGCACGATCCGGGTCCCCGCGAGCGACGCCGACGGCGCCCTCATCGAGCTCGCGCCCGACGGCCCCGGGCCGGCGGGCACCCTCGGTGAGCAGGTGCACGCCGGGGCCACGGGGATGACCGTGAGCTCGACCGACCCGGCCGTGCTGGGACTGCGCTACGACACCTCGGTCCTGGGCGGCCGGACCTGGCGACAGCTCGTCGTCGAACGAGCCCCGACCGGCACGACGTCCTACGCCATCGTGCCGGCCTGCCCCTCCTCGGGTGAGCCGCCCACGACGGGCATCAAGGCGTGCGTCGACCGACGGGGGCTCGCGACGAGCAGCCGCACGCTGCCCGACGGAGACGCCCTCATGGTGGTGCGCACGACCGGCTTCAGCCGCTGGCGCGCCCGCTGAGGCAAGGCACTCACGACGGGGCGGCCCGCCGGTCATCGACCGGCGGGCCGCGCCCCTGCTCGCCCCTGCTCGTCCCTGCTCGTCCCTGCTCGTCCCTGCTCGTCCCTGATCGCTCAGAGCACGAGGTAGCCGTTGCGCGCGTTGCACGCCGCGATGAGGCAGGAGTAGTCGCCGGGCTGGTTGTAGTCCATCTTGACTGCTGCGGTCCCGCCGTTCCAGGACCACGCGAGCCCGAGGACGACCCGCCACGTGCCCGAGCCGGTCTGGATGTACTGGGTGTCGAGGTAGCGGGCGCCGGACCCCGACGGCAGGGTGTAGTAGAGCGTGCGTGTCTTGTCGCCGTGGTAGAGCCAGCCGTTGCTGGACCACTGGTAGACGTTGACGACGTAGACGAGGGTCTGCGTACCGGCTGTCGCGTTGGAGCGGGTGATCCACGGGCCCGGCACCTTGATGCCGGGGAACCGCGTGATGATGCCGTTGTTGGCGACCGCGACGTATTGCCCCTGCACCTGCTGGCCCTGGAAGCCCCCGCGCCAGTAGCCCGACTGCGTCCAGGTGTAGGCGGAGGCCTGGGTGGCGCCGGCACCGAAGGCCAGCGAGAGGGCGAGGACCGCGGCCGTGAGCAGGCGACCAACGATTCTCGGGGCCCGGAGGATGCGAGGCGATGCACTCTGGGTGTTCATGGCGGCGGTTCCCTTTCTGTGGTGCGGCCGGGGTGGCTCTTGCTGATGAGGCCAACCCTCGACCCCACCGCTTAAGGACCTCTTAAGGCGCTCGACCCGGGTCCGGCTGCGGCCTAGCCCCGCCCGGAGGCGGCGTAGATGCGCCTCACCACGTCCTCGATGTCGGGCTCCTCGATGGCGAGGTCGCGCACCTCGGCGCGGGCGGAGACGGCGGCGAGGACCGCGGCCGCGGTCGTCGTCCCGGCGTCGAACGCGAGGCGTTGCCGCAGCCCTCCCGACTCGCTGCCGACGAGCGTCGCACCCGGTATGCCGTGCAGCTGCGGGCCCGGGGCGGCGAGGTCGACGACGAGCAGCCGCTGCGCCCCGACGGTCGCCGCGAGGCCGCCCAGCGAGCCGTCGAAGGCGAGTCGGCCGCGGTCGACGACGAGCACCCGCTCGCACAGGCGCTGGATGTCGCCCATGTCGTGGGTCGTGAGCAGCAGCGTCGTCCCCCGCTCGCGGCGCTCGGCGATGAGGAACTGCCGCAGCCGCTGCTTGGACAGCACGTCCAGGCCGATCGTCGGCTCGTCGAGGATGAGCAGCTCCGGGGAGTGCAGCAGTGCCGCCGCGATCTCGGCGCGCATCCGCTGGCCCAGGGAGAGCGACCGGACGGGAGTGCCGAGCTCCGCGCCCATCTCCAGCTCCTCGACGAGGGTGGCGGTCCGCTGCCGGGCCACGGCCGGCGCCAGCCGGTGGATGGCGCCGAGGATGACGAAGGACTCGCGCAGCGGCAGGTCCCACCACAGCTGCGACCGCTGGCCGAAGACGACCCCGACTCGCCGCGCGACGTCGATGCGCCGACGCATCGGGTCCAGGCCACACGTGCGGACGAGGCCCGAGGTGGGCTTGAGGATCCCGGTGAGCATCTTGATCGTCGTGGACTTCCCGGCCCCGTTGGCACCGATGTAGCCGACCGACTCGCCGGGCTGCACGGTGAGGCTCAGATGGTCGACGGCCCGCAGCCGCTTGAAGTCGCGGACGAGGTCGCGCGTCTGCACGATCGGGGTGCTCATCCGCCTGCTCCTTGGTAGTGCCGGGTGCCGAGCCGCCAGCACAGGCCGGCCATCGCCCACGCGAGCAGCGCCGCCACCGGCGTGCACCACGCGAGCCAGGGCGGCCCGAGGGCGTCGCCCGGCAGGTCGAGGATCGCGAGCGCGGGCAGGTAGGCCACGAAGGCGGTCGGGACGACGAACGTCCAGAAGATCCGCAGCGGCCCGGGGAAGACGCGCTGGCTCTGCTGCGCGGCATACGCGCCGCCGTAGGTGAAGGCGTTGGTGAACTCCGCACCGTTGACGAGGAAGAACTGCAGGCCACCCGCCGCCGTGAACAGGGCCGCGAAGATGGCGGTGCCGCTGACGACCGTGAGGACGATGAGCACCGCCGTCGTCGCGGACCATGCCACGTGCGCCGTGGTGAGGGCGACGACGAGGGCCGTGACCGCGACGGCGAGGCGCCCGACCCGGCGCAGCGAGATGTCGCTCGTCATGAGCTGCGCCAGCAGCGGCAGGGGCCGCACGTAGAAGGCGTCGACCTGCCCGGACCGGATGTAGGTGGGGAGGCCGTCGAGGTGGCCGACCAACAGGTCTGCCAGCGAGAACCCGATGTTGCTGAGGGCGAAGACGAGCAGCGCCGCGGTGAAGTCGAGGCCGCCGAGGACCGGGACGTTGGCGAAGACGACCCAGACCTCGGCGAGCTCGGCAAGGCCCACGCCGACGGTGCCGAGGACGTCGGTGACGAACGAGGTGCGGTACTGCAGCTGAGCCCGCACCCGCGAGGCGAGCAGGACGCGGTAGGGCCGCAGGTGCCTGGCGACGGCGGGCTCAGCCACCCTGCACCTCCAGCCGGCGACGGCCGGCCCGGAGGACGACCTGGCCGACGGCGAGCAGCATCACGGCCCAGAAGACCTGGCTGCCGAGGGCCCCCCAGACGTCCGCGCCGACGACGCGGCCGGCGAGGATGTCGATCGGGTTCTGCATCATCGAGGGGAAGGGCGACCACTGCGCGATCGTACGCAGCCAGTGGGGGAACCACGGCACAGGCAGGTAGAGGCCGCAGAAGAGCCCGGCGGTGATCATCCACACGAGCTGTATGCCGCGGACCTCGACGAGCCAGAAGGCGAGGAGGTTGACGAGGAAGTTGCCGGCGAACGCCACGACGACCGCGAGGCAGACCGACCCGAGCCCGACGACCCAGGCCAGCGCACCGGGAGGCCAGGTCAGCTCGAAGAGAAGCGCGCCGATCGCCAGGGTGGGCAGGCCGCGGGCCGCCAGGTTCACCGCGGCCCGGCCCAGATCGGCTGCCAGATAGGCGAGCTGGGGATCGACGGGGCGCAGGAAGTCGACGGCCACGTCGCCCGTCCGCACCCGGTCCTTGATGTCGGAGAAGCCCCAGAGGTTGACCGTGCCGAGCAGCGCCTGACCCCACCAGACGAACGCGACGGCGGTGGGGGCGTCGTACCCACCGATACGCGAGCCGGCAGAGGCGAGGGCCGCGAGCACGATCGAGGCACGGATGAGGCCGAAGGCGGAGTTGGTCGCCATCCCGGCCAGCAGGGCCAGCCGGTAGGTCGACTGCCGGCGTAGGCCGGCGCGCGCGAGCAGCCAGAAGCTCCTCGGCCCAGCGGATCCCGACGACGGCACGAGGAGCCACCCTACCGGCGCGGCGCCCGGGACTAGGCTGCCGGACATGGCTGGTGAGGGCCGGGGATCGGACGTCGTGGTCGTCATGGGGGTCTCCGGGTGCGGGAAGAGCACCGTCGCCAGGGGCATCGCGGACGCGATGGGGTGGCAGCTCGCCGAGGGTGACGACTTCCACCCGGAGGCGAACGTCGAGAAGATGCGCCGGGGCGAGCCGCTCACCGACGAGGACCGGTGGCCGTGGCTGCGCCTCATCGGCCAGTGGATCGACGCCCGGCGGGAGCGGGGCGAGCCCACCGTGGTGACGTGCTCAGCCCTGCGCCGCCGCTACCGGGAGCTGCTGCGGGAGGGTCGGCCACAGGTGCGCTTCTGCCACGTGACGGCGCCCGACGAGGTGATCCGCGCCCGGCTGAGCCGCCGCACCGGGCACTACATGCCCTCCTCGCTGCTGGAGAGCCAGCTGCGACTGCTCGAGCCCCTGGGGAGCGACGAACCGGGCGTCACGGTGAGCGCCGAGGGGAGCACCGAGGAGGTGATCGCGCGGGCCCTCGACGCGCTGGGCCTGCGCGGCCGGGCCCCGGGCTGACGGACGACGGTGGGCCCGGGCACGGGGTGTGCGGGCGCGAGTGTGCGGAAGTGGCCACTCGACCTGCGGGGGGGTGTGCGGAAGTGGCCACTCGACCTGGGGGGAGCGGGCGGGGGTCAGGACGGCAGGCGGAACCGGCGCCGGTCGAGTGGCTCGACCAACCCGTCGGCGACGAGGGAGTCGAGGCAGCGCAGGACCTGGGCCCGGTCCGGCCCTGAGTCCTCGAGCTGCGCCTCCCGGACGGGACCGTCAGCCGCCCGCAGGCGGTGCAGGAGCGCCCCTCGGACCTGGCGGTCCGTGCCGTGCCAGGCCTGCCCCCGACGCGGCGGCCCCGCGTATGCCGGTCGGCCCGCGACGTTCCACGCGCAGAGGTCGGCGACCGGGCACTCGGCACACCGGGGCCCACGGGCTACGCAGACCAGGGCGCCGAGCTCCATGACGGCGACGTTCCACGTGGTGGCCGCCTGCGTGGACGCGGGCAGGCAGGCGCGGGCCAGGGCTGACTCCGCTCGGGTGAGCGACGGGGCCGGGTAGGCCTTGCCCTCGACCACCCGGGCCAGGACCCGGCGGACGTTGGTGTCGACGACGACCTCGGGGATGCCGAAGGCGAAGCAGGCCACCGCCGCGGCGGTGTAGGCACCTACGCCCGGGAGGTCGAGCAGGTCGCCGGGCGAGCGCGGCACCTCGCCGCCGTGCCGGAGCACCATGACCCGGGCCGCCTCGTGCAGGCGAAGCGCTCGGCGCGGGTAGCCCAGCCGCCCCCAGGCCCGCACCGCGTCGCCGGGCGCGGCGGCTGCCAGCGCGGACGGCGTCGGCCAGCGCCGCAGCCACTCGTGCCAGACGGGCTCGACGCGGGCGAGCGGCGTCTGCTGCGCCATGACCTCGGAGACGAACACGCCCCACGGGGAGCAGTCCGGCTCGCGCCAGGGCAGGTCGCGGCCGGCGACGGCGAACCAGCCGCCCAGCCGCGCGTGGAGGGTGGGAAGGACGTCGCTGGCCGGCATACCGAAAAGACGCGACGGTCAGACGTAGCGCTCGAGGATGCTCGACTCGGCGAGGCGCGACAGGCCCTCCCGGACCGCGCGCGCCCGGCCCTCGCCGACGCCATCGACAAGCATGAGGTCATCGATGCCGGCCGCGAGCAGCCGCTGGAGCGAGGCGAAATGGTGGACGAGGCGCTCGACGATGGCCGGGGGCAGGCGGGGCACCTTGGTCAGCAGGCGGTAGCCGAGGGGACTGACCGGCGCGTCGAGGCTGTCGCCCACGACCGTGAAGCCGACGGCGCGGGCGCCGGCCGCGAGGTCGAGCATCTCCGCGGGGCTGAGCGCCTCGAGGTTGAGCAGCGCCTCCGCCGGGGTGAGCTGCGACTTGGTGGCCGGCAGGTAGTCCTTGATGACGAGCTCGCGGTCGTTGCCGAGGCCGCCGACGAGCTCCTCGAGCTGCAGGCTGAGGAGGCGGCCGTCTGTGCCGAGCTCGACGACGTAGTCCTGGATCTCCGCGGAGATCCGACGCACCATCTCCAGCCGCTGGAGCACCGCGGTCACATCCCGGACGGTGACGAGGTCCTCGATCTCGAGCGCGGACAGGGTGCCGGTCACCTCGTCGAGGCGCGACTTGTAGCGCTCGAGGGTCTGCAGCGCCTGGTCCGCGCGGGAGAGCGTCGTCGGCGACCCCTCCACGACGTGCCGCCTGCCGCCGACGTAGAGCGCCACGACCCCCATCGACTGGCTGACCGAGATGACCGGGTAGCCGGTCTGCTTGGCGACGCGCTCCGCCGTGCGGTGCCGGGTGCCGGACTCCGTCGTCTCGATGGAGGAGTCGGGGACCAGCTGCACCGCTGCGCGCAGGATCCGCCCGGCGTCGCGGTCGAGGACGACGGCGCCGTCCATCTTGCACAGCTCGCGCAGCCGCGTCGCCGAGAAGTCGATGTCGATGGGGAACCCGCCGGTGGAGATCGACTCGACGACGCGGTCGTAGCCGAGCACGATGAGGGCGCCCGTGCGACCCCGCAGGATGCGCTCGAGGCTGTCCCGCAGGTCGGTGCCGGGGGCGACAGCGGCGAGGGCTGCACGCAGCAGCTCGTCGTCGTTTCTCTCCATCAGCTCCCGTTCGGCCGGAGGGCACGCGCGCCAGGGCGTTCCCCCGGTCGCACGGCATTCTAGGCGCTCGCGACGGCCACCGCCTCACGCGCCCGCCCGTGGGACAGGCGGTCCATCGCCTGCAGCGCGGCGCCGACGTCGGCGACCTCGACCACGTGCAGGCCGGGGGGCACGGCGAGGTCCGCGAGTCCGCCGCGGGGCACGAGTGCCGAGACGAAGCCGAGCCTGGACGCCTCCGCCAGACGCCGCTGCATGCCGGGGACGCGACGGACCTCACCGGCAAGGCCGACCTCGCCGCAGGCGACGACATCCGAGGGCAGCGGCCGGTCGAGGAACGACGAGCCGATCGCGAGCAGGGCCGCCAGGTCGACGGCCGGCTCCGTCAGGCGCACTCCCCCGACGGTGGCCACGAAGATGTCGCACGACGCGACCGGGGCGCGCATCCGCTTGTCGAGCACGGCGATCACCATGGCGAGCCGGGCGGGGTCGAGCCCGCTCGTCGTGCGGCGCGGCGAGGCCAGGGTCGAGGGGGCCACGAGGGCCTGCACCTCGGCCACCAGCGGTCGGCGACCCTCCAACGTCACCGTGACGCACGTGCCCGGGACCGCGTGGTCGCGGCTGGAGCGGAAGAGCCCGCTGGGGTCGGGCAGGCCCACGATGCCCGCGTCGGAGAGGTCGAAGCAACCGACCTCATCGGTCGGGCCGAAGCGGTTCTTGACCGCCCGCACCAGACGCAGGCGCGAGTGCCGGTCACCCTCGAACGCGAGCACGACGTCGACGAGGTGCTCGAGCAGCCGCGGCCCGGCGATGGCGCCGTCCTTGGTGACGTGCCCGACGAGGAGCACGGCGATGCCGCGCGACTTGGCCACGGCGATGAGGCTGGCCGCCACCTCGCGCACCTGCGTGACGTTGCCCGCCTGGCCCTCGACCTGCGCGCTGGCGATGGTCTGGACCGAGTCGACGACGAGCAGCCGGGGGGCGACGTGCTCGACCTGCCCGAGCACGGTGGCGAGGTCGGTCTCGGCCGCGAGGTAGAGGGCGTCAGCCATGGCGCCGATGCGCTCCGCCCGGCCGCGCACCTGCGCGGCCGACTCCTCGCCACTGACGTAGAGCACGGGGCCGCCCTGCCGCGCCACGCCGGCGGCCACGTCGAGCAGCAGGGTGGACTTGCCGATTCCCGGCTCGCCGGCCACCAGGACGACCGCTCCCGGGACGAGGCCGCCGCCGAGCACCCGGTCGAACTCGGCCATGCCGGTCGGGCGCGCCACCGCCCGGGCGGTGTCCACCTCGGCGATCCGCAGTGCCGGTGACGAGACCGGGGCGGCCGACGTGCGCCCGGGCGGTCCGGAGCCGCCGGCCGCCTCGGCCACCGAGTCCCACGCCTGGCACTCCCCGCAGCGCCCGACCCACTTCGCGGCGGTCCACCCGCACTCGGTGCAACGAAAGGCTGGGGAACGTCGTGGGGTGGGTCGCGAGGCCATGCCTGCACCGTAGACGGGGTGACCGACACGGGCGGCCCGCACAGGCGACCGACACGGGCGGCCGACACGGGCGCTGCACGGGTCGGCGCGCGTGCGACGATGGGAGACATGGATGCCGTTCTGCCCTACATCCTCGCCCTGGCGCCCACGGTCGGCGTCGCGGGAATCTTCTATGTGGTCATGAAGAACATTCTCGAAGGCGACCGTCGTGAGCGCCTCGCGCAGGCCAAGTGGGAGGCACAGCAGCGCGCCGACAAAGGCGACGAGCGCGGCTGACCCCTTTTTGAGCGGGCGCCATTTCCCTGAAACATTCGCGAGGCAATTCCGAAAGGATGTCCGGGACTGTTACTTTGTATGCGGTGACGAGGAAGACCCGTCGCCCGCGCCTTTCCCGACACCCTGATGGAGAACCATGGCTCAACGCGTCGAATACATTCTGGTCGATGATCTCGATGGCGGTCCCGCCGCCGAAACGGTGACGTTTGCCCTCGACGGCGCCTCCTACGAGATCGACCTTTCGGACGACAATGCACGACAGTTGCGCGACGACCTGTCTCGATGGGTCGGGCACGCCCGACGCACCGGCGGTGGGGGGCGCCGGCCGGCAGGAGGACGCCGCCAGTCGGCGAAGCGCACCGACCTTTCGGCGATCCGCGAGTGGGCCCGGGCCAACGGTCGCCCGGTGTCCGACCGGGGCCGCATCTCCGCGGAGGTGCAGGCCGCCTACGACAGGGCCCACTCGTAGCCGTCCCTGACGCACCGGCCCGAGGGCCGCGTCGAGGCCCGCCGCCCTGCTCGGGGCGGCGGGCCTTGCCGCGTCAGCCGCCGACGGCCTCGGCCTCGACCAGCGACGCGGCGAGGTCACCAGCCGCGTCGACCCGGCGCAGCACCTCGTCCATGGCCAGCTGCCCGAAGGGGAGCCCCCGCGCGCCCGCCTCGACCTCGTCCCACGAGCGCGGCGCCGCGACGGTGGGCGCCGCCCGACCCCGCAGCGAGTAGGGGCACACCGTCGTCTTGGCCGCCACGTTCTGGCTCCAGTCGAGGAACACCTTGCCGGGGCGCAGCTCCTTGGCCATCTTCCAGACCACCCGGTCGGGGTGCTGCTTCGTCAGCTCGCGCGCCAGCTGCTGGACGGTGTCGCGGATCTCGTCGCTGGTGTGGACCCCAGGGAGCACGGCATACAGCTGCAGGCCCTTGCTCCCGCTCGTCACGGGGACCGTGTCCAGGCCGAGCCCGCCGAGACGCTCCCGCACGAGCAGGCCGACGGCGGCACACTCCCGCAGTCCCGTGCCGGGCCCGGGGTCGAGGTCGACGACGAGGCGGTCGGGACGTCCCGGCTCGGCGTCCGGGCCCTCCCCCTCGTAGCGCCACTGGGGCACGTGCAGCTCGAGCGAGTTGAGGTTGGCGAAGTACGTGATGCCGGCGAGGTCGTCGAGGAGGGGGAAGACCGGGTCCCGGCCGGCGCGCCGGATCCACTCGGGGCAACCGGGCGGGATGTTCTTCTCGAAGAACTGCGAGTGCCCCACCCCGTGCGGGAACCGGACCCGCGTGACCGGTCGGCCGGCCAGGTGGGGCAGGAGCACCGGGGCGATCCTCGCGTAGTAGTCGATGACCTGGGCCTTGGTCGTGCCCGTCGCGGGGTACATGACCTTGTCGAGGCTGCTCAGGGACAGGCGCCGTCCGCCCACGTCGACCGCGACCCGGGGCGCGTCCTTGGCCATCAGGCCGGGCCGTCCGCGCCCCGCGCGGGCGCGTGCCCGCGCAGGCCACGCGGGACGCGGACGGGAATGGTCGGCCTCGTCGTCGCGCGGGCGGGTCGCATGGGTGCATTCTTGTGCCCATGCGAGCGATCTGGAAAGGCGCGGTCTCCTTCGGACTCGTCAACGTCCCGGTACGACTCTTCTCGGCGACGGAGAACCACGACGTCCAGTTTCGTCAGGTCCACGAGAAGGACGGCGGGCGGATCAAGTACCAGCGCGTCTGCTCCATCGACGGCGAGGAGGTGCCCTATTCCGACATCGCCAAGGGCTATGAGACCGACGACGGGCGGATGGTCGTCCTCACCGACGAGGACCTGAAGACGCTGCCCTCGCGGTCGTCGAAGGAGATCGCGATCGAGAAGTTCGTGCCCGCCGACCAGATCGACCCGCTCTTGTTCGACAAGTCCTACTACCTCGAGCCGGACAAGACCGGGATAAAGCCCTACATCCTCTTGCGTGACGCGCTCGCAAAAGCCGACCGCATGGCCCTCGTGACCGTCTCCATTCGCACGCGGATGACCCTTGCGGTGCTGCGGGTGCGTGACAACGTCATCGTCCTGCAGACGATGCTCTGGGCCGACGAGGTGCGCGCGCCCGAGTTCGACTCGCTCTCCACGGACACCCATGCCAACGCCAAGGAGCTGGCCATGGCGGCCTCCCTCGTCGACTCCCTCTCGGGCGACTACGAGCCGGACGAGTTCGAGGACGACTACTCCGAGGCCCTCGAGCAGCTCGTCACGGCCAAGATCGAGGGCGGCGAGGTCGCCGAGACGCCGACCGTCAAGGGCGAGGAGACCGAGGTGGTCGACCTCCTGGCGGCCCTGCAGAAGAGCGTCGACAAGGCGAAGGCGGCCAAGAAGAGCAAGGCCAGCTGAGGGCGCCCCGGCAGGGCCCCGGCGGGCGGGCGGGCGCCATCGGCGAGGATGAGGCCCGTGCGCACCGTGACCATCGAGGAGCTGCAGGCCCGGCTGGCGGGGCTGCCCCCCAACCCGCGCGTCGTCGTGAGCGGGAACATGGCGATCCCGTGGGAGGGCGTCCGTGCGCTCGACGAGGCGGTCCCGGCATACGTGCTGCATGCGCTCAACGGCCCGCCCGGGCTGCCGGCGCGTGAGGGCGTCACGGTGGAGACGTGCTTCGTGGGCGCCGGGATGCGACGGCACCCTCGGCTGCGCTACGTGCCCTCCCGCCTCTCGCTCGTGCCGCTCCTCTTCGCGCGCACCCTGCCGCCGGACGTCGTGCTCCTGCACTGCGCACCGCCCGTCGCCGGACAGCTGAGCCTCGGCCTCGAGGTCAACGTCCTGCCCGCGGCCATCGAGGCCTGCCGGTCCCGCGGCGGCCTCGTCGTGGCAGTCGTCAACCCCCGTATGCCGTACACGTTCGGCGACTCCCAGGTGCCGGTCGAGCACGTGGACCTTGCCGTCGAGGTCGACGGCCCGCTGCCCACGCACCAGCCCGCCCGGCCCGACGAGGACAGCGCCGCCATCGGCGAGCGGGTGGCCTCGATGGTCCTCGACGGCGCGACCCTGCAGCTCGGCATCGGCGCGGTCCCGGACGCCACGCTCGACGCGCTCGTCGGCCACCAGGGCCTTCGGGTGTGGACGGAGATGTTCTCCGACGGGGTGCTCGCCCTCGACGCGGTGGGCGCCCTCGACCCGGACCACCCGCTCATCACGTCCTTCTGCTTCGGCTCCCAGGACCTCTACGACTGGCTGGACCGCAACCCGCGCGTGCGGATGCTGCGCACCGAGAAGACCAACGACCCCGGCCTCATCGCGCAGCAGCGGCAGATGACGTCGGTCAACACGGCACTCGAGGTCGACCTCTTCGGGCAGGCCAACGCCTCGCGGATCAACGCCAGGATCTACTCGGGCTTCGGCGGGCAGACCGACTTCATCGTCGGCGCCCTGCACTCCCCCGGTGGCCAGTCCTTCATCGCCCTGCGCTCCTGGCACCCTCGGGCCGACGTCTCGACGATCGTGCCGCTCGTGGACGAGCCGGTCACGTCGTTCCAGCAGTCCGCGATCGTCACCGAGCACGGGGTCGCCCCGCTCTGGGGCCATGACGAGCGGACGCAGGCCCGCAACATCATCGACCGGGCGGCCCACCCACGGGTCCGCGACGACCTGTGGGAGGAGGCCGCCGCGCTGGGCCTCGCCTGACTCCGCCTGCCGCCTCCTGCCGCCGCCCTGCGCCGCGTCCCCGAGGGGCGCCGGGGCTGGGCCTCCGGCAGGTGCCCGTGCGGCCCCGGGGGTATGCCGCCGGGCGGTGACCTGCGGCCAGCCCGGTCGTGCCCCTGTTACCGGGAATCCCCGACGCAGCCCGTGGCCCGCTGCTAATTTTCGACGCATGAGTCCCAAGCCCTCCACGCGTGCCTGGCTGTTCTTCGGGGCCTTGGTCGTCCTGTCGGCGCTCATCGTGCGTCACGACCTCGACCGCTTCCTGCCGGGCCACCTGGCCACCGAGGTCGGTCACAACCGGGAGGCTCTGGGCTTCGCGATCCTGATGTGCGCGACGATCCAGTGGTTCCGGCCCTGGGCGGCACGCACCCGTCACGCGATGCCGCTCGCCGTCGGCTACGGGCTCGGCCTGGTGGCGTTCGGGTGGTGGCTGCTGCAGTCCGACCTGCCGACCGACTACACGACGTTCAGCGAGTCGTTCTTCGGCGCCGGGGTGCTGGCCATCTACGTCCAGCCCAGGCGGCCGCTTCGCTACGGCCCGTGGTTCTCGGCGGTGGTGCTGGCCTTCATCGTCGTGTTCTTCAAGACACCCCTCGTGCTCGACGAGTCCGAGAACCTGCTCATGACCATGCTCGGACCGGTGGCGTTCGACCTGTTCGACCGCACCATCCTCGACCGCGACGCCGAAGACCGGCCCCGGCTGCGCCTCGCCTGGTGCGCCGCCCTCGTCCTCGCCTGGTTCGTCTTCTGGAGACTGGCCGCCCTCGTCCGTCCTGACCTCTCCGGCCCCGTCGACTTCGGCATCGACTACGCCTACCGGGGCGCGGAGGCCTACTGGGGCATCCTGCTGGTGCACGTGTACTTCTCGTACGTCCTGGGCCGTTCGTGGCGCGGGCCGGTCCGCGCATCGGCCGGCCGACGGGCGATGGTCGACGCCTGAGGTCACACGGGTCAGCGCCGGAGCGCGGGTCAGAGCCGGCCGACGCCGAGCTCCGGGGCCAGGTGCAGCCTGGCGAAGGCCAGCGCCTCGGCGAGGTCGAGCTCCCGCTGGTCCGGGCCGACCTTTCGCGTGCCCACCTCCACGACGACCGCGCCGTCGAAGCCCGCGTCGGCGACGAGCTGCAGCACGGCGCCGCACGGCTGGTCGCCGCGCCCGGGCACGAGGTGCTCGTCCTTGAAGGAACCCGTGCCGTCGGCGAGGTGCACGTGGGTGAGCCGCGACCCGAGCTGCCGGGCCATCTCGAGAGCGTCCGAGCCGGCCGTCGCCGTGTGCGACAGGTCGAGCGTCACGTGGTCGAACGGCTGCTCGACCGGGTCCCAGTGCGGCAGGTAGGCCAGCACGTCGCGGCGGGCGGTCCGCCACGGGAACATGTTCTCGACCGCCAGCCGGATGCCGGTCTCGTCCTCGCGCGTGGCCACCCCGTCGACGAACCCGGCGGCATACTCCCGCTGCCACCGGAAGGGTGGGTGCAGCACGACGGTGGAGGCGCCCACCTCCTGGGCGAGCTCGATGGAGCGGTCGACCTTGCCCCACGGGTCGTTGCCCCACACCCGTTGCGTGAGGAGCAGCGTCGGGGCGTGCACGGAGACGATCGGTATGCCGTGCAGCTCGGAGAGGGCCCGCAGCGCCCCCGCCTCCTGCGTGACCGGGTCGGTCCACACCATGACCTCGACGGCGTCGTAGCCGAGGCGGGCCGCAGCGCTGAACGCCGTCGCGGCGTCCGACGGATAGAGCGACGCCGTCGACAGCCCGATGGGCGCGGTCATGCGCTCATTGTGCGCCGGGCCGGCGGTCCGTCGGTGTCGCCGCGCGTCACGACGCGATGTGGTCGAGCCGGCGCAGGATGAGGCCCTCACGCAGCGCCCACGGGCAGATGTCGAGCTGGTCGACGCGCAGCAGGTCCATCGCCGCCTCGACGACGAGGGCGCCGCCGAGCAGCTGCGGCGCCCTCGTCACCGACACGCCCGGCAGCCGCGCGCGCTCGGCCGCCGACATGGTCCGCACGCGGCCGACGATCTCGGTGAGGTCCTCGCGGCGCAGCGACCGGTGCACGAAGGGCCCCTCGGCGCTGGGCGCTGCGCCGGCGAGACGCGCCAGGGAGCGGATGGTCTTCGACGTGCCGACGACCCGGTCGGGCACGCCCGCCTTGAGCAGCGGGCGCACCTGCGCGGCGACCTCGGCCCGCACCTGCGAGCGCACCTGCTTGACCGTGGCCTTGTCGGGCGGGTCGCCGGGAAGGCGCTCCCGCGTCACGCGCCCGGCGCCGAGCGGCAGGCTGAGTGCGACGTCGGGCTCCTCGTCGATGCCCGAGGCGAGCTCGAGCGAGCCGCCCCCGATGTCGATGACGAGCAGCCGGCCGCTCGACCAGCCGAACCACCGCCGCACCGCGAGGAAGGTCATCCGGGCCTCGTCGGGGCCGCTGAGGACCTCGAGCGTGGTGCCCGTCTCGGCGCGGACCCGCTCGAGGATGCCCTCGCCGTTGCCCGCCTCCCGCAGGGCCGACGTGGCGAACCCGAAGATGTCCTCGACGCCGTTGTCGTCGGCGAGCCGTCGGCACTCGGCGACGAACGAGACGAGCCGCTGCTCGCAGCGCTTGTCCACCCGGCCGTCGGGGCCGATGCTCTCCGAGAGGCGCAGCTCGATCTTGTGGGAGAACGCCGGCAGCGGGTGACCGCCGAGATGGGCGTCGACGACGAGGAAGTGGACGGTGTTGGAACCGACGTCGATGACCCCGAGGCGCATGGGCCGACCCTACAAGCCACCCGGCGGCGCGCTCACCTGACGCTCGCCGCGCGCGCTGGGCGGCTGCCGCACGTTGCAGCGGCGCTCAGGCGGAGCGCCGCTGCAGCGTCAGCGAGGCGAAGGCGAGCGCGACGACGACGAAGCCGACGACGATGCCCAGGTCGCCCAGCACCGACCCCACCGGGCTCGCGACCGCCGCGATCTCCTTCATCGCGTCGACGGCATACGACAGGGGCAGCACGTCGGAGAGCCAGCGCAGCGCCGTCGGCAACGTGTCGCGGGGCGCGAGCAGCCCGCACAGGAGGAACTGCGGCAGGATGAGGGCCGGCATGAACTGCACCGCCTGGAACTCCGTGCGGGCGAAGCCGCTCGCGAGGAGCCCGAGCGCCGTGCCGAGCACCGCGTCGGCGACCGCGACCAGCACGAGCAGCCACAGCGGGCCGGACACGTCGAGGCCCGCCACCCCCACCGCGAACCCGGTGGCAACCAGGGCCTGCACGACGGCAAGCGCCCCGAAGGCGACGGCATACCCGAGCATGAAGTCGCCCTTGCCGAGCGGGGTCGTCAACAGGCGTTCGAGCGTGCCGGACTGGCGCTCGCGCAGGGTCGCCACGGACGTGACGACGAACATCACGACCATGGGGAAGACCCCGAGCAGAGCCGGGCCGATGCGGTCGAAGACGGGCGTGTCGGCGTAGATCCAGGCGAGGAGCCCGAGGAGCACGCAGGGCACGACGAGGATCAAGGCGATGGTGCGGTGGTCGGTCCGCAGCTGGCGCAGGACGCGGGCCGCGGTCGCGAGCGTGAGGCTGGGGTGCATGGCAGTCGCTCCGTCACGCTCGGTCGGCGCCGGCGCCGGCGCTGGGATGGGCTCTGTCCGCCGTGTCGGTCGTGTCCGTCGTGTCCGTCGCGTCCGCGGCGTCCGCGGCGTCGATGAGGGCGAGGAAGGCCGCGTCGGGGTCGGACGTGCCGGTCCGCGCGAGCAGCTGGTCGGGGGTGACGTGGGCGAGGATGCGGCCCTGGCGGAGCAGGACGAGCTCGTCGCACCGGGCCGCTTCGTCCATGACGTGGCTGGAGACGACGAGCGAGTGGCCCTGCGCCGCGAGGTCGTGGAAGAGCTGCCAGAGGTCGCGGCGCAGCACCGGGTCGAGGCCCACGGTCGGCTCGTCGAGCACGAGCAGGCTCGGCCGGCCGACGAGCGCACAGGCAAGCGACACGCGCGACTCCTGCCCGCCGGAGAGGTCGCGGACGAGCTGGTCGGCGTGCGAGGCGAGGTCCGTCTCGTCGATGGTGCGCCGCACCGCGGCCGCCAGCGCGTCACCGCGAAGACCGACCGCCCGACCGAAGTAGGCGACGTTGTCCCGGATGGTCAGGTCCGCGTAGACGCTCGGCGACTGGGTGACGTAGCCCACCTGGGACCGCACCTGCGCCGACCCGGCCGGCTCCCCCAGCACCCGCACCTGCCCCGACTCGATGACCTGCACGCCGACGAGGCAGCGCAGCAGCGTCGACTTGCCCGAGCCCGACGGGCCGAGGAGACCGACGACCCGCCCCCTCGGCAGCTCCAGGTCGAGGCCCGCGAAGACGGTCCGGCGACCGCGCACGACCCGCAGCCCGCGGATCTGCACCGCCGGCCCGGACCCGTTATTCATCATGTGATGAAATCTAGTCCCGGCGGGGCACGTCGTCTACCAGGTGCCGCTGCAGGACCGGCCCGAGACGCTCGACGATCTCGGCGTCGGACGCCTCGACGAGGGCGGGCACCTTGAGGACATAGCGCAGGACGGCCATTCCCAGCACCTGCGACGCGGCGAGTGAGGCCCGCAGCGCGGCGTCCGGCACGCCGGCCGCCGCGGTCACCCGGCCGAACACCTCCCGGACGAGGAACTCGCGCAGCACCCGGGCGCCCTCGTCGCTGGTCATGCTCGACCGCAGCAGCGCCACGAAGCTCTCCCGCCGGCCCGGCGCGTCCCAGACCCCGAGGAACGCCTCGACGATGCGCCAGCCGACCCGGTCCAGGCCCGGTGCCAGCACGGCGTCGATGACCGCCCCCGGATCGACGGGCACGTCGAGCGTCTGCGCGAACAGCCCCGCCTTGCCCGAGAAGTAGTGGTGCACGAGCGAGGGGTCGACGCCTGCCTCGCGCGCGATGCCGCGCAGCGTCGCCTTGTCGTAGCCGTGCCTCGCGAACTGCGCGCGTGCGGCCGCCACGATGGCAGCCCGCGTGTCCCCGCCTCCGGCGCGACGACCGCGGCCGCGCGTGCCGGTGCGCGAGGCGCCGGTCGGCGCGGCGCCGCCGCGGCCTTCGCCAGACGTCATGGCAGCCACCGTAGCCCGGGCCGCGAGACCCGTCGGAACCTACCGTCGGACGCGCCCAGCGGCATACGGGACGGCGGGAGCTCTGCTCGGCGTCGGCGACCGGGGTCGGCGTCGGGGGCCTCGACACGACGTAGGGTGAGCCGGTGGCTGAAGCACCCCTCGACCTGTCCCGCGTGTGGGTCGAGTTCCCCGACCCGGCCGACCCCGGGCAGCGGTTCTGCTGCGACCTCACCTGGCTCACGAGCAGCTGGACGTGCATCTTCGGCGCCGGCTGCCAGGGCATCTACGCGGACCGCCCCGACGACGGCTGCTGCACGCTCGGCGCGCACTTCACCGACAAGGCCGACCTCGAGCGCGTCGCTGCCGTCGTCGACGAGCTCGGCGAGGACGAGTGGCAGTTCCACGCGGTCGGCACGGCCACGGGAGCCCGCGCCGACTGGACGGAGAAGGAGGACGGCGCCCGCAAGACGAGGGTCGTCGAGGGCGCCTGCATCTTCCTCAACCGGCCGGGCTTCCCCGCCGGTGCCGGGTGTGCCCTGCACCAGCACGCCGTGCTCACGGGGGTGCAGCCGCTCACCGCCAAGCCCGACGTGTGCTGGCAGCTGCCGACGAGGCGGACCTATCGCACCGTCGAGCTGCCCGACGACACGAGCTACCTCGAGGTGACCATCACCGAGTACGACCGGCGGGGCTGGGGACCCGGCGGCCACGACCTCGACTGGTACTGCTCCGGCAACCCCGAGGCCCACGTGGGCCGCGAGCCGGTCTACCGCTCCAACGCCCCTGAGCTCGTCGAGCTCATGGGCGCACCGGCATACGAGGAGCTCGTGCTGCGGGCCGAGGCGCACCTCGCGTCCGTCAAGGCGGTCCGCGCGCGTGGGGCGCGCAAGCTGCTGCCCCTCCTCGTGCACCCCGCCACCCTCGAGGCCGGCGGGACGGAATGACCGGGCCCATCCCGTCGCCCAACATCTGGCGCTCGCCCGACGTCTACGAGGTCGAGAACCGCGGCGTGGACCGGGCCGGCGCGATCGAGGCCACGATGCGTGAGATCGCGGACTGGGTAGGCACTGACGTGCTGGACGTCGGCTGCGGCACGGGCTTCCACCTCGCGCGCTTCGGCGAGTCCGCCGCCACCGTCACGGGCGTCGAGCCGCACCCGCCGCTGGCCGCCCTCGCTCGGGACCGGGTCGCCGGTATGCCGCACGTCACCGTCCGCGAGGAGGGTGCCGCCTCGATCGGGGTGCCGGACGCGTCCTTCGACGTCGCGCACGCCCGCTGGGCCTACTTCTTCGGGCCCGGGTGCGAGCCGGGGCTCACGGAGCTCGCGCGGGTCCTGCGACCCGGCGGCACGGCATACGTCATCGACAACGACGCGACCCGCTCGACCTTCGGGTCCTGGTTTCGCCGGGCGCTGCCGGCCTACGATCCGCGGGCCGTCGAGCGCTTCTGGGCGCGTCAGGGCTGGCAGCGCGAGCGCGTGGACATCCGCTGGGACTTCGAGTCGCGCGCAGACTTCGAGGCCGTCGTCGGCATCGAGTTCCCGCCCGATCACGTGCGGCTGATCCTCGCCGAGCACCCGGACGCCACGGGGGTCGACTACGCCGTCAACCTGTGGTGGCGCCGCTTCTGACCGGTGGCCCCTGCACCCCGGCGCGCCGGCGCGCGTACGAAACTGGCCACTCGACGAGGCGGGGACCACCGGCACCATCCCACCCACACCCCCCCAACGTCGAGTGGC
>NZ_DASSMH010000093.1:0-16932 GCF_035688975.1 Intrasporangium sp. | reverse complement strand
CCGCTTCGCCCGGCCAGTGGAGCCGGACGTGCCGACCGCCACCGCGAGGTCGTCCGGCAGGTCCGCCGGGTCGGAAGGTGACACGACGGGGCGGGGGCTCCCCTCGGCATACGGCAGCAGGGCCCCGTCGCCGGCGAGGGCGCGCTCCAGGTCGGGCAGGACGTGGAGCACGTCCGGACCGGCTGGCACGGGAAACGGGCGGGGTAGTCGCATCACGCGGCCCTCGGCATCGGTCTCGGGCGGGCGGGGGCCCCGACGGCGCGCGTGCGCGCGGCCAGGACGACGGTCCCCAGCAGGGCCGCCGCCACGACGGGGAAGCCGACGTGCGGGTTGAGCGGCAGCACGATGCCCAGGCCGCCGCCGAGCACCCACAGCACCAGGAGCACCGTCTCGGCCCACGCGAACACCGACGTGCGGACGTCCTCGCGCACCTCACGCTGGACGAGCGCGTCGAAGCACACCTTGGCCAGCTGCGCCGAGAGGCCCTGGACCAGCCCGAGCGCGACGAGGGTCCACGCGCCGTACCAGACGGCCGCCGCGACGCAGGTGGCGAACGCGAGCAGGACCGAGAGCATGGCGACCCGCTCGGGGCGGTGGTCCTTGAGGACGTTGCCGAGCGCGCTGCCGAGGACGTTGCCGACGCCGAGCGCGACGACGACGAGGCCGAGGGCCAGCCTGCCGTCCATGCCGTCGATCGGCCGCTCGCGGGCCAGGAAGGCCATGAAGAGGATGAGGAAGCCCGTCAGCAGCCGCGTGCCGCCCGTCGACCACAGCGCGTGCAGCACCGGCCACGGCACGGCGTGGACGCGGCGGCGCAACCGGCCCGCCGGCGCACCCGGGCGGCGACGGGGGGTGGGGGGAGGCGTCCCGGCGCCCGGCCCAGCGCCCACCGGGGCGTCCTCGGGGCGCAGCTCGCCCGCCGAGGAGTCGACCCGCGCCGGGAGCCGGATGGCCTGCACCGTGGCCACGACGAAGACGACGAAGGTGACCCGCAGGGCCCATTCCGGCCCGAACCGCAGGGCGGCGCCCGCGAGGGCACCACCGGCCATGGCGCCCACGATGCCGGCCACCGAGGACCTGGAGTTGGCCGTCATGAGCGTCATTCCCTGCGGGAGCACCCGGGGCACGGCGGCCGCCCGGGTCACGTTGTAGGTCTTGGAGGCCACGAGATAGGCGAGCGCCGCCGGGAAGAGCCAGTTGCTGTGCGTGGTGACGCCCTCCGCGAGCACCCAGCTGAGGAAGCCGCGGGCGGCCAGGGTGGCCCCGATGACCCAGCGCCGGCCGTGCCCGACCCGGTCGAGCAGCGGCCCGAGGAGGGGGGCGACGAGCAGGAAGGGCACCATGGCGACGAGCAGGAAGAGGGCGACCTGGCTGCGGGCCTGGGTCGTCGTCGGCGAGAAGAAGAGCGTCCCCGCGAGGGCGAGCGCCATCGCGGCGTCCCCGGCCGTGTGGCTCGCGTGCAGCTCGGTGACCCGCGCCAGCCCGCTCTCGTCGGCGCCTCCCGCGGCGACGTAGCCCCGGAAGGTGCGTGCCGCCAGCCGACCGCCGCGGGCGGCGAGACGGCCGCCGCCGGCGGCTGCCCGCCCGACGCCGCGGCCCAGCGCCCGGGAGGTCTCCCACCTTGAGCGGCCGAGAGGCGGCCGGGGACCGGGGGACTGCGGCTCGCTCGGCTCCCCCTGGCTGTCCACTCCTCCATCTTGCCCTGCCGCGCCGACACACGGGCGGGCGGCCGCCCGGCACGGATGCCCCCGAGAGGGGCTGCCCTGCGTCCGCGACAATGGCGCGCATGACCGAGACGCGGCCCATCGACACCTGGCTCACCGACATGGACGGCGTGCTCGTCCACGAGGAGGTGGCGATCCCTGGTGCGGCCGAGTTCATCGGACGGCTCCGCGAGCTCGGCAAGCGCTTCCTCGTGCTGACGAACAACTCGATCTTCACCCCGCGCGACCTGCGGGCCCGGCTGCTCGCCAGCGGCATCGACGTGCCCGAGAGCTGCCTGTGGACCTCGGCCCTGGCCACCGCGCAGTTCCTCGCGGACCAGCGCCCGGGCGGCACGGCATACGTCGTCGGTGAAGCGGGCCTCACCACGGCCCTGCACGACGTGGGCTACACGATGACCGAGCGCAACCCCGACTACGTCGTCCTGGGGGAGACGCGGACCTACTCCTTCGAGTCGATCACGCGCGCGATCCGCCTCATCGAGGGCGGCGCCCGCTTCATCGCCACCAACCCCGACCCCAGCGGTCCCAGCCAGCAGGGCACGCTGCCCGCAACGGGGTCCGTCGCGGCGCTCATCAGCACGGCGACCGGGCGGCAGCCCTACTTCATCGGCAAGCCCAACCCGCTCATGATGCGCAGCGCCCTCAACCGGCTCGAGGCCCACAGCGAGACGACCGTCATGGTGGGCGACCGGATGGACACCGACATCGTGTCGGGCCTCGAGGCGGGGCTGCGCACCGTGCTCGTCCTCACGGGCTCGACGCGGCCCGAGCAGGTCGAGCGCTTCCCCTACCGGGCGACCCGCGTCCTCGCCTCCGTGGCCGAGCTGCTGCCGCTCGTGGGGTGACGGGCGGCCCGGTCTCAGCCGGGGAGGAAGCTGAGCCGCACCTGCCGGTCGGGGTTGTCCACGTTGAGGTCCACGAGGCAGATGCTCTGCCAGGTGCCGAGCGTCAGCCGTCCGTCCACCACGGGGACGGTGGCGTAGGGCGGGATCAGGGCGGGCAGGACATGGGAGCGCCCGTGCCCCGGCGCGCCGTGCCGGTGCCGCCACCGCTCGTCGGCGGGCAGCAGCTCGCGCAGGGTGGTCAGCAGGTCCGCGTCGCTGCCGGCGCCGACCTCGAGCAGGGCCAGGCCGGCGGTGGCGTGCGGCACGAACACGTGCAGCAGCCCGTCCCCCATGCCGGCGACGTGGCGACGGCAGTCGTCAGTGATGTCGAGCACCGCCTCGTCGTGACCGGTCCGGTAGCTGTGCGTCTGCGTGTGCATGACCCCATGCTGCACGAGGGGGTTCGCCGGCATACGGCGCCGGGCGACGCGGTATGCCGCCGCAGTTCTGGCCACGCGACTGCCAGCTCAGGTCGACACTACTCGTTCGCGCCAATAGCCAGGCCGGCGCTTCGCGTGAGCCACGGCCACGACCGTCAGGACATCACGCTGGACGACGTAGACCACCCGGTAGGGGAAGTCGGTGATGCCCTTGGACCGCACGACCGGCTTTCGGTCCCACCCCGGCCAGGCCGCCCACGACTCCGGTGAGTCGAGGGCTGCGTCGATCGCTGCCCGCACGGCAGTCTCGAACCGCTCGCCGAGAGCGACCTCAAGCTCGTCGTACCAGCCGACCTCGGCGAAAAACTCGGCCCGCGCTTCCGGATGGAAGTCGAAGCCGAGGATCATGCGTTGCGCGCGGCCTGTCGAGCAGCCCGCCGCGCTGCCAACTCAGCGAAGACCTGCTCACCGGGGATGGTCCCGACCTTGCCGCTGAGGAGGTCATCCAGTCGGGTGGAGATCTCATCAGTCCACGCTTCGTCGACCGACTCCTGATCGGTGATCTCGATCGACTCCAGCAGGCGCAGGGCTACGTCCTTGCGCACCGAAGGAGGCAGGGCGAGCCCCGCCTTGTAGAACTCCGATGCGCTCAGCGACATGACAGCAGTCTACGTGCCGATGACGACGCCGCACGAAGCGCCGAGATGATCTTGTCGCCACGCATCTGCCACGCTAGTGGTGTGTCTTGCAAATAACTAGCCGTATAATTGATATCCTTAGACCATGAGCGGACGCGTAGCCAAGCCGTTGCCGATGTCGGACAGTGAGCGAGCCACCCTGGAGCAGCTGTCCCGATCACAGACGGCGCCACACCGACAGGTACAACGCGCGAAGGCGTTGCTTCTGGCGGCCGATGGTGTGGCGAATTCACGGATCTCGGAGCAGGTTGGGGTGACGCGGGTGACGGTGCGGGCTTGGCGCGCACGGTTCGTCGAGGACGGCCTGGCCAAGCTCGGCGAGGTCCGGGAGGGCCGGGGCCGAAGGGCGAGCATCGGTGAGGAGCAGGTGCGCGCGATCGTGCATGACACCTTGCACACCACACCGGAGGGTGAGACGCACTGGTCGTGCCGCACGATGGCCAAGCACGCCGGCGTCAGTCCGGCCACGGTGCAACGGATCTGGCACGACCTGGGGATCAAGCCGCACCGCCTCGACACGTTCAAGGTCTCGAACGACCCGCGGTTCGAGGAGAAGCTGACCGACGTGGTCGGCCTCTACCTGAACCCGCCCGAGAAGGCGGTGGTGCTGTGCCTGGACGAGAAGTCCCAGGTGCAGGCGCTGGACCGCACCCAGCCCTCGCTACCGATGGTCAAGGGCCGCGGCGCGACGATGACGCACGACTACAAGCGGCATGGCACCACCACCTTGTTCGCCGCCCTGAACGTGCTCACCGGTGAAGTGACCGGGCGCTGCTTCGAGCGGCACCGCAACGAGGAGTTCCTCAAGTTCCTCAAGGTCATCGACGCGCAAGTGCCCAAGGGCCAGGCGATTCACGTGATCCTGGACAACTACAGCACCCACAAGCACGAGGCCGTGCAGCGCTGGCTGGGCACCCACAAGCGGTTCCACCTGCACTTCATCCCAACCTCCTCGTCTTGGCTGAACCAGGTCGAACGGTGGTTCCGCGACCTCGACGCCAAGGCCCTGCGCCGCGGCAGCTTCAGCTCGGTGCCCGACCTGATCGCCGCGATCGAGGACTATCTACGAGCCCACAACGCCGAGCCGACCCCGTTCGTGTGGACGGCGACCGCCGAGTCCATCCTGGCCAAGGTCACCCGGGCACGTCGCAAGCTGGAAGAAGTGGTCAACCATTAGTGAGACGGACCACTAGGCGTTACCCCAATGGACCGTTCCGGTTCAGTCCGTGACGACGCGAATCCAGCGCTTTGATGAAGTGGCTCTCCGCCGCGTTGATCCCTGCGGCCGGAGTAGCCGGGTCGAAGACCCGCAGCACCGAGAGCCTGAACGTCGACGGGTCGAGCCCGCGCAGCTCGACGTTCCCGCCATGACCGTTGGCTGCGTAAGCCGCCCACCGCTGTAGCAGGTTCTCGGCACCGTCAGCCTTCCCGACGTAGTGCCGCCCGTCGCTGGTGTCGGTTATGAGGTAGATGCCGATCACCGAGGAAAGAGCGGTTCGCCATGCCGCGTAACGGTGCTCGCGGAGCACCGCCTGCAGCTGCGCATAGCCCAGTGTCAGAGCATCGAACCCTGGGAACCGCACCGGCTGCGCATCGGCAATCTCCATCACCGGATAGGCGGCCGCAGTCGTCGCGTTGATCCGCCACGTCCGCGGCGAGCGCCACCCGATCACCAGCCGGTTCCGCAGGTCGGCCATCAGGTGGGTGTGTTCGAGGTCGAATGTCCGCCGCAAGCCGTCGTTCTCGATCTCGCCGCGGTTGGTGACGACCAGCCAAAGCCGAGCGCGGTCACCGCCCTCCGGAAGGAAGACGACCCAGAGCTTCGGCGGTACTGCGGGGAAGATGCGCGAGTTGGCCGACTGCACTCGGGTGTAGGCGAGGATCTCGTCGTCGGAGGAGTCGCCGTGGATGCCGACCGTGCCGTCCTCGTGTTCACGCACGTAGGCGTGCCGGATCACCAGCGCGTCGGCCGGGTCGATGCCTTCACTCGCGAGGACAGCCGCAAAGGTCAGCGTCACCTCTCACCACCCTCCCGCGCATCTTCCGCGGCGTTCTGGCCACATGGCTCCCACATCGGAACACCCATCAGACCCCTGACGTGCGCCAGCGCGCCAGATCAGAAGTACCAGGGGAAGGGCGACCAGTCCGGATCGCGCTTCTCCAGGAACTGGTCGCGGCCCTCGACCGCCTCGTCGGTCATGTAGGCGAGGCGGGTCGCCTCGCCGGCGAAGACCTGCTGGCCCATGAGGCCGTCGTCGGTGAGGTTGAAGGCGAACTTGAGCATCCGCTGGGCCTGCGGCGACTTGCCCATGATCTCGGTGGCGGCCTGCAGCGCCTCGACCTCGAGGTCGGAGTGGTCGGCGACGATGTTGACCGCGCCCATCCGGTGCATGTCCTCGGCCGAGTAGGTGCGCCCGAGGTGGAAGATCTCCCGCGCGAACTTCTGCCCGACGGACTTGGCGAGGTATGCCGAGCCGTACCCGCCGTCGAAGGAGCCCACGTCCGCGTCGGTCTGCTTGAACCGCGCCTCTTGGCGCGACGCGATCGTGAGGTCGCACACGACGTGGAGCGAGTGCCCACCACCGGCGGCCCACCCGCTCACGACTGCGATGACGATCTTGGGCATGGTGCGGATGAGGCGCTGCACCTCGAGGATGTGCAGGCGCCCGCCCTGCGCCTTTGCGCGGGCCGCGTCGACACCGGCAGACGTGGGGTCGCCTTCCGGGGTGGTCGCGTACTGGTAGCCCGAGCGGCCGCGGATCCGCTGGTCGCCGCCGGAGCAGAACGCCCACTTGCCGTCCCTGGGCGAGGGGCCGTTGCCGGTGAGCAGGACGACGCCGACGTCGGGCGTCATCCGGGCATGGTCGAGGGCGCGGTAGAGCTCGTCGACGGTGTGCGGACGGAAGGCGTTGAGCACCTCGGGCCGGTTGAAGGCGACGCGGACGACGCCGGACTCCGGCGCCGGGCGGCCCGGCACGGGCCGGCGCCGGTGGTAGGTGATGTCGGTGAAGTCGAAGCCGGGCACGACGTCCCACGCACTCGGGTCGAAGATCTCGCTGACGGGTGCCTCGGTCACGGGGCCGACAATAGTGCTCGGCACCAGGCCGTCCGCCGCTACCGTCGGTCGCATGGCTCTGCGCTGGTACACCGTCGTCGTCGACTGCCGTGACATCGCCGCCCAGGCGCGTTGGTGGGCCGCCGCTCTCGACTGGCGGATCGTCTATGAGGACGAGCACGAGGTCGTCGTCATCCCACCGCACCTGAGCGCCGAGCCCGTGCCGGCCGCCGAGTGGGACCGACAGTGTCCCGGGCTTGTCTTCGTCCCCGTGCCGGAGGGCAAGCAGGCCAAGAACCGCCTCCACCTCGACCTCGCCCCGCATACGAGCCAAGAACGCGACGCCGAGATCTCGCGCCTGCTCGATCTCGGCGCCACCATGGCCGACGTCGGCCAGGGTGGTGACGTCACGTGGACGGTGCTCGCGGATCCGGAGGGCAACGAGTTCTGCGTCCTGTCGTCGCGGGACCGCTGACTGGCTCACCACCCCGATCTGGCCCGGCACCGCCGGGCTATCGTCGGCGTATGCCGATCCCGCCCTTCGTCACGGCGCTGCGCCGACGTGTCGGCCACGACCTGCTCTGGCTGCCGGGCGTCACCGCGGTCGTCGTCCGTGGGGCCGACGCCGGACCCGAGGTGCTCCTCGTGCGCCGCGCGGACAACGGCTCGTGGACCCCGGTGACCGGCATCGTCGACCCCGGCGAGGACCCGCACGTCACGGCCGTCCGCGAGGTGCTCGAGGAGGCCTCCGTGGTCGCCGAGGTCGAGCGCCTCGTCTGGGTGGCCGCCGGTGATGTCGTCACGCACCCGAACGGCGACCGCGCCCAGTACCTCGACCACACCTTCCGCTGCGCGTGGGTCTCCGGAGAGCCCGTCCCCGGCGACGACGAGTGCACGGACGCCGGCTGGTTCGCGCCACACGCGCTGCCGCAGATGCCGGAGCGCCACCGGGTGCGGGTCGAGTGGGCGCTCGCGGACGAGCCCGGGGTGCGGCTCGGCTCCGGCGACGTCGCGGCCCGGCGGTGACTCCAGCCGTCCTGCCGGAGCGCGAGGACCTCCTCGCTCGGCTGCACGTCGTGTCCATCCCGATGCGGGTGCCGTTCCGCGGGGTCGACCATCGCGAGGCCGTCCTCATCGACGGGCCCTCTGGGTGGGGCGAGTTCGCTCCGTTCCTCGAGTACCCGGACGCGGAGGCTGCCCGGTGGCTGGCCGCCGCGATCGAGTCCGCGTATGCCGCGTGGCCGGCGCCGCGGCGCGACACGATCCCGGTCAACGCCACCGTGCCGGCGGTCGCGCCCGACGACGTGCCCGGGGTGCTGGCCCGCTTCGACGGCTGCACGACAGCAAAGGTGAAGGTGGCCGAGCGTGGTCAGACCCTGGCCGACGACCTCGCGCGGGTCTCGGCGGTGCGCAGCGCGATGGGCCCCTCCGCCCGGGTGCGCGTCGACGCCAACGGGGCCTGGGATGTGGAGTCCGCCGTCACCGCCCTGAGGGCCTTGTCGGCGTGTGACCTGGAGTATGCCGAGCAGCCCTGTCCCACCGTGGAAGACCTCGCCGAGCTGCGGATCCGCTTGGCGCGCAATGGGATCGACGTGCCCATCGCCGCGGACGAGTCCATCCGCAAGGCCGACGACCCACTGCGCGTGGCCGCCCTGCAGGCGGCCGACCTCGTCGTCGTCAAGGCCGCGCCGCTGGGCGGCGTGCACCGCGCACTGGAGGTCGTGGCGGCCAGCGGCCTTGTGGCAGTGGTGTCCTCGGCACTTGACACGAGTGTCGGCATCGCCGCCGGGGTCGCGCTCGCCGCGGCCCTGCCGACGCTCGAGCACGCGTGCGGGCTGGGGACGGTGGGGCTCTTCACTGCCGACGTCGCCGCCGAGCCGCTGCGACCCGTGGGCGGTGTCCTCCGGCCCGGCCGGTCCGAGCCGACGGCCGAGGCGCTCGCCCGGCTCGCCGCGCCGCAGCACCGGCGCCGCTGGTGGGTCGACCGGGTGGGCCGGTGCCTGGACCTGCTGCGCGTGCCCGGGCTGCCCTCGTGATCACCGCCTGCCTCAACGGCGCCCGGCTCCGCGGCGCCCATCCCCGGCTCCCGGTCACGGCCGAGGAGCTGGGCGTCGACGCCGCGGCCGCGGTGGCCTCCGGAGCGGGCATGCTCCACGTGCACCCGCGCAATGCCCTCGGGCGGGAGAGCCTGTCCGCCGCCGACGTCGTGGCGGCCGTCGCGGCGATCCGGGGCCACGCGCCAGGCGTTCGCGTCAGCGTGACGACGCGGGACGGCATCGTCACCGACCACCTGGCCAAGCTTCGGGCGCTGCGAGAGTGGCCGGAGCCGGCCGAGGGTGGGCCGGACTGCGCGAGCGTCAACTGGCACGAGCCTGGGGCCGTCGAGGTGGCCCGTGTCCTGCGGGCCCGGGGCGTCGGCGTCGAGGCCGGCATCTGGACGCCGCGGGCCGCGACGGCCTTCGTCTCGACGCCGTGGCCCTGGCAGGTCGAGCGGGTGCTCGTCGAGGCCATCCCGGGCTCGAGTCCCGGATCCAACGCCCGCTGGTCCGTCGAGCGCATCCTTGCCGCTCTCGGAATGTCGCCGCAGCCGTTGCTCGTGCACGGCGAGCAGGGCTGGACGTGGCCGGTGCTGCGCTGGGCGCAGGCGGCGGGGCACCACGTGCGCATCGGCTTCGAGGACACCCTCGTGCTGCCGACCGGGCAGGAGGCCTACGACAACGCGGAGCTCGTCGCCGCGGCCCTCGGCGGCGACGCCCGGAGCCACGCGCACAGGTAGCGGCGTGTGCGCAAGTGGCCACTCGACGGAAGGGGGGCGTGTGCGGCCCGGTCGAGTGGTCAGTTGTGCTCGGTCACCGGGCGCCCCGGCAGGGCCTGCCGCGCGAGCTCGCGCAGCCGCGCGGCCTCCGCGCGCCGGTCAGCGCGCGAGACGGGCACCTCGAGCACCCGGATCCCGTCCGGGTGCTCGGCGAGGGCGGCCGCCAGGCGCCCGAGGTCGGTCACCCGCTCGTATGCCGTCGAGTGGGCGTGGCAGAGCGCCTCGAGGTCGGTCCCGTGTGGCGTGCCGAAGACCCGCTCGAAGGCCCCGGAGTAGCGGCGGTCCCCCTGCTCCAGGGTCGCGAAGATCGCCCCGCCGTCGTCGTTGAGGACGACGACCGTCAGGCTCGGACGCCGCTCACCCGGCCCGATGAGCAGCGCGTTGCTGTCGTGCAGGAAGGTCAGGTCCCCGACGTAGGCGAGGGTCCGCGCGGCGCGGGGCCGGCCGAGCGCCACGCCGACCGCCGTGGACACGAGGCCGTCGATGCCGGCCAGCCCGCGGTTGCCCACGACGAAGCGGTGCTCGTGCGCCGGCCAGGGCCTGGCCATGACGTCGAGGTCGCGCACCGGGTTCGACGAGCCGACGACGAGGGTCGTGTCGGCCGCGACGGCATCCGCCACGACGGTCGCGACGGCGAGCGGCACCACGCCCTGCCCGGCGGTCTCGCGGTCGATGAGCCGCCCGAGCCGTGCGTCGGCCACGCGCCAGCGCTGGGCCCACTCGGGGTCGTCGGCCCCTTCCGCGACCGGCACGAGGTCGAGGTGGCGGGCCACCCGCCCGGGGTCGGTGGCGACGCCGTCACGGCCGCGCACCGAGAGCACCTCGAGCGCCGGGTCGCTGACGAGGTCGGTGACCGGCCGGGAGAGGGTCGGCCGGCCGACCACGACCACCCGCTCGATGTCGTCCCGCAGCGGCGTGGTGAGCAGCAGGCGGTAGGTGCGGATGGCCTGCGGGCCGATCCGCGCACCGGACGTCGGCTCTGCCAGGAGCGGCCAGCCGCCGGCCTCGGCGAGCAGCCGCGCCGCCGGACCCGCGTCGTCACCGGCGACGACGACGGTCCGCGGCCCGCACGGCAGCGTCTCGCCGCCCCGGTCGAGGGCCACGGAGTCGTCCCGTCCCGCAGCAGGGTCGGCGCCGACCGGTGCGGCCCACCACGTCGCGGGGTCCGGGTCGGGGGGCAGCAGGTCTCCGTCGAGCTGGACGTTGACCTGCGTCGGCCCGCAGGCGCCGCACGCGGCCCGCACGGCCGAAGCGACCTCGGCGTCCGTTGCCTCCGGCCCGAGGTCGTGGCACGTCGCGAACGTGCCGAAGAGGCCGGCCTGGTACGTCGTCTGGTTGGCGCCGGTGCCCCGCAGCCGCTCGGGCCGGTCGGCGCTCACGACGACGAGCCGGCGCCCCGTGTGCGCGGCCTCCATCACCGCGGGGAGCAGGTTGCCGACGGCGGTCCCCGAGGTGGTCACGACCGCGACGGGCCGCCGGGAGCCGGTGGCGAGCCCCAGCGCGAGGTAGGCCGCGGAGCGTTCGTCGACGCGCACGTGCAGGCGCAGGTCGCCGGCCCGGTCGGCGGCGTGCAGGGCGAGCGCGAGCGGCGCCGACCGGGAGCCGGGGGCGAGGACCGCGTCCCGCAGCCCGGCGGCATACAGCTGCTGGACGAGCGCCTGGGCCAGCTCGGGGGCGCTGCGCCGGCCCGTCACGGCGCGGCGCCGGTGAGCGCGTCCCGCATGGGGACGAGCTTGGCCACCGACTCGGCCACCTCGGACTCCGGGTCGGAGCCCGAGACGATGCCGCAGCCTGCGTAGAGCCGGATCTGCGACGGGTCCTCGGCGGCGAGGGCCCCGCACCGCAGGGCGATGCCCCAGGCGCCGTCACCGGACGCGTCCATCCACCCGACCGGACCGGCATAGCGGCCTCGATCCATGTGCTCCAGCTCGGCGATGAGCCGCACCGCGACGGGGGTCGGCGTGCCGCCGACCGCGGCCGACGGGTGGAGCGAGGCGGCGAGGGCGAGCGAGCTGATCCCGTCGGCCGCGACCGCCGCGACGTCGGTCGCGAGGTGCATGACGTTGGGCAGGTGCAGCACGAAGGGCGCCTCCGGCACGTTCATCGACGAGCAGTGCGGAGCGAGCGCCTCGGCCACCGAGCGCACGGCGTACTCGTGCTCCTCGAGGTCCTTCGACGAGCGAGCCAGCGAGGCGGCCAGCGCGAGGTCCTTCGCGTCGTCGCCTGTCCTGCGGATCGTCCCGGCGAGCACCCGTGAGGTGACGAGTCCCTGGTCGCGCCGCACGAGCAGCTCGGGAGTCGCGCCGACCAGGCCGGCGACGGCGAACACCCACGTGTTCTCGTAGCGCTCGGCGAGCCGCCGCAGGAGCCACCTCGGGTCGATGGGCCCGTCCGCGCCGGCGATGAGGTCCCGGGCGAGGACGACCTTGTCGAGCTCGCCGGCGGCGATCCGGCGCACCGCCTCGCCCACGGCGGAGGCGTATGCCGCCGGCGGCACCGCGCCGTCGGCGAAGACGACGCCGCTCGGGGCGACGGGGTCGGGGGCTGGACGCGGCAGCCGGACGGGACGCAGCTGGGGCTCGGCGGTGATGGACGTCATCCAGGTGCGGCCGTCGCGGCGCCCGAGGATCGAGGCGGGCACGACGAGCCCCCCGGGCTCGGCGGAGTCGTCGGCGAAGGGGAAGGAGCCGAAACAGACCAGCCCGCTGCCCGGCAGCCGCACGTCGTCGCGCACCACCGCCCGGTGCGCCACGTCGCGCCACCACGCGTCCGCGTCGGCGAAGCGCCGCGGGCCCGTCGCGGGGAAGGCGAGCGCCCGGCCCCACCCGACCAGCCCGTCGCCGCGGCGCACCCACGAGAGCACCTCGTCGTAGGGCGCGTCGGCGGGCAGGTAGCCGAGCAGCGCCTCCCCTGCGGGGAGCGGGACGGAGCGGACCACGAGGGAGGTCGCGGGCGCCGCGCCGGGGGCGGGAAGCGATGACATCGCGAGCCACTCTACGGCGGGACCTCGGGCGCCCGAGGAGCCCGTATGCCGTGGGGCCGGCGCGCGGGCCGCGCCGCAGCGCCCGGCGGTGCGAGGATGGGCGCATGACCCGGGCCCAGCTGGACAAGAAGCCGGTCGACGTGGCGTCGATGTTCGACGACGTGGCCGAGAAGTACGACGTGACCAACGATGTCCTCTCCCTGGGGCAGGACCGGCTGTGGCGGCGGGCGGTCGTGCGCACGGTGGCCGCCGTCGCGGGGGAGCGCGTGCTCGACATCGCCGCCGGGACGGGCACGTCGAGCGAGCCGTTCGCGGACGCCGGGGTCGACGTCGTGCCGGCCGACTTCTCCCTGGGCATGCTCAAGGTGGGGCGCCGGCGGCGCCCGGACCTGGCCTTCACCGCGGCCGACGCCATGGCGCTGCCCTTCGCGGACGACTCGTTCGACGCGGTGACGATGAGCTTCGGCCTGCGCAACGTCGCCGACCCGTCGGTCGCGCTGCGCGAGTTCCTCCGGGTCACGCGACCCGGTGGGCGGCTCGTCGTGTGCGAGTTCAGCCAGCCCGTGAACCGGGTGCTGCGCACCGTCTACACGAACTACCTCATGCGGGCCCTGCCCAAGGTGGCCCGTCGCACGTCGAGCAACCCCGAGTCGTACGTCTACCTCGCCGAGTCGATCCGCGCGTGGCCCCCGCAGGGCGAGCTCGCCCGGACGATCGAGGGGGCGGGGTGGACCCGGGTGGGGTGGACCAACCTCACGGGTGGCATCGTCGCTCTCCACACGGCGACGAAGCGCCGTTGACGCCGGTGCGGAGCCGTACGAGCCGGCCGCGCGGGTGTCGGGGGGCGCCGGGGAGGCGGAGCCGCGTGGAGGGTCTAGACTCGCCGCGGAGTTCGTGAAGCAGTTCACAAAGTCGGTCCCCACCGCGGGACACGGAGCGCGCAGGGAGTCATGAGCAGTTCGAGCGGCACTGCCGAGCAGAGCGAGCGCGACGGGACCGCGAGCGCCGACGTCATCGTCGTCGGCGCGGGCCCCGCAGGGTCGGCCACCGCGGCATACCTCGCGATGACCGGACTCGACGTGCTCGTCCTCGAGAAGACCCACTTCCCGCGGGAGAAGGTGTGCGGGGACGGGCTCACACCCCGCGCCGTGCGTGAGCTCATCAGCCTCGGCGTCCCCACCCCCGAGGACGACGGCTGGATCCGCAACCAGGGCCTGCGCATCCTCGGTGCGGGCATGCGCCTGCAGCTGGACTGGCCCGACACCACGGCCTTCCCGCCCTACGGCCTCGTGCGCACCCGCATGGACTTCGACGACATCCTCGCCCGGCACGCCGTCGCGCACAGCGCACGGCTGCGCCAGGGCTGCACCGTGACGGGGCCCCTCACCGACGACCGGGGACGGATCGTCGGCGTCAGCGCCAGGGACGTCGACGCAGCGGGCCGCGCCACGGGAGAGACCAGGCGGTTCCGGGCGCCGCTCGTCGTCGCGGCCGACGGCAACTCCTCCCGGCTCTCGCTCGCCATGGGCCGCGAGAAGCGGGACGACCGGCCCATGGGGGTTGCGGTCCGGACCTACTACAAGAGCCCGCGCACCGACGACGACTACCTCGAGTCGTGGCTCGAGCTCTGGGCCCAGGACCCTGCGACGGGCCGCGACGTGCTCCTGCCCGGCTACGGCTGGATCTTCGGCGTCGGCGACGGCACGTCCAACGTCGGCCTCGGGATCCTCAACACCTCCAAGGCCTTCGGCAACGTCGACTACAAGGACGTGATGCGCCGCTGGGTCGCCACGATGCCCGACGAGTGGACCATGGGCGACGACACCATGACCCAGCCCATCCGCGGCGCCGCGCTGCCCATGGGATTCAACCGGCAGCCGCACTACGCCGACGGGCTCCTGCTCGTCGGCGACTCCGGCGGCATGGTCAACCCGTTCAACGGCGAAGGCATCGCCTACGCCATGGAGTCGGGGCGCATCGCGGCCGAGGTCGCTGCCCACGCGTTCGCCCGCCCCGACGACGCCGGCCGGGAGCGGGTGCTCCAGTCCTACAACACGCAGCTGAAGCAGGCGCTCGGCGGCTACTACACGCTCGGCCGCCACTTCGCGACCATCATCGGCAACCCGGAGGTCATGCGCCTCGCGACGAAGTACGGCCTGCCGCGCACGACCCTCATGCGGTTCCTGCTCAAGATCATGGCCAACCTCGCCGAGCCCGGCGGCAAGGGCGCGAGCGACCGCATCATCAACGCCCTCTCGCGGATGGCCCCGGACGCATGATCCGCAGGTCAGGCCGGGTCGTGGCGTCGCGCGGCGACGTCGCCGCGCTGCATAGGATGGGTCCGGCGCGCGTCTCCAGTGACCCGACGGGAAGGACCGAAGGATGAGCCAGCCCTACGTCCCGATTCTGTTCATGCTGGCGCTGGGCTTCGGCTTCGCCGCCCTGTCGGTCGGCACGTCCATGGTCGTCGGCCCCAAGCGCTACAACCGCGCCAAGCTCGAGGCGTACGAGTGCGGCATCCAGCCTTCCCCCCACGCGGCGGGCGGCGGCCGGGTGCCGATCAAGTACTACCTCACGGCGATGCTCTTCATCATCTTCGACATCGAGAGCGTCTTCCTCTACCCCTTCGCGGTCGCCTTCAACAAGCTGGGCCTGTTCGCCCTGGTCGAGATGGTCCTGTTCATCCTCACCGTCTTCGTCGCCTACGCCTACGTGTGGCGCCGGGGCGGCCTCGAGTGGGACTAAGGAGTAACTGATGGGTATCGAAGAGAAGCTCCCCTCGGGCTTCCTGCTCTCGACGGTGGAGTCGCTCGCGGGCTACATGCGCAAGGCGTCCATGTGGCCGGCCACCTTCGGGCTCGCCTGCTGCGCCATCGAGATGATGGCCGTCGGCACGCCCGACTACGACATCGCCCGCTTCGGCATGGAGCGCTTCTCCGCCACGCCCCGCCAGGCCGACCTGATGATCGTCGCCGGCCGCGTGAGCCAGAAGATGGCGCCGATCGTCCGCCAGGTCTACGACCAGATGCCCAACCCCAAGTGGGTCATCGCCATGGGCGTGTGCGCCAGCTCCGGCGGCATGTTCAACAACTACGCCATCGTCCAGGGGGTCGACCACATCGTCCCGGTCGACATCTACCTGCCGGGCTGCCCGCCGCGCCCCGAGATGCTGCTCAACGCGATCATCGAGCTGCACAAGCAGATCCAGAGCACCCCGCTCGGGGTCAACCGCGAGGCGGCGGCGCGGGCCGCGGAGGCGGCCGCCCTGACGGCGACCCCGACCCACGAGATGAAGGGCCTGCTCGCATGACCCCGGCCGACCAGGGCGGCGGCAGCCCGGAGAAGGCCAGCGCCGAGCAGACGCACAGCACCGGCCTGACGCCGACCGAGCTCGAGCGCGCCCAGGCGGCACAGGGGACGGCGGGCGAGCCGCTCGTCGTGGGCGTGCGGCGCGGCATGTTCGGCTCCTCCGACGGGGCGGACACCTCCGGCTACGGCGGGCTCGTCGCGCCGATCGTCGTCGCCGGACCGGCCCAGCGGCCCTACGGGGGCTGGTTCGACCAGCTCGTCGACGACCTCGAGCGCGGCCTCGTGGGCGGCTCCGCCTCGATCGCCGAGGCGGTCGACAGCGTCGTCGTCGACCACGGCGAGCTGACGATCCACGTCAACCGCCAGCACCTGCCCGCGGTCGCCAGGGTGCTGCGCGACGACCCGTCACTGCGTTTCGAGCTGTGCCTCGGCGTCTCCGGCGTCCACTACCCCGAGCGGACCGGCGCCGAGCTCCACGCCGTCTACCACCTCCTGTCGATCACCCATGGCAGCAAGCGGGTCCGGCTCGAGGTGTCCTGTCCCGACTCGGACCCGCACATCCCGTCGATCGTGTCGACCTACCCCGCGGCCGACTGGCACGAGCGCGAGACCTGGGACATGTTCGGGATCGTCTTCGACGGCCACCCGGCCCTGACCCGCATCCTCATGCCCGACGACTGGCCGGGCCACCCCCAGCGCAAGGACTACCCGCTCGGCGGCATACCCGTCGAGTACAAGGGCGCGACGGTCCCGCCGCCGGACCAGCGGAGGTCGTACACCTGATGAGCACCCAGACCGGCAACGACCCCTACGCCACCTCGGCGACCGACGAGCAGGCCGCCGAGGGCGCCCACGTCTTCACCGTCGACGGCGGGGACTGGGACGACCTCGTCGACGAGGCGACCTCGCTCGGCGAGGAGCGCATCGTCGTCAACATGGGCCCTCAGCACCCGTCCACGCACGGGGTGCTCCGGCTCATCCTCGAGCTCAACGGTGAGAGCGTCACCGAGGCCCGCGCGGGCATCGGCTACCTGCACACCGGCATCGAGAAGAACATGGAGTACCGCACCTGGGTGCAGGGCGT
>NZ_DASSMH010000092.1:0-43725 GCF_035688975.1 Intrasporangium sp. | reverse complement strand
CCCTCTCCCGATCCTCCTCCCTGCGCACCCGGCCCGCGTGGCTGGTGACGCTCCTCACCTGGCTCATCGTCGTCTTCGACGGCTACGACCTCATCGTCTACGGGACGACCATCCCGCCCCTGCTCGCCGAGCGCGGCTGGGACCTGACCGCGACGTCGGCGGGCTTCATCGGCAGTCTCGCCTTCGCCGGCATGCTCGTCGGCGCCCTCACCGCCGGCTACCTCGCCGACCGGCTCGGCCACCGACGCACCATCTTGCGGTGCACCCTCTGGTTCTCGCTCTTTACCGCGCTGTGCGCGGTGGCGGCGAGCCCGGAGGTGTTCGGGGCCTTCCGCTTCCTGGCCGGGCTCGGCCTCGGGGGCCTGGTGCCGTCCGCCAACGCGCTGACCGCGGAGTTCGTCTCGCGGAAGCACCGGTCGGCCGTGTCCACCGTCATGATGTCCGGGGTGCCGATCGGTGGGTCGGTCGCCGCCCTCGTCGGCCTGTGGCTGCTGCCCGCCTTCGGCTGGCGCTCGATGTATGCCGTCGCCGTCGTCGCGGTGCTCGTCCTCCTGCCGCTGTGCGTCGCCCTGCTGCCCGAGTCGCCCTCCTGGCTGCGCTCGCACGGCCGGGTCGCGGAGGCGGAGCGGACCGAGGCCGTCTACGGCGTCGTGCACGACCACGCGGAGCATGCCAGCGAGCACGCGCCGGGCTTCGGCACCATCCTCCGCGGCCAGTGGCGCCGGCCGACGATCCTCTTCGCCGCGGCCACCGTCGCGACGCTCTTCGCGTGGTACGGCCTCGGCACGTGGCTGCCCAAGCTCATGGGCTCGGACGCCCGGTTCCATCTCGGCAAGCCGCTCTTCTTCCTGCTCGCCCTCAACCTCGGGGCGGTCCTCGGCTCGGTCGTCACCGCGTGGGCCGGCGTGCGCTTCGGCCCGCTGCGCAGCGCCGTCGCCGCGGCCGCGGTGGCTGCCCTCGGCCTCGCGTTCCTGCTCACCTACCCCACCGAGGTCGGACCGGTCTATGCCGCCCTGATCCTCGCGGGTGTCGGCACGCACGGCACCCAGTGCCTCATCATCGCCGCCGTCGCCAGCCACTACCCGCCGAAGCTGCGCGGCACCTCGCTCGGCTTCGCCCTGGGGATCGGCCGCATCGGAGCCGTCCTTGCCCCGCAGGTCGGCGGCTGGCTGCTCGACGCGAAGCTCGGCGTCGGGAGCAACTTCCTCGCCTTCTCCCTGGCGGCCGGGCTCGCCGCCGTCCTGCTCCTCTTCACCGCAGTCGCCACCAGGCCCGCCCCGGCGCCGGCGCGCCCGGCCGTCGACGCCCTCGTCCACTGACGCTCACCCGAAAGGACCTGCCATGACTGCTGAACTCACGTCCCCGGTGCGCCTGCGTGCCACCGACGCCCCCGACCAGCCGGCCCCCACCGAGGAGCTCGCAGACCTCTACCGCGGCTTCGAGAAGGAGCTGCTCGTCCCGCTGTGGACCGAGATCGGCGACCTCATGCCGCCGCACCCGCGGTCCAAGGCGATGCCGCACCGGTGGGAGTGGCGCACGCTCCTCACCCTCGCGGACCGGGCCGGCCACCTCGTGCCCGTCGGGCGCGGCGGTGAGCGGCGCGCGATCGCCCTTGCCAACCCCTCCCTCGGCGGCAAGCCCTACGCGAGCCCGACGCTCTGGGCGGCCATCCAGTACCTCATGCCCGGCGAGGACGCCCCGGAGCACCGGCATACCCAGAACGCCTTCCGCTTCGTCGTCGAGGGCGAGGGCGTGTGGACCGTCGTCGGCCGCGACCCCGTGCCCATGCGGCGCGGCGACTTCCTGCCGCAGGCCGGGTGGAACTGGCACGCCCACCACAACGCCGCCTCCCGTCCCATGGCCTGGATCGACGGGCTCGACATCCCCTTCCAGTACGGCACCGAGGCGCAGTTCTTCGAGTTCGGCCGGGACGCCATCTCCGACGAGGAGCGGGTCACGCCCGAGCGCTCCCGGAGCGAGCGCCTCTGGGGCAACCCGGGACTCGCGCCGGTGTCCCGCCTCGGGCGCACGCCGGGCACGCCGCTGCTGCGCTACCGCTGGGAGCACACCGACCGCGCGCTGCAGGACCAGCTGGAGCTCGAGGCGCAGGGCGTCGACGCCACGCTCGAGCGCGGCCACGCGGCCGTCCGGTTCACCAACCCCACCAACGGCGCCGACGTGCTGCCGACCATCCGCGCGGAGTTCCACCGGATCGCCCGCGGCGCCGACACCGCCCCGCGGCGGGAGACCGGCTCGTCCGTCTACCAGGTCTTCGACGGGTCCGGTCGGGTCACCGTGGGCGACCTCTCGTGGACCGTCACCCGCGGCGACCTCTTCGTCGTGCCGTCCTGGCAGCCGCTGTCCGTCACCTCGGAGGCGTCGGCCTCGGACTCCGACTCCGGCGCCCTCGACCTGTTCCGCTTCAGCGACGCGCCCATCTTCGAGGCGCTCAACCTGTCCCGCACCGAGACCGAGGAGACCCACTGATGAAGCTCGCCACCATCCGCACGCCAGGCGGCGGCACCGAGGCAGTCCGCGTCGACAGCACGACTGCAGTGTCGCTCGGCGTCCCGGACGTGGGGACGCTGCTGGCTCAGTCGAATTGGCGCCAGACTGCCGAGCGGGCATCCGGTGAGGCGCTCGACGTCGGCACTGCGGCATACGCGCCCGTCGTTCCCCGACCCGGCAAGATCGTCTGCGTCGGCCTGAACTACCGCACCCACATCCTCGAGATGGGACGCGAGCTGCCGGAGTACCCCACGCTGTTCAGCAAGTATGCCGACACCCTCGTCGGGGCGGGCGACGACATCCGACGGCCGGTCGAGACCGACGAGTTCGACTGGGAGTGCGAGCTGGCCGTCATCATCGGCACCGAGGTCAGGCGGCCGACCGTGGAGCAGGCAGAGGCCGCGATCGCGGGCTTCGCGGTGCTCAACGACGTGACGTGCCGCGACTGGCAGTTCCGCACCCGCGAGTGGCTCCAGGGCAAGAACTGGGAGGCGACGACCCCCCTCGGGCCGTGGCTCGTCACGCCCGACGAGCTGCCGGGTGGAGTCCGCCCCAGGCTCGCGATCCGCACGGAGCTCGACGGCGAGACGATGCAGTCGGACACGACGGGAGACCTGCTTTTCGACCCCGTCACGCTGGTGCGGTACATCGCGACGATGGGCACCCTGCGCCCCGGTGACGTCATCGCCACGGGAACCCCGGGCGGCGTCGGGCACGCCCGCAGGCCGGCCCGTTTCCTGGTGGCCGGGCAGAAGCTCGTCACCGAGGTCGAGGGGCTCGGTCGCTGCGAGAACCTCGTCGTGGAAGACGGGGCCCGCTGATGACCGTGCCACTGGAGCTGTCGCAGGCCTGGGTCAAGGAGGGCACCGCGACCTTCGAGCGCGTCCTCGACGGGGCCGACGATGCCGGGCTCGATGCCCCGACGGGGCTGCCGGGCTGGACCGGCAGGCACGTCGTGGCCCACGTCGCCGCCAACGCCGACGCGCTGGGCAACCTCGTGCACTGGGCGCGGACCGGCGAGGAGCGCCCGATGTACTCCTCCCCGGACGCCCGCGCGTCCGAGATCGCTGCAGGGGCCCGGCGTGCGGCGGGCGAGCTGCGGGCGTGGCTCGGCGAGTCAGCCGACCGGCTCGACGCCGGCTTCGCCTCCCTCACCGACGAGCAGTGGCAGCGGCCGGTCCGCACTGCGCAGGGTCGCACCGTGCCGGCGTCGGAGGTCCCGTGGATGCGCGCTCGCGAAGTCATGGTCCACGCCGTCGACCTCGGAGCGCCGGTCGAGGGGCTCCCGGTGGACTTCGTCGTGGCGCTGCTCGACGAGATCGCCGCCAAGCGCGGCGCCTCCGGCCACGGACCCGCCCTCGAGCTGTGGGCCGTCGACGACGCGCGCGGATGGTCCGTTATGGGAGCCGGCCGCCCCGTGACGGTGCGCGGCCCGCTCACGCAGCTCGCGGCATACCTCTCCGGGCGCCCGGCCACCGGCCTGCGCGCCGACGACGACACCGTTCCCACCCTGCCTCGCTGGCTCTGAGCAGGACTCTGAACCACGGCTCGGAAACCAGGGCTCTGAACCAGGACTCTGACCGACCGAACCTCGACCCGAAGGAAACATCATGGCACCAAAGGCAATCCGTCCCGATGTCGTCGTCGTCGGTGGCGGCATCGGGGGCCTCTCTACGGCCCTCGCCCTCACGCAGAAGGGTCTGCGCGTGCGCGTCCTCGAGCGTGCGGCGGAGTTCGGCGAGGTGGGCGCCGGTCTGCAGATCGCGCCGAACTGCACTCGCATCCTTGCCCGCTGGGGCCTGCTCGAGGAGGTCAAGTCCCTCGGCGTGCTGCCGCGCAACATCGTCATGAAGGACGCCGTGGACGGCTCCGAGCTCTCGCGGCTGGACCTCGCCGACGTCGAGGCGCGCTACGGCTTCCCCTACCTGGTCATCCACCGCAGCGACCTCCACGGCACCCTGCTGCGGGCCTGCCAGCGGGCGGGTGTCGACCTCGTCACGGACGTCAAGGTGACCGGCTACGAGCAGACCGCCGTGGGGGCGGCGGCCGTGCACGACGGCGGTCGGGAGGAGGCGCCGGTCGTCATCGCGGCAGACGGGCTGCACTCGGTGGCCCGGAGGCTGCTGTCCGACGACGCCCCGGTGAGCTCGGCCTACGTCGCCTACCGCGGCGCCATGCCCGTCGAGCAGATAGCCGAGCACAGCGTGTCGCTGAGCGACGTCGTCGTCTACGTCGGCCCGAAGTGCCACTTCGTGCAGTACCCGCTGCGTCAGGGCGAGATGTTCAACCAGGTGGCGGTGTTCGAGTCGCCGAAGGCCCTTGCAGGGCAGGAGGACTGGGGGACACCCGACGAGCTCGAAGCGGCGTTCGAGGGGACCTGCGACATGGTGCGCGAGGGCCTGCCGCTGATGTGGCGCGACCGGTGGTGGCGGATGTTCGACCGCGAGCCGCTCATGGACTGGGTCCAGGGCCGGATCGCCCTCACCGGCGATGCGGCCCACCCACCGCTGCAGTACCTCGCCCAGGGGGCGGTCATGGCGATGGAGGACGCCTGGGTGCTCGCCGAGCACGTCGGTGCCCAGCTCGCCGCCGGCCGCGCCGCCGACGCGCTCGACTGGGACGCCGCGCTGGCGGCCTACAACGCCGTGCGCCCTGAGCACTGCCGCCGCGTGCTCACCACCGCGCGGTCGTGGGGCGAGCTCTGGCACCTGACCGGCGACGCGCGGCTGTGGCGCAACGAGATCATGCGGCGCCGGGACGTGCGGGACTACGGCTACGTCGACTGGCTCTACGGGCCGACCGCGCTGACTCCCGAGGAGGAGCCGGCGATGTTCCTCCCCCACGGCGAGCGGACCGACGTGGGCGTCCCGGCCTGAGGAAGGCGACAAGACCCGCCACCCCGTCGAGTGGCCACTTCGGTCCGTCCTCGCTGGGACGGAAGTGGCCACTCGACGTGGGGGAGTGGGACGGAAGTGGCCACTCGAGGTGGGGGGTTGGACGGAAGTGGCCACTCGACGTGGGGGGGCGGGACGGAAGTGGCCACTCGACGTGGGGGGGTGGTACGGAAGTGGCCACTCGACGTGTGGGGGGAGGGTCGGCGGGGACCCTTGTCGGTGGGGCGTGACAGTCTGGCCTCGATGGCCTCGCACCCGACGAGCGACGCGCTCGACCGCTTCTCCCCGGCAACCGCGGAGTGGTTCCGGAGCAGCTTCCGTGCGCCGACGGCCGCCCAGGCGGGCGCGTGGGCGGCCGTCAGCTCCGGCCACCACTGCGTCGTCGTGGCTCCGACGGGCTCGGGCAAGACGCTGTCCGCGTTCCTCTGGGCGATCGACCGGATGGCGAGCGACCCCGCGCCGGAGGACCGGCTCGCCCGCTGCCGGGTGCTCTACGTCTCGCCGATGAAGGCGCTCGCCGTCGACGTCGAGCGCAACCTGCGGGCGCCCCTCGTCGGCATCGGGCACGCCGCGACGCGGCTCGGGCTCCCGGTGCCTGACATCGGGGTCAGCGTGCGGTCGGGGGACACGCCCGCGTCCGACCGGCGCGCCTTCGCCCGGACGCCGACCGACATCCTCATCACGACCCCCGAGTCGCTCTTCCTCATGCTCACCTCCTCGGTCCGCGAGGCGCTGCGCGGCGTGCAGACCGTCATCCTCGACGAGGTGCACGCCGTCGCCGGCACCAAGCGCGGGGCCCACCTCGCGCTCAGCCTCGAGCGGCTCGACGCGCTCCTCGACCGTCCGGCGCAGCGGGTGGGTCTCTCCGCCACGGTGCGACCCGTGGAGGAGGTGGCCCGCTTCCTCGCGGGTGGGCGACCCGTGGACGTCGTGCAGCCGGAGTCCACCAAGGAGTGGGACCTGCGGGTCGTCGTGCCGGTGCCCGACATGGGTGAGCTGTCCGGGGCGCCGGCCGAGGTGTCGCCCGGCGTGCCTGACCTCTCGGGCCCCGCGGCGGGCAACGTGCCGCAGGCGAGCATCTGGCCGCACGTCGAGGAGCGCATCGTCGACCTCGTCGCCGCCCATCGGTCGACCCTCGTCTTCGCCAACTCCCGCCGGCTGGCCGAGCGGCTCACGTCCCGGCTCAACGAGATCTGGGACGACCGGCAGGCCCTCGCCGCGGACGAGGAGGCTGCGCGGCATACGGGCGACGGGGCAAGGCGCCCACCGGCCGAGGTGATGGCCCAGTCGGGCGCCTCCCGAGGCGCGCCCGCCGTGCTCGCGCGCGCCCACCACGGGTCCGTGAGCAAGGAGCACCGGGCCGCGATCGAGGAGGAGCTCAAAGCCGGGCGGCTGCCCGCGGTGGTCGCGACGAGCTCCCTGGAGCTCGGCATCGACATGGGCGCCGTCGACCTCGTCGTCCAGGTCGAGTCGCCGCCCAGCGTCGCCAGCGGGCTGCAGCGGGTCGGCCGGGCGGGGCACCAGGTCGGCGCGGTGAGCCGAGGCGTGCTCTTCCCCAAGTTCCGCGGAGACCTGGTCCAGACCGCGGTCGTGGTCGAGCGGATGCGTGCGGGAGCCATCGAGTCGCTGCGCGTGCCGGCCAACCCCGTCGACGTGCTCGCTCAGCAGGTTGTCGCGATGTGCGCGATGGACGACTGGCCCGTGGCCGACCTCGAGGCGCTCGTGCGGCGGACGGCCTCCTTCGCGGCGCTGCCACGATCGGTGCTGGAGGCCACGCTCGACATGCTCGCCGGGCGCTACCCCTCCGACGAGTTCGCCGAGCTGCGGCCGCGCATCGTCTGGGACCGGGTCACCGACACGCTGTCGGGACGGCGGGGCGCCCAGCGCCTCGCCGTGACGAGCGGTGGCACCATCCCGGACCGGGGCCTGTATGCCGTCTTCCTCGCCTCGGGCGACGGACCCGGTCGGCGGGTGGGCGAGCTCGACGAGGAGATGGTCTACGAGTCGCGCGTCGGTGACGTCTTCACGCTCGGCACGTCGACGTGGCGCATCGAGGACATCACGCACGACCGGGTCCTCGTCACGCCCGCGCCGGGATCGCCGGGCCGCCTCCCCTTCTGGAAGGGCGACCAGCTCGGGCGTCCGGCGGAGCTCGGCCGGGCGGTCGGCGGGTTCCTCCGGGAGGTCGTCGGGCTGTCCCCGGAGCGCGCCCGCGAGCGGGTCCGCGGGGCGGGGCTCGACGAGTGGGCCGCGGACAACCTCCTTCGTTACCTCGAGGAGCAGCGGGAGGCGACGGCGCACGTCCCGGACGACCGCACGATCGTCGTCGAGCGCTTCCGCGACGAGATCGGCGACTGGCGCGTCGCCGTCCTGTCGCCGTTCGGCGGGCAGGTGCACGCCCCGTGGGCGCTCTGCGTGGCGGCCCGGATGCGCGAGCGCTTCGGGGTCGACGTGCAGGCCATGCACGGCGACGACGGGATCGTCTTCCGGCTGCCTGACCTCGAGTTCGACGAGGGCACGTCCGCCGGGCAGATCGGGCAGCAGCTCGTGGAGCTCGTGACGCTGGATCCCGACGAGGTGGCGCCGCTCGTGACGGGCGAGATCGGCGGATCCGCCCTGTTCGCAGCGCGGTTCCGGGAGTGCGCGGCGCGGGCACTGCTCCTGCCACGGCGCCGCCCCGACCGGCGGCAGCCGCTGTGGCAGCAGCGCCAGCGGGCCGCCCAGCTGCTCGAGGTGGCGAGCCAGTACCCCACCTTCCCCGTCGTCCTGGAGGCGGTGCGCGAGTGCGTCCAGGACGTCTTCGACGTGCCGGGCCTCGTCGAGCTCATGACGGACATCCGCTCGCGGGAGGTGCGCATCGTCGACGTCGAGTCGGCGTCCCCGTCCCCGTTCGCGAAGTCGCTCGTCTTCGGCTACGTCGCCCAGTTCCTCTACGAGGGCGACTCGCCCCTGGCGGAGCGGCGGGCGGCCGCCCTCGCCCTCGACCCCAGCCTGCTGTCCGAGCTGCTCGGGCAGGGGGAGTCCCTGGCCCTGCGTGACCTGCTCGACCCGCAGGCCGTGGCCCGCACCGAGGCCGAGCTGCAGCGCCTCACCCCCGACCGGGGCTGCCGCGACGTCGAGGACGTCGTCGACCTGCTGCGCGTCCTCGGGCCGCTCTCCACGGGTGACGTCGTGGCCCGGTGCGGCGAGGGCTTCCCGCCGGACGATGTCGAGGCGGCCCTGACGGAGCTGGAGTCTGGGCGCCGGGTCATCGCCGTGCGCGTCGCCGGCCAGGACCGGTGGGCGGCGGTGGAGGACGCCGGGCGGCTGCGCGACGCGCTCGGCACCTCGCTGCCGCTGGGGGTGCCGCAGGCCTTCCTCGACCCGGTGCCCGACCCGCTCGGGGACCTCGTCGCGCGGTTCGCGCGCACGCATGGTCCCTTCACCGTGGCGACGGTGGCGTCGTGGTGGGGGATCGGGCCGGCCGTGGCCTCGGACGCGCTGCGCCGCCTCGTCTCGTCCGGCCGGGTCATCGAGGGCGAGCTCCTGCCGACCGAGAGCGGCGGCGGCCACGGGCCGGAGTTCTGCGACGCCGAGGTGCTGCGACTGCTGCGCCGACGCTCGCTGGCTGCGCTGCGGCACGAGGTGGAGCCGGTGGTCCAGGCCGACTTCGCCCGCTTCCTGCCGGCGTGGCAGGGCATCGGCGGCCAGGTGCGGGGCCGCGACGGACTGCTCCGGGTGGTCGAGCAGCTGACCGGCGCGGTCGTGCCGGCGAGCGCGCTCGAGGCGCTCGTCCTGCCGGCGCGGCTCGCGGACTACCGCCCCGCGCTGCTCGACGAGGCCATGAGCGCCGGTGACGTCGTCTGGCGCGGGCACGGCGCCCTGCCCGGCGACGACGGCTGGGTCAGCCTGCACCTCGCCGAGACGGCGCACCTGACCGTGCCGCCGCCCGAGGACCGGGAGCTCACCGACACCGAGCAGGCCGTCGTCGAGGCGCTGGCCGGTGGAGGCGCCTACTTCTTCCGGGCGCTCGCCGACCGGGTCGGCTCTCCCGACGCCGAGCTGCTCGAGGCGCTGTGGTCACTCGTCTGGGCGGGACACCTCACCAACGACACCATCGCGCCACTGCGGGCCCTGCTCGCCGGCGGCCGCACCGCGCACAGGCGGGCCCGCACCACGCCGCGCTCCACCCGGTATGCCGGGCGGCGGGCGTCGCTCGGCCGGTTCGGCACCCTGAGCGGCTCCGGGCTCGGCGCGGGGGCGGGGCAGCCGACGGCGACGGAGCGTCTGGCGGCGGCGCAGTCGGCTGCGGCTGCGGCGAGCCTGGCGTCCGGCGCGTCGGCCCGGTCGGGACCACCGACGGGAGTGGGCCGGTGGACCGCCCTGCCGCTCGCCGAGGCCGATCCCACGGTCCGCGCCGTCACGAGCGCCGAGATGCTCCTCGACCGCTACGGCGTGCTCACCAGGGGCTCGGTGGTCGCCGAGGACGTGCCCGGCGGGTTCGCTGCCGTCTACCGGGTGCTCGCCGCCGCCGAGGAGGCGGGCAAGGTGCGGCGCGGCTACTTCGTGGAGTCGCTGGGGGCGTCGCAGTTCGCGACGACGGGCGCCGTCGACCGGCTTCGCGCTGCCGCACGGCTGCCCGACGACCAGCGCGCCTCGACCCGGCATACGGTCGTCCTCGCCGCCAGCGACCCGGCGAGCCCGTGGGGGGCGGCGCTCGGATGGCCGGAGCGGCCCCTCGCCGACGCCGGGGAGGACGACGGGGGCACGGGCGGCGCGCGACGTGGTCACCAGCCGGGACGCAAGGCCGGCGCCCTCGTCGTCGCCGTCGACGGCGAGCTCGTCCTTTACGTCGAGCGCGGCGGTCGCACGATGCTGTGCTGGTCCGATGACCGGGAGGCCCTCCAGTCGGCCGCCGACGCGCTCGCGCTCTCCGTCCGGGAGGGGGCGCTCGGGAGGCTCACCGTCGAAAAGGCCGACGGGGCCTCGCTGCTCGGCTCGGACCACCCCCTCGTGAGCGCCCTCTCGCAGGCTGGCTTCCACATGACCCCCCGAGGGCTGCGCCTGCGCCGCTGAGACGCGCGCCTGCGACTTGCCGGACGGCGGCCATTGCGCTGGGGAGGTCCAAGGGAGTACGACGGATGGTTGTGGTCGTCAACGGTGACGGCCGCCGAAGAAGGGGACGCAGACAATGATCAAGCGATTCGGCATGAGCAAGCGCTTCGGCATCACCGCGGCGGCCGCGGGCCTGGTGGGCCTCGCCATGGGCCCCGCCAGCCCCGCAGCCGGGTCTGACGGTGACAACGGCGGCGAGCACCGGACCATCACGGTGACCGAGGTGGTGCTGGAGCAGAGCTTCGTCGACGTGGGGGCCAAGGGCCCCAGCCTGGGTGACCAGTTCGTGTTCTCCGGCAAGCTGATGATGGGCGGCAAGCAGGTCGGGCACGACGGCGGTGCCTGCACCTTCACCTCGATGAAGCTGCACGAGGCGATCTGCTCGGCGGCCCTCTCGCTCGCCGGCGGACAGGTGGCCGTCCAGGGGCTGGTGGTGGACGGGCAGAAGGACTTCACCGTGCCCGTCACCGGCGGGTCGGGCGCCTTCAAGGAGGCGTCCGGTGAGCTGCGCGTGCACCAGCTGACACAGACGACGTCGACGCTCACTCTCCGCCTCAGAGGCTGACGGCGAGCGCGGCCTTCGCTGAGTGACCTCGCTGCCGGGACGCCGCCGCGCGGCGCCCCGGCACTGGTCATCGCTCGCGGCTGATCTCTCCGCAGGCCACCGGAAGGGTCGCCTCGAAGAGGCTGCTGAGAGAACTGTGGTCGGAGTCAGAGGGCAGGTCCGTGCCGTGCAGCACGATGTGCAGGTCTGCCAAATCCTTCGCCACGCCCTTGGGGATGGCGAACGTGCGGTGGTAGTCGAGCCGACCCTCGGAGTCCGCCGTGGCGAATCGTTCGAGGGCGAGGCCGCTGGAGGGGCTGGTGTCCCCGCTCGTGGTGAGCGAGACATCGATCGGGCCGTAGGACGGAGCACCTTCGCTGAGCGAGATGAGGCCATCAGGCTCCCCCGCCACAAAGGTCGCGGGGTCGATGGAGTCACCGGTGTTGACGTCGGCCGCGATGGTGGGGCACTCGTTGCGAGCCTGAAGCACGCCGTGGATGTGCATGGCGTGCGGTTCGTTCGGCGTGAGCCCGGCGGCCTTGATGTCGACGCGCAGCGTCCGGCCGGTCAGCCTCAGCTTCGCGGTCCCGGTCACGTTGGAGCCGCCGTCCGCCGTCGGGGTGTGCGGGACGGGTCGCAGGTCGGCCCCGAAGTGTCCGGCGCTCGACGCCGTGGCAGCACCGGCGGACAGCATCAGGGCCGCCGGTGCGGCAAGCAGTAGCGCGTATCTCTTGTGCATGGAAACGTCCTCCTACAGTCTGGGTCTCCCCCGCGGTGTGGCACACCTTGACCCACCCAGTAGTTCGGAGCCGCGGCCGGACCGGATGGGTGACCAGGATGGGCGACAGGATCGGCGACCAGGATCGCGACGGCGAGCTCCTGGCAGACATGCACGAGCTGGCCGAACCGCCAAGGAAGGGATGAGCCGTTGCCCGAGGGCGACACCGTGTGGCGGACCGCGCAGCGACTCCACGCCGCTCTCGCCGGCAAGCCCATCATCGAGTCGGACCTGCGCTGGCCCTCGCTCGCGACCGCCGACGTGACCGGGCGGGCCACGCTCGAGGTGTGCAGCCGCGGCAAGCACCTGCTGCACCGCCTCGAAGGGGGCATCACGCTCCACTCGCACCTGCGGATGGAAGGGCAGTGGCGCATCGAGGCGACGCCGACGCTCGCGGCGCGCTGGCGCCGGTCGGCCGACCTGCGTGCCCTCGTCGCAGCCGCGGACTGGGCGGCGCTCGGCCTGCGGCTCGGGATGCTCGACCTCGTGCCGACGGCTCGCGAGTCCGAGCTCGTCGGGCACCTCGGGCCCGACGTCCTCGGCCCAGACTGGGACCCCGAGGTGGCCGTCTCCAACGTGCTCGCGTCAACGGCCACGGTCGGCGGGGCCCTGCTCGACCAGCGCAACCTCGCGGGGCTCGGCACCCTGTGGACCGCCGAGACGCTCTTCCTCGAGCGCGTCCACCCGTGGGCGGTGGCCGCCGAGCTCGGGCCGACAGTGGTCGAGCGGCTCGTCGCCCGCGCCCACCGACTGCTCGAGGGGGCGCGAGTCGACGTCGTGCAGACGAGCACCGGCTCTCGGCGGCGGGGGGAGACGGCATACGTCCATGGCCGCAGCGGTCGGCCGTGCCGACGGTGCGGCGGGCTCGTGCGGGTCGCGCCCATCGGGCCACCGATGCGGGAGCGCACGATGTTCTACTGCCCCACCTGCCAGGGCGGGCTCGGGCCGACCGACGACGGCCGGCGGCAGGTGCCTCTCGGTTCGAGCGGTCGACGGCGCTGAGCGTCGAGCCCGGCGGTGGCCCGCCATCCGGGGCCTCTCCCCGGGCTGACTACGTCACTGCTCCCGCTGGGGCAGCAGTGACGTAGCGACCGGCAGGCCTGCGCACCAAACCGGCCACTCGAGGGGGCTCATCGCTGCAGTGCCCGCAGCGTCATCGGCTTGCCCCCGCCGAGGCGGGCCACCTGGGCGAGGTAGAGCTCGGCTGCCGCGACCGCGTCGCCGAGCGCCCGGTGGGCCCGGTGCCGGGGCAGCCCGAGGTGGGCCCGCGCGGTCGGGAGGCGGAGCGCGCCCGGCGGGATGGCTGCCTCGTGGGCCTGACCGAGCAGCCGGCGCTGCAGCTCCATCGTGTCCACGACCGCCGCGGGGAAGGGCACCCCGAAGAGCCGCTGGGCGGCCGCCGTGAGGAAACCGGTCTCGAGCGGTGCGTGGTGGGCGAGCAGGACGCGTCCGGTCAGCGCCTCCGCGATGCGCTGCACGAGCTCGTCGAGCGCCACGCCTGACCGGAGCTCGTCGTCGGTGAGGCCGTGCACCGCGGCGCTCTGCCCGACGGGAACGTCAGCGCGACAGAGGATCTCATCCGATCCGGAGAGTGTGATCTCGAGCCCGTCGAGCGGGACGAACCCGGCGGAGAGGATGGCGTCGCGGCGCGGGTCGAGGCCGGTCGTCTCGAGGTCGAGGGCGAGCAGGGGCAGTCGCGTCACGTCGGTGCCCGGCCCGGGAGGTGGGGTCTCGAGGTACGTCCGCAGCGGGCCCGGCGGCACCTGCCCGGCGAGACGGCGCCGTCGGCCCGCGGGTGCCAGCCGGTCGAGGATCACGAGACGAAGCCGAGCGAGTAGCTGCGGGCGAGCGTGTGCTGGGCGGTGCGGACGACGGCGAAGGCGTCGCGCAGGTGTCGCTTGTCGAAGCCGCTCAGCTCCGAGGGCGCGACGAAGTTGTCGGGAGGCAGCCCGGCCCGCACCTGCCGGGCCTGGTGGGTGAGCCGCACGTGGCGGATGAACTCGTAGGCGTCCCGCAGGTCCGCCGCGGCCCGTGGGTCGATGGCGCCGGCACCGGCGGCCGCCGTGATCCGCGCCGCGGTGCCCACGTGCGGGAGTCCACGGCTCAGGGCGAGCACCCGCGCCAGTTCGACGACCGCGCCGACCCCCCCGCGCTTGAGGTCCAGGGTGGCGCGGTGCTGGCCTTCCCGCTCGAGGACGAAGCCGCGGAAGAACCCGAGCGGCGGCTCGTTGGCGACCGCGTGCTTGGCCAGGTGCGCGAGGAAACGCCCGCTCTGCGGCGCCGCCGTCTGCACGAGGCGCTGTAGCGGCGTGAGCAGCGCGGGGTCTCCGTGCAGCGCGCGCAGGTCGAAGAAGATGGCCGAGCGCAGCACCGCCTCGGGCACCGGCGCGTGGAGCCAGCCGGCGAAGAGCCGACGCCAGGCCGCGAGCGGCTGCCGCCAGGCCGGGTTGGTGGCCATGACGTCGCCCGGGCACCTCGGGTAGCCGCACTCGACGAGCCCGTCGACGACGAACCGCGCCAGCGCCTCGAACCACGGTGCGTCGGCCGGATCCGCGTCGTCGGCGACGACGAGGGCGTTGTCCTGGTCGCTCCCGAGTCCCTGCTCGAGCCGGGCCTGTGAGCCGAGCACGACCCAGCAGTATGCCGCCGGCGCCGGCCCCAGCGACTCCTCCGCCAGGACGAGCAGCCGGCGCGCGATGGCGTCGCCCACCGCGGTGACGATCCGGGCGACGCCGTCAGCGGGAGCGTCCGAGGCCACGAGCCGCTCGACGACCTCTGGCAGCCGGGACGCGATCCGCGCCAGCCCCGCGACGTCCCGCTGCTTGGCCGCCTCGCCGACGAGCGCGACGGGGTCGGCCTGCGCGAGCTGCAGCACGTCGGAGCTCGTCACCATGCCGACCGGCTCGTCCCCTCGCACGACCGGCACGTGGTGGATGTTGCGGGAGGTCATCCGCAACACGACGTCGAGGGCACGGTCGTCGGGCGCGGCCACGACGGGCTCGGCCGTCATGATGGTCTGCACGGCGTCCCCGGGGTCCCGGCCGGACGCGAGCACCCGGTTGCGCAGGTCGCGGTCGGTGACGATGCCGACGAGCCGGCCGCCGTCCACGACGAGGAGGGAGGACACTCCCTCGCGGGCCATGGTCGCGGCGGCCTCTCGGATGGTGGTGTGCCCGGCGGCGGCCACGGGCGGCCGGCGCACGAGGTCACCGACCGGGGTCTGGAGCTCGGCCCCGCGCTGCGCGGCGTGGACCGTCTCCAGGGCTCGCCGCAGCCTGGTCGCCCGCTGCTCCGAGAAGAACTCGGCGACGGCGGGGTGGGCCGAGGTGACCTCGCGGAACACCGGTCCGGGCACGACGAGCAGCAGCGCGTCCTCGATCGCGGTGACGGCGAAGCGCGAGGCCGAGCCGTCGAGCGTCGTCGTGCCGAACGAGCCGCCCTCGCCGCACCGCTCGACGAGCCGGCCGCTGTCGTCGTCGACCTGCACGGCGCCGGACCGGACGACGAAGACCTCGTCGTTGGCGGCCCCGACCGTCATGAGCGCGGTGCCCCGACGCGCGTAGCGGATGCTGAGGCGACGCGACAGGCTGCGCAGCTCTGTCTCGCCCAGGACCGCCCACGGAGCCTGATCGGCGAGGAACTCCACCACCTCGGAGATCTCGACGTCGGTCACGTCCCCATCGTCGCACCGGGGCGGGTCCGCTGGCCGCCGGGCACGACGAGCGCCGCGACCCCGGCGAGGACGCTCCACATGAGCACGAAGACCGCCACGTCTGCTCCCGCCGGGTCGTGCAGGGCGGCGAAGACCGCCCCGGCGACGGAGATCCCCATGACGCTGCCGAGGACGTCGGCAAGGTTGAGCGACGACGCGGTGCTCCCGTGCTGCTCCAGAGGGCTGAGCGAGAGGGAGAGGACGGAGGTGGCCGACATGGCCAGGCCCATCCCGAGACCGCACAGCGCCGATGCGACACCCACGACGACGTGGTGCAGGCCCAGCGCGGCGACGACGGCGAGCGCGGCGGTCCCGGCGCTGAGGCAGGCGCCGCCGGTCGACACGAGCGCCGCCTTGTGCGCCGCGAGCGGCTCGCGGCCCTGCAGGAAGGACCCGAGGGACCACCCGAGCGCGCCGATGGAGAGCATGAGCCCGGACAACGCCGGGGTCAGACCTCGGGAGGCCACGAGCATCAACGGCACGAAGGTCATGGCGCCGTTGAACGCCGCCGTGAGCAGGAACCGGCTGGCCAGCACGGCAGGCAGGCCGCGCGCCATCCACAGCGTGCCGTGGGGGACGAGCCGGGGAAAGACCAGCGCCACCGCCGCCAGGCCCGCGGCGGTGAGCAGCAGGGCGCCCGGGTCGAGGGGGACGAGCCGCTCGGCCCCGACCTGCATCGCTCCGGCAGCCACCGCCACGGCGAGGCCGAGCCAGGCGACGCGGCGCTGCGACCCGTCGCCCGCCGGCCGCGGGGCGTCGCCCACGATGCGGCCTCGCTGGCTGAGCACCACCGCGAAGGTCACCGCGATGGGCGCCACGACGACGAGGAAGACCCAACGCCAGGACCACGTCGTCGTGAGCAGCCCGGCCACGGGCGGCCCGGCGAGCGAGGGGAGGACCCAGGCGGCCGAGATCCAGCTGAACACCTTGGGGCGCAGCGCCTCCGGGTAGGACCGGCCGATGACCACGTAGATGGCCACGATGTCGAGGCCGGACCCGAGGCCGGCGACGAGGCGGCCGAGGAGCAGCATGGGGAAGCCCACCGCGAGGCCGGCCGTGACGCACCCGACGGCGAAGAGGAGCTGGCCGGCGACGAGCACCGGCAGGGGGCCGCGTCGGTCCGACCAGAGGCCGGACAGGACGATGCCGAGCAGCTCGGCGGTGAGCAGGAACGAGAAGGCGAGGCCGTAGGACCGCACGGCGTCGAGCTCCCGGGCGACGACCGGCATCGCCGTCGAGACGGCCATCGCCTCGAAGGCGATGATGGTGACGAGGGCGAGGATCGCCAGGGTCAGCAGCCGGTGCTCCCCCGCCATGGGCCCGTCCACCACGCCGCCCCTCGCGTGTGGGGCGCTCTCAGAAGCCGAAGGCCGCCGCGACCGACCGGATGCGCTCGGCGCTCGCCCGCAGCAGGGCCGCCTCCTCGTCGTTCATCGGCACGTGCAGGGTGGACCGGACTCCCTCGCTGCCGACGATGCTCGGCACGGACAGGCACACGTCGCTGATGCCGGCGTAGTCGGTCAGGAGCGAGGACACGGGCAGCACGCGGTGCTCGTCGCGCAGGATCGCCTCGATGATCCGGGCGCCCGCGAGGGCGACCGCGTAGTTCGTCGCACCCTTGCCCTCGATGATCTTGTAGGCCGCGCCGACGACGTCGCGGGCGATCTCCTCCCGGTCGGTCGCGTCGAGCTTGTTCGCGCCGGTCTGCGGCCAGTCGAGCAGGGGGATCGAGGCGATGCTCGACGCGCTCCACAGAGGGAACTCCGTGTCCCCGTGCTCCCCGACCATGTAGGCGTGCACGTTGTGGACCGCGACCCCCGTCCGCAGCGCGATGAGCCAGCGCAGGCGGGAGGAGTCGAGCACCGTGCCGGAGCCGAAGAGCTGGTGCGAGGGCAGCCCCGACAGCTTCAGCGCGACGTGCGTGACGACGTCCACGGGGTTGGTCACCATGAGGTGGATGGCCTCGGGCGCGACGTCGACGAGACGCGGGACGAGCGTCTTCGTGAGGTTGATCGTCGCCTCGGCGAGATCCATCCGGCTCTGCCCGGGCCTCTGCTTGGCGCCGGCGGTGACGACGACGATGTCGGCGCCCGCGCAGATGCCGATGTCGTCGGAGCCGGAGATCGAGCCCATCGGCATGAACTCGATGCCGTGCCCGATGTCGAGGACCTCCGCGTCCACCTTGGCGCGGTTGACGTCGTAGAGGACGACTTCTCGGGCGGCGCCCTTGATGAGCGTGGCGTAGGCGAGCGTCGCGCCGACCGCGCCGGCGCCGACGATGGCGACCTTGGAGGGGTGGGTGCGGCGGGCGGGCGGCTCTGACGCGGTGGCGGGCGCTGACGGGCTCACGGGGTCGGGGACCATGCGGCCAGCGTAGTGAGAGGGTGCAGAGGGCGCGGGCTCAGTCGCCGGCCGCGAGCTCCTCGGGCTGGTCCCGGCTGACCGGGATCCGCCGCGCGTCCGGCGCGCTGAGCCGCTCGGCGTTGGCTTCGGAGTCGACGAGCTCCTTCTGCGACTCGAGCTCGGCGTCGACCCGGGCGGCGTAGGCCGCCACCTCCGACTCGACCCGTTCGGCATCCCAGCCGAGGACCGGCCCGACGAGCTCGGCCACCGCGCGCGCCGAGTCGACGCCGCGGGAGGGGGTCTCGATGGAGATGCGCGTGCGCCGGGTGAGGATGTCGTCGAGGTGCAGCGCGGCCTCGTGGGTCACGGCATACAGCGCCTCGACCTTGAGGTACTCCTCCGCACCGGGCAGCGGCTCGTAGAGCGAGCGATCGGACTCCGCGAGGGCGAACAGCTCGTGCACGAGGGAGCCGTAGCGCTCGAGCAGGTGGGTGACCCGCCACACCGGCAGCCCCTGGTGCCGGGCCAGCCGGTCGATCTGGTTGACGAGCGCGACGTAGCCCTCGGCGCCGGAGAGCGGGATGTCCTCGGTGACGCTGTCGGACACGTCGCCGCCGATGTCCTGCCGGGCGGCGTCGATCGCGTCGGCCGCCATCACGCGGTAGGTCGTGTACTTGCCGCCCGCGATGGAGACGAGACCGGGCTGCGACCGCGCGACCGCGTGCTCGCGCGAGAGCTGCGACGTGTCCTCGCTCTCGCCGGAGAGCAGGGGCCGCAGACCGGCATACACGCCCTGGATGTCGGCGGGCGTGAGGGGCACCTTGAGGACGGCGTTGATGTGCCCCAGGATGTAGTCGATGTCGGCCCGCGTGGCGGCCGGGTGCGCGCGGTCGAGCTCCCAGTCGGTGTCGGTCGTGCCGACGATCCAGTGCGTCCCCCACGGGATGACGAAGAGGACCGACTTCTCGGTGCGCAGGATGAGGCCGGTCTCGGAGTTGATCCGGTCGCGGGCGACGACGACGTGCACGCCCTTGCTGGCCCGGACGTGGAAACGGCCCCGGCCGCCGGCCATGGCCTGGATGTCGTCGGTCCACACCCCCGTGGCGTTGACGACGACCGACGTCGACACCTCGGTGCGCTCACCCGTCTCGACGTCCTCGACGACGGCGCCGACGACGCGCTCGCCGGCTCGCACGAGGTCGACCACGCGGACGGAGCTCAGGACCGTCGCGCCGTATGCCGCCGCCGTCCGCACCGTCGTGAGCGTGTGCCGGGCGTCGTCGGCCTGGGCGTCGTAGTAGAGCAGGCCGCCGGTGAGCGAGTCCGAGCGCAGCGCAGGCGCGAGCTTGAGGGCACCGGTGCGGGTCAGCTGCCGGTGGCGCGGCACGGAGCGCCCCCCACCGATGGTGTCGTAGAGCGTGAGACCGGCCGTGACGTAGGGCCGCTCCCAGACCCGGCCCTTGAGCGGATAGAGGAACGGCACCGGCCGGACGAGGTGCGGCGCGATCCGGCTCAGCATGAGCTCCCGCTCGCGCAGCGCCTCACGCACGAGGTCGAAGTTCATCTGCTCGAGGTAGCGCAGGCCGCCGTGGAAGAGCTTCGAGGACCGGGAGGAGGTGCCCGAGGCGAAGTCGCGCTGCTCGACGAGCGCCGTCGACAGGCCGCGGGTGGCCGCGTCGAGGGCCGCCCCCGCGCCGGTCACGCCACCGCCGATGACGAGGACGTCGAAGTGCTTGCTCCCGAGACGGGCCCACGATCGGGCGCGGTAGTCCCCGTCGAGACGCACGGGTGTCGTCATCGCTTCTCCTTTGCGAAGGCCCTGCGCGGCAGTGGTGGCCCGTCCACTCTAGACAGCCCTGTCGCGAGGGGCCCGGCGCCGCGGGCGGGTCGCTACCGTCGACCCATGCCGACCTCGCAGCAGACCTACGTCGTCGCGATCGACCAGGGCACCACGAGCACGCGGGCCATCGTCTTCGACCGGTCAGGGCGGGTCGTGGGTGTCGAGCAGCGCGAGCACCGGCAGGTCTTCCCGCGCGCCGGGTGGGTCGAGCACGACCCGGTGGAGATCTGGCGCAACACGCTCGCGGTCGTCGGCGGCGCGCTCGCCAACGCCGACGTGGGCGCGGGCCAGATCGCCGCGGTCGGCATCACCAACCAGCGGGAGACGGCCGTCGTGTGGGACCGGGCGACCGGGCAGCCCATCCACAACGCCGTCGTTTGGCAGGACACCCGCACCCAGGCCATCTGCGAGGAGCTCGCCGGGCAGGAGGGGCCGGGTCGCTGGCGCGACGTCACCGGGCTGCCCCTGGCGACGTACTTCGCCGGGCCGAAGGTGCGCTGGGTGCTCGACCACGTCGAGGGGGCCCGGGAGCGGGCCGAGGCGGGCGAGCTGCTGTGCGGCACGATCGACAGCTGGCTGGTGTGGAACCTCACCGGCGCGCAGGACGGCGGGGTGCACGTCACCGACGTGACCAACGCGTCCCGGACGCTGCTCATGGACCTGCGCACGCTGGCCTGGGACGAGGCGATCGCCCAGGAGATGGGCGTCCCGACCGCCCTGCTGCCGCAGATCCGCTCCTCGTCCGAGGTCTACGGCACGTGCCGGGTGGGCGCGCTCGACGGCATACCGATCGCGGGCATCCTCGGGGACCAGCAGGCGGCGACGTTCGGGCAGGCCTGCCTCGAACCGGGGAGCGCGAAGAACACGTACGGCACCGGCAACTTCATGCTCCTCAACACCGGCCACACGATCGTCGCCTCGCGGCACGGGCTGCTTACGACGGTCTGCTACCGGCTCGGCGACGCGCCCGCCGTCTACGCCCTCGAGGGGGCGATCGCGGTCACCGGGTCGCTCGTGCAGTGGCTGCGGGACAACCTCGGCATCATCGGCTCCGCCGACGAGGTGGAGGCGCTCGCGACGTCGGTCGCCGACAACGGCGGTGCCTACTTCGTGCCGGCCTTCTCCGGCCTCTTCGCCCCGCACTGGCGGCCCGACGCCCGAGGTGCCCTCGTCGGGCTGACCCGCTACGTCACCCGGGCGCACATCGCGCGCGCGGCCCTGGAGGCCACGGCCTTCCAGACGCGGGAGGTGCTCGAGGCGATGAACGCCGACTCCGGGGTGCCGCTCACCGAGCTGCGCGTCGACGGCGGCATGGTCGTCAACGAGACCCTGATGCAGTTCCAGGCGGACCTGCTCGGGGTGGACGTCGTGCGACCCGTCGTCGCCGAGACGACCGCGCTCGGGGCGGCGTATGCCGCGGGGCTGGCGGTCGGCTTCTGGTCGGGGACCGACGAGCTGCGCGCCAACTGGGGGGAGGGCAGGCGGTGGTCGCCGCGGATGGAGGCGGCCGAGCGGGAGCGGCTCTATCGCAACTGGACCAAGGCGGTGCGCCGCACCCTTGACTGGGTCGACGCCGACACCCCCTGACCCGCTGCCCGCTGCCCGCCCGCCGCCCGCCCGCCGCCGGTTCGAGGTATTCGGCGACCGCGGGTGGTCGCGGATCACCTCGAACGGGAAGCGGCAGGTCAGCGCGGCGTGCCCAGCGCGGCGAGCGCGGCCTCGTAGTCCGGCTCCTGGCCGATGTCGGGCACGAGCTGCGTGTGCAGGACCGTGCCGTCGCGGTCGAGAACGACGACGGAGCGGGCGAGCAGGCCGCGCATGTCGCCACTGGTCATGGTCATGCCGTAGTCGGTGCCGAACGTCGACCGGAAGCTCGACGCGGTGGTCACCTTGTCGATGCCCTCGGCGCCGCAGAAGCGGGAGAGGGCATAGGGCAGGTCGGCGGACACGCAGATGACGTGCGTGTCGGCGAGGTCGGCGGCCAGCTTGTTGAAGGTGCGCACGCTGGTGGCGCAGGTCCCGGTGTCGACGCTCGGGAAGATGTTGAGCACCGTCCGGACGCCCTCCGGGCGGGTTACGTCGCGCATGTCGGTGCCGGTCAGGGTGAACGCGGGGGCGGTCGACCCGACGGCGGGGAGCTCGCCGACGGTGTGGACGGTGGCGCCTCGACGGGTGATGGATGCCATGGCCACGTTTCTAGCAGGCTTCCTCCCGCTCTCCCTACGTCGAGTGGCCACTTCCGTGCGCCAGCCCCGGTCGAGTGGCCAGTTCGGTGCGTACGCAAGTGGCCACTCGACGGTCGGGGCGGGGGGCTCGCGCGCAAACCTGGTCGAGTGGCCAGTTCGGTGCGTACGCAAGTGGCCACTCGACGGGGCGGGGGTGCGTACGCAAGTGGCCACTCGACGGGGTCGGATGGCGGGACGTGATTTGCTGACTCCATGCCGTCGCCCGGGAGGTCACCGAGGCCGAGGCGCCGCACCGGTCGGCGAGGCCGCCGGTTCGCGGCACTCGCCTTGCTTGCCGGGCTCGTCGCGTCGGTGACCGCGTCGTCGGCTGTCGCCGGCCCCGCGACGGCCCTCCCTGCCGCGACCGGCGCCGCCTCGGCCTCCGCCGAGGAGCTGCGGGTGCCGGTGCGGCCCGAGGCCGACGGAGCACCGGTGACCCTCGACGTCTCGCTGTGGCGCCCGGCCGTGCCCGGGCCGCGGCCTGTGGTGCTCCTCGCGCACGGCTTCGGCGGCACCAAGGAGTCCGTGACCGCGGAGGCGGCGCAGCTGCAGGGTCGCGGCTACCTCGTGGTGGCCTGGACCGCCCGGGGGTTCGGCCGCTCCGGGGGCCTCATCCACCTCAACGACCCTGCCTTCGAGGTGGCGGACGCCAAGGCGCTGGTGGACCTCGTCTCGCGTCGCGACGACGTGCAGCTGGACCGAGAGGGCGACCCCCGGGTGGGCGTCATGGGCGCGAGCTACGGCGGCGCCCTGGCGCTCATGCTGGCCGGTGCCGACGAGCGCGTTGATGGCGTCGTCGCGGCCATCACGTGGAACGACCTCGCGGAGGCGTTCTTCCCGCAGGCCGCCGTCGCCGGGCCCTCGGCCACGCCGGCTGGTCGGTCCTCGATCGACACGCCGGGGCCGTTCAAGCAGGTGTGGGCCTCGACCTTCTTCCTCGGCGCGGTCGCGGGCGAGCGGGCGGCCCCCCCGCCGACCGGCCGGGCCGCCTGCGGCCGCTTCGACGAGGCGGTGTGCTCGCTCTTCGTCGACGCCTCGTCGACGGGCTCCCCGAGCGGTGCGCTGCTGCAGCTGCTGCGGGCTCACAGCCCACGGCCGACCCTCGCGCGGGTCAGGGCCCCGACGATGCTCATCCAGGGCACGGCCGACTCCCTCTTCGGGCTCGACCAGGCCGACGCCACGGCACGGGCCCTTGCCGCCACGGGCACCCCCGTGGCGGTCCGGTGGAGCGACGGCGGCCATGACGGCCCGAGCACCCACCAGGCGGAGGAGACCGACGCGTCGCTGGGCTGGCTCGACCACTACGTCGCACACAGCGGCCCTCGGGACGCGGCCCTGCCGGTGGCCGCCTTCACGTATCCCATCCCACCCCAGCGGCGCGGGCGGCCCTCGACGCTGTGGACGACGGCGGCATACCCCGGTCTGACCACGTCGCGGGCCGCCACGGCCCCCACCGCCACAGCCCCCACCGCCACAGCCCCCACCGCCACGGTGACGGTGCCCGTCACCGGCGGCGGCGCGCTCCTGCGCCCACCCGGCGGGCAGCCGGCCGCCATGGTCGCCGTCCCGGGCCTGGCCGCGCTCGGCGGTGGCCTGGCGACCTACCAGATCGCCGCCCTGCCGGGACAGTCGGTGACGCTCGACACCGGGCCGCTCCCGACGTCGGTCACGGTGGTCGGCTCGCCGACGCTGCGCCTCACCGTCACCTCGAGCACGCCGGTTGCGACGCTCTTCGCCTCGCTGTGGCGGCTCGAGGGCGCCCAGCCGACCCTCCAGCATCCGCTCGTGGCCCCGGTCCGGCTCCCCGTGACGCCCGGACGCGCGACGACGGTGACCGTGTCCCTGCCGGCGGCGACCTGGTCCATGCCCGCCGGCAGCCGGTGGCGGGTGCTCCTCGGCACGACGGAGGGCGGCTACACCAACGACCGCACCCCTGCGGCGCTGCAGGTGCAGGCGGCGTCTGGGCTCACGCTGCCCGTCTCGGTCGGCACGCGGGTGGGCGGGACCGCCGGCCTGGACACAGAGGCCGGCATCGCGGGCGGCGCCATCGTGGTGCTGCTCGCCACCGCTGTCGCCACCGCGTGGCTCCGGCGCCGCCGCCGGCTGCACGAGCCGCGGAGGGAGGACCTGGCCGACGTGCCGCTCGTCGTCGAGGGCCTGACCAAGACGTATGCCGACGGGCACCGCGCCGTCGACGACGTGTCCTGGCGAGCGGAGCGGGGACAGGTCGTCGGACTGCTCGGACCCAACGGCGCCGGCAAGACGACGACGATGCGCATGGTCATGGGGCTCATCCGCGCGGACTCCGGCAGCGTCCACGTCCTGGGCCACCCCGTGTCCGCCGGCGCGCCCGTCCTGGCGCGGGTCGGCGCCCTCATCGAGGGGCCCGGCTTCCTGCCGCACCTGACCGGCCGGGCCAACCTCGCGGCCTACTGGGAGGCCACCGGTCGCCCGGCCGAGGAGGCGCGGGTCGAGGAGGCGCTCGACGTGGCGGCCCTCGGCGGCGCGGTGGACCGGCCGGTCAAGTCCTACAGCCACGGCATGAGGCAACGGCTGGGCATCGCGCAGGCGATGCTGGGCATGCCCGAGCTGCTCATCCTCGACGAGCCGACCAACGGCCTCGACCCGCCCCAGATCGCGGCCATGCGCCCGATCCTGCGCCGATATGCCGACACGGGCCGCACCGTCGTCATCTCCAGCCACATGCTCGCCGAGGTCGAGATGACGTGCACCCATGTCGTCGTCATGCACGCCGGGAGGGTCGTCACCACGGGCCTCGTGGCGGACCTCGTGGCCAGCGACGACACGACGATCCTCGACCTGGCCGAGGGTGCCGACACCGAGCGGTCGGCCGGGCTCCTCGCCGGTCGGCCGGGCATCGTCGAGGTGCGCGTCGACACCCCGACCCGGCTCGTCGTCGTCGCCACCCTGCCCCGTGCGGTCGTCGTCGAGGCGGCCGTGGCGGTCCGTATGCCGCTCGTCGGGGTCAGCAGCCGCCGGCACCTCGAGGAGGTCTTCCTCGGAGTCATCGCCCAAGCCGGATCGGACACCACAGCCACCGGCCCGGGCGGCGTCAGCGGGGACGGCTCCCTCATCGAGCGGCTGCGGCAGGTGAGGGCCCGATGAGCCGGCCGGTTGCGACGACGCGCCCCCCGCTGTCCTGGCGCGCCGAGTGGCGCCGCCAGTGGTCCCGCCGCCGCACCCTCGTGTCCTTCGGGCTCATCCTCGCGCTGCCGCTGGTCCTCGTCGCCGCTTTCGCCTTCGGCGACCGCCCGTCCGGCCAGCGCACGAGCACCTCCGCCCGGTTCGTCGACCTGGCGCAGAGCGGGTCGGCGAACTTCCTGCTCTTCACGCTCTTCGTCTCGTCGGAGCTGCTGCTCGTCCTCCTCGCGGCGCTCTTCTGCGGCGACGCCGTGCCCTCCGAGGCGTCGTGGTCCTCGTTGCGCTACCTGCTCGTGGCGCCGGTGAGGCGTGCCCGGCTGCTGACGAGCAAGCTGCTCATCGGCATCACAACGACCGCGGTCGCCACCCTGCTCCTCGTGGGGTGGTCCGCCCTCGTCGGCGGGGTGGCCTACGGGTGGGCGCCGCTCACCAGCCCGCTTGGCGAGGACCTGTCGTGGGCCGAGCTGTTGCCCCGGCTCGGGATCGCCGTCGGCTACGTCTTCGTGACCCTGCTTCCGGTCGCCGCCATCGCCTTCTGGCTCGGGGTGCGCTCCGACGCGCCGCTCGCCGCGGTCGGCGGCGCTGTGCTCATCTCGATCCTCGCCAACATCCTGGACCAGATCGACGCCCTGGAGCCGTGGCGCAACGCCCTGCCGGGGCACTACTCGCGAGCGTGGCAGGACGTCATCATCCTCGAGCCGCGGTGGACCGACGTGGTCCACGGGAGCCTGTGGTCGCTCGCCTGGGCGATCCTGTTCACGATGCTGGCCTACCGGCGGTTCCGGCGAGCCGACATCCTGAGCTAGCCGCCAGCCGCCCGGTGACCGCCCGGTGGCCGCTGGTCGTCTCTAGGGCGTCACGCGCAGCAGGCCGCGTGCGCCCCGCTCGGCGTCGACCATGACGTGGGAGACGAGGGGGTACGTGCCCGGCTCGGGCAGGCTCAGCTCGACGAACCCGCCCTGCCCGGGCCCGAGCGCGATGACCTGTGCCCCACCCGGGCCGCCGCCACCGGAGCCGCCGCCACCCGGGCCGGGCGCGCCCGTGCCCGCACCGGCTGGGTCGAGCGCATCATGGCCGGCCCGCAGGAGGTAGGCCCCCTCGGAGTAGACGGTGTCGAACTGCCCACCGACGACGTGGAAGGACGAGGGTCGGTTGGGGCCCGCGTCGAGCACCCAGAGCCGGACGCGCTCGCCGGCCCGCGCGGTGAGCGGTCGGTCGACGTATTGGTTGGCCATGCCGTTGAACACGACGGCGTCCGGCCGCTCGGCCCGCACCGTGTCGGCGTCGACCTCCGCGCCCGGCGCCCCGAGATAGACCTCGGACTGGACGAGGACGTAGGAGCGCGCCACCGGCGGCAGCCCGGGCGGCTCGATGACGACCGCGCCCGCCATGCCCGCCGCGATGTGGGCCGACATCGGCATCGTCGAGCAGTGGTACATCCAGATGCCGGCCCGGCTGGCCGTGAACCGGTAGACGAGGCTGTGTCCCGGCGCGATGGTGCGCGTCGGCGCGTCCGGCGCCACCTCGCCGGCGTGGAAGTCGACGGAGTGCCCCATGGACCCCCGGTTGACAAGAGTGACCTCGAAGACGTCCCCGACGCGGCCGTGCAGGGTCGGCCCGGGCGTCGCCCCGTTGTAGGTCCACCGCCGCTGCCGCACCCCGGGCGCCACCTCCACCTCCACCTCCTCGACGGTGAGCGTCACGCGACGGACCCGGTCGTCCGTCAGGGGAGGCAGCACCGGGTCGTATGCCGTGAAGCCGGCCTCCGCGCGCCGGGCGAAGTCGATGGCCGGGCGGGCGGGGGAGGCCTGCAACGGGGCGGCGGCGCCCGGGGCCGGGGCGGCGGCGCCCGGGGCCGGGGCGGCTGGCGCTGGTGTGCCGAGCGCCTTCACGGAGAAGGTCATGCCCATCTGCCGGTGACCGACGACGGAGCACCACCCCTCGACGTCCGCGGCGACGAGCCCGGCCTCGACCGTGCGCCGCTCCCCGGGCGCGAGCCGCCCGCTCGTCACGCCGCCCTCGAGGGCGAGGTCGTGCACGTCGGAGGCGTCGGCGTTGACGAGGTCGATGACGAGGGCGTCTCCGACCGGCACCCGCACCTCGCTGGGGGAGAAGCGCATGCCCGAGGCGGTCACCGTGACCCGGGTGGTGCGCCCGGTCGGCGTCACGACGACGCTCGAGGTTCGGCCCCCGCCGAGCCCCGCGGCCGCCGGGTCGAGCCCGACCCCGACCGTCGCCGCGAGGGCGACGACGGCCACCCCGGCCACGAGCTGGGGCCGCGACCACGACGGTGCGGCCGGCGCGGCATACCGCTCCGGCGACGGCGCACCGGGCCCCTGGGTCGACAGGGCGGCTCGCTTGGCCCGGACCGCGGCGTGGATGCCGCGGAACATCAGCGGCAGGAAGGAGGCGAGCGCGAGGAGCACGAGCGAGGTCAGGGCAACCCGGGCCAGGCTCGGCACCGGCAGCAGGCTGAGGCCCAGGCCGAGGTTGGTGACGACGACGCGCAGCGTGCCGAGGCGCTCCAGCTCCGCCAGGCCGGCCCGGAGCACCGACGGCCCTCCGCCGAGGACGACGGGGATGAGGTGGCTGAGCGCCCCGAGGAGGACCTGCACGGCGAACCCGACGACGAAGACGGCGGTGAGCCGGCCGTAGCGGTCCGCGAGGGCGGCCCACGAGCCGTCGGTGAGCAGGCCCGAGCCGAGGAGCACGAGACCCACGGGCAGCCACAGCAGGCCCGCCCCGGCCGACAGCGGGCCGAACGTGACGGGCGGCTTGCGCCGGGCGGCGGACAGCAGCGGCACCCCGGTCCAGCACGCGCCGGCCAGGTAGACGGCCGCCCCCGCGGCACCGACGACCGGGCGGTCGAGCAGCGGGCCGGTCACGACGAGGGCCAGCCCGGCGACGAGCACGGGCAGCGCCCGGCGCGACGTGGCCTCGGCACGCGGGTCCATCCGGGTGCGCAGCATCGTCGGCCACAGCGTGACGAGCGTGCCGAGCACGGTGAGCCCCACCCAGCCGAGCAGCATCGTCATGGTGTGCGCCACGAGGAGGCGCCCGTGCCCCGCGTCGCCGTGGCCACGCGCGAGGAGCACCCCGAAGGTCGCCCCGACCGGCAGGCACAGCGCCGCCGTGACGTAGTAGCGCACGGTGATCCGGAAGCGGCCGGGCAGCGCCGCCCGCAGCCGCCGGACGAGCCCGACGGCGTGCCAGAGGACCGCCGCCGAGACGAGCGTCGCCCCGGCCACCGTCACCGGCCACACGGCGGTCGGCACCCCGACGAAGACGAGGGAGGCGCCGACGAGCAGCGTGGTCAGCCGTTGGCTCTGCCGTCGCCGGCTCTCGAGGTCCGGAGAGGTCTTGAGCAGGGCGTCGGTGAAGTGGGTGCTCCACACGAGGATGGAGTGGGTCACGGCGCCCAGCACGACGAGGTGCACGAGGAGCCATCGCGACGCGGCGAAGAAGGGGTGGACGAGGCTCACGAGGACCGCGAGGCCGAGCCACAGCACGACGGGCCGGTCGCGCAGCAGCCATCTGCCCCGGGCGCTCACGGCCTGCTCCCGGCCGCCACGGAGACGGCCGCCACGACGACGAAGAGCAGCACGGCGGTGATGTTGAGGACCGAACCCGTCTGCCACAGCGGCCGGGAGCCGCCGAGGTCGCCTGCGACCCGGATGACGAGGCTCGCGTGGAGCAGCCCCAGCGGCGCCCAGAGCACCGGGCGGTAGGGCAGCGGGCGCCGCAGGACGGCCGGGAGGATGACCGGCGCGTGGGCGATGACCATGGAGAGGGCGAAGCCGAGGAAGACGGCGTGGACGACGAGGTCGTATGCCGCGCCCTGCCGCTCCGCGCCGCGCGCGGCCCAGGCGACGCCGGCGACGAGGAGCCACCCGTAGCCGCCGAGCAGGGCCGCAGCGCTCAGCCTCGGCAGGCCCGAGGCGCGGACGGTGCGGCGAGCCACGTCGTGCCGCACGAGCCAGACGACGAGCGCTCCGACGACGAGCCCGACCGCCCGGGTGCCCGGCTCGGGCCAGAGCAGGGCGAGCACCAGCGTGACGACGAGGGCGCTGGCGAGCAGCACGAGCGTGCGCCCGCCCGTCGCGGGCATGACGAGCCGGGCGAGCTCGACGCGCTCGGCGCAGATCGTCAGCACGACGAACCCGACGAGCCACGGCAGCAGCCACGGCACGTCCACCCGGAGCCAGAGGCCGGTGGCGACGACAACCAGGAGGGCGGCAAGCAGCTCCACGAGCACGACGTCGTCGTGGGTGCGGCGCAGCAGCGCGGCATACACGGCGACGAGCGCCAGGGCGCCGTCGACGAGGAGCAGCTTGCCGAGCGTCTGGGGCAGCGGGGACAGCAGCGCGAGGGATCCGAGGCCGAGGAGCGCGGGGGCGGCATACCCCAGGGGCGAGCGCAGCGCGACGGCTCGCTCGAGGGCGATCAGGGTGCCGAGGAAGCCGACGACCATGAGCATGCCGTGCAGCTCGCCGAGGCGGGGGGCCGCCACCGGCGCGGGGAGGCCGAGCAGGAGCAGGGCCGCGTCCAGCCCGGCCAGCAGGGCGACGCCGGCTGGGAGGAGGGCAATGGCGCGGCCGTGGGTGCGGGGCCGACGTATTTCCACGGTCGTCACTGTAGATATTCGGCGGGCGGGCGGCAAACCGGCCGCCCCCGGGAACGCGTCGCGCCCGGTCACCGGCACGCGTACCGTCGGAGGTGAGCACCACGCTTCCCGCTCGCCCGTAGAGCGGTCCTCTGGAAGGCGCGCCATGTCCCGCCGGCTGCTTCCCCGCCTCGCGTCGGCAGCGGCCTGCGTCCTCGGGTTGCTGCCGCTCCTCGGGTGCTCGGCCATCGGCACGACCGCGCGGCCCTCGCCCACGGCCCTGGGACCGGTCGCCACCGCGGCGCTGGCGGGCGCCGCACCCGGGCGCACCGACCCCGCCCCTCGCATGACGCTGGCGGACCCGCTGCGACTCGTCGTCCTCGGTGACTCGGTCGCCTTGGCGACCGCCGGCTGCGACCACTGCCTGGGTTTCGACCGGCAGTACGCCACCTACCTGCGCACCGTCACCGGCCGGTCCGTCCTCCTCGACAACCTCGCCCTGCCGCAGGGCGACGTCGCCGGGCTGCGGCTCGCCCTGACGTCGGATGAGCGGGAGGCCATCGTGGCCACGGCCGACATCGTCGTCGTCTCCGTGGGCTTCGACGACGGACCTCCGTGGCGACCCGGTGACCCGTGCCGGGCGCGCCCGCCCGGCTCGGTCCGCGAGTGGGCAGCGGCCATGCGCCGCCTCACCCCCGGCTGTGTCGCCGACACCCTCTCCCGGTATGCCGCGGAGCTCGACGGCGTCTACGCGACGGTCGAGCGGCTGGCCGCCGGCCACCCCCAGGTGCGGGTGGCCCTCGGCACCTACAACCCCCGCGTCGGCAACCCGGACGTCCTCGGTCGCTCCGTGCCGGCGGGCGAGCGGGAGGCCGTGATGGCGACGTCGGTGGCCATCGCCATGGAGTGGAACCGGATGGACTGCGCGACGGCTCGGCGGCACGGGTTCGTGTGCGCGGACATCTGGCGAGCGTTCAACGGGGCGGACGGGCGTGAGCAGCTCCGCTACCTCTACGGGCGGGACGGCCTGCACCCCTCCGCGACCGGGCAGCTCGAGATCACCGAGCGGCTCGCGGCGATCGACATCTCCACGGTGCGGTGACCGTGACGGTCACACCCTGCGGGGCACGTGCCCGTTCATGGTGAAAGCCCACTTCATCACCCTGTGGCCGCCGTCGGACGTCGGCGCGAACATCAGCGGGCACCCGCCGTCGATGACCGTGATCCCGTGCTGCCGGCCATACTCCGTGGCCTCCTTCGAGACGCTGCCACCGCCGAAGGAGCGGTGCATCCACACGTGCCGGATGCCGAGCTGCTCGCACTCGCGGACCGTGTCGAGCGCGCGCTCCGGGCGCGTGCCGATGACGACCGACTCGACCCCTCCGGGGATGGCCGCGAGGTTGGCGTAGCACGGGTCGCCCTCGACCTGCTCGGCGTTGGGGTTGACCGCGAAGACCTCGTAGCCGCGCTCGCGCAGCCGCTGGTAGACGACGTTGCTGCCGTGGCTGGCCGGCGTGCGGGACACTCCGGTGACCGCCACCCGCTTGGTCCCGAGGAACTCGGCGGCGGCGGTGCTGATCGGTTGCATGTGCGTCTCCTTGGGTCGCGCGGCGCGCGGCGCGCCTCGGGTCGTTTGCGCCCATCGTCGGCCGCGGGCCGACCAGGCCGACAGGGCCCAAGGTCCCGCCCGGCGCGCCCGCGGCCCGTCCCGGCGCCGGCTCCGCGTCGCTGCCGGGTCAGCGCACGAGGATGGCGGTGATCTCCTCGGCGACGCGGCCGGGCACGGCGAGCGGGATGCCGTGGTCGACGCCCTCGAGGACGACCTCCTTGACGCGCCCGCCGTTGGCCTCGTAGACCGCCAGCACCGCCCGCGTCTGGGCCTCCATCGGCTGGGAGGGCGCGGTCTCGGCACCCGGCCACCCGGGCACCGCGCCCAGCTCGCCGAGCGTGGCGAGGTCGAACATCGACCGGTCGCCGACGACCTGGTCCAGGGTGCCGTGCAGCCAGGTGACCGGCGGCTTGCGGTCGAGGTCGACGATGCCGCTCGCGTCGTAGTGGGTCGGCGCCATGGTGTTGAGGATGCCGCGGTCACCAGGCGCGAAGCCGGGCCAGTGGGGCGAGGGCCGGCTGTCCCCGGGGTAGAAGTCGTCGCCGGTGCGGGTCGTGAGCAGCTGCTCGACGAGGAAGTCCTCGTCCACGGCGGCGGCGTTGGCGCCGGGGCCGAAGAAGGTGCGCAACGTCAACCGGGGGCTCGTCGGTGGGTCGAGCTCGCTCGCGTCCCTGGCAGCCAGCCTGCGGACGAACTCCGGGCTCACGCCGCCGCCGCCCGTGCCCGCGCCGTCGGCCGAGACACGCTCGCCGCGGTCGCCGCGGGTGCCCCCGAAGCCGTAGGGCGACAGCGGTGCGAGCAGGGTGACGCTGGCGAGGTCGTCCGGGTGCTCGAGCATCAGCTGCTGCAGCACGCCGGCGCCCATCGACCACCCGGCGGCGTTGACGCGACGCGACCCGGCGAGGCCGAGGGTCTCGAGCAGCCCGTGGACGTCGTCGACCATGTCGCCCAGCCCGCGCGTGGCGTCGACCGGGACGGGGTCGGTGTCGCCGTAGCCGCGCAGGTCGGGGGCGACCACCCGGACGTCGTCCTGCAGCTCGGCCGCCACGTAGCGCCAGAAGCCGCCGGTGGTCAGGTTGCCGTGGACGAGCAGCAGCGGCACGCCGTCCTCCGGCCCGCAGGCCCACACGTTCATCGTCAGGCGGGGCGTCGTCACGCGTGAGCCGGCGAAGGCTCGAGGGGAGGCTGCGGGCACGGCGGGTCCTTTCCGAGACGACTCGTTCCGGACCCGTTCTAGCAGCGAGCGTGCGCTCAGGCAGGGCTTTGCGCCGGGACGGAGTGGTCGGCGACCGGCCTGCGGATGGTCATGACCACCACGGCGGCGCCCAGGCAGAGCAGCCCGGCGGCATACCACGCCGTCTCGTAGCTGCCGTTGGCCTGGCGGATCCAGCCGGCGAAGCTCGCCCCGACACCGGCCCCGACCATGTGCGAGGCGAAGGTCCAGCCGAAGACGACCCCCGAGTCGTGCAGGCCGAAGTGCTGCCGGCAGAGGGCGACGGTCGGCGGCACCGTGGCGACCCAGTCCAGCCCGTAGAAGACGATGAAGACCCACAGCTGCGGCTGCACCTCGGGGCTGAGCACGTGGTGGAGGGTGAAGAGGGACAGGCCGCGGAAGGCGTAGTAGACCGCGAGCAGGACGCGGGCGTCCATGCGGTCAGTCAGCCAGCCGGACGCCACGGTGCCGAGGATGTCGAAGACGCCGACGACCGCGAGCAGGCCGGCAGCGGTCGTCGTCGGCATCCCGTGGTCGTGGGCGGCCGGCACGAAGTGGGTCTGGATGAGGCCGTTGGTCGACCAGCCGCACACGAAGAAGCTGCCGAGCAGGGCCCAGAAGGGCCACTGCCGGCTCGACTCGCGCAGCACCCTGACCGCCGCCCGCAGCGGCCGCTCGGCATACGGGGAGACCGGCACGACGTAGTCGTCGTCGGCGCCGTAGGGCAGCACGTCGAGGTCGTGGGGGTGGTCGTGCAGGAGCAGCGCGACGGCCACCATGATGACGAGGGACAAGGTGGCGACGACGAGGGCAGCGGCGCGCCAGCCCGGCCCGGTCGCCGCGCGCGCGACGAGCGGGAGGAAGACGAGCTGGCCGGTGGCGTTGCCCGCCGAGAAGATCCCGGTCACGAGCCCCCGGTGCCGCACGAACCAGCGGTTGGCCACGATGGCCCCGAAGACGAGCGCCATCATGCCGGTGCCCGTGCCGATGACGAGCCCCCACAGCAGCCAGAGGTGCCAGGCCTGCGTCATGACCGTCGTCGCGGCGCTCGCGAGGCCGACGAGGCCGAGCGCTGCGGTGACGATCCGGCGCACGCCCCAGCGGTCCATCAGCGCGGCGGCGAACGGCGCGACGAGGCCGAAGAGGACGAGGTTGAGGCTCACCGCGCCCGACGTCGTCGTGCGGTCCCAGCCGAACTCACGCTCGATCGGCTCCATCAGCACGCCGGTCGACGAGCGGAACGCGGCGGCCGCGACGAGCGCGCCCAGCGTCACGGCCGCCACCGTCCACGCCGGATGCCAGGTGCGGGTCCGCAGCTGCGGCGCGCGCGTCAGGCTCATGCGCCCAAGGGTAGGACGGCCCGGCGACACCGGCCTGCCGGTCCCGGATGCCGGGCCGTGCGACAGACTGGCCCGGTGACCTCCGCCGTGCCCTCGTCGCCCTCGGTGCCATCGTCGCCCTCGGTGCCCTCGCTGCCGGCCTTCGCTCCGTCGGTGCGCTCGAGGGTCCCTGCCTTCGAGGTCATGGACATCCTCGACCGCGTCGCGGTCCTGCGCGGCGCCGGCCGTGACGTCATCTCGCTCTGCGCCGGCGAGCCGTCCGGTGGGGCGCCGGCCGAGGTCTCCCACGCCGCGGCTTCGCTCCACGCCTCCGGTCGGGCGCTGACCTACACCTCCGCGCTCGGGATCCGGGAGCTGCGCGCCGAGGTCGCCGCCCACTACGGCCGGTGGTACGGCGTCGACGTCGACCCGTCGCGGGTGGCGATCACCACCGGCTCGTCGGGCGCCTTCCTCCTGGCCTTCCTGGCCGCGTTCGAGGCGGGGGACCGGGTGGCGCTCGCCCGCCCCGGCTACCCGGCATACCGCAACATCCTGCGCGCGCTCGGCTGCGAGGTCGTCGAGATGGACTGCGGGCCGGAGGTGCGCTACCAGCCGACTCCGGAGCTGCTCGCCGCGGCGCACGGGCAGGGGCGGCTCGCCGGGCTCGTCCTCGCCTCGCCCGCCAACCCCACGGGCACGATGGTGAGCCGGGCGGAGCTCGCGGCGGTCACCGCGTGGTGCCTCGAGCACGGGGTGCGGCTCGTCAGCGACGAGATCTACCACGGCGTGACGTACCCCGAGCCGGGCGCGCCGGACCCCCGGGGCGTGTGCGCGTGGGAGCTCGACGAGTCGGCGGTCGTCATCTCCTCGTTCTCGAAGTACTGGGGCATGACCGGCTGGCGGCTGGGCTGGATGCTCCTGCCGGAGGACCTCGTGCGCGCCGTCGACGCCCTCGCCGGCAACGTCGCGCTGTGCCCGCCCGCGCCCGCGCAGTATGCGGCCGTCGCGGCCTTCACCGCCGAGTCGTATGCCGAGTGCGACGAGGCGGTGGCCGAGTTCGGCCGGACGAGAAGGCTGCTGCTCGACCACGCCGACCGGCTCGCCTGGGGTCCGGCCGCCCCCGCGGACGGCGCCTTCTACTACTACGCGGACCTCGGCCCGCAGCTCGCCACGTGGGGCAGCTCCAGCGCGTATGCCGCGGCGCTCCTGGAGCAGGCGGGAGTGGCGCTCACGCCGGGCGGGGACTTCGACGACCGGGCAGGCGCGTGCTCCGTGCGGCTCAGCTTCGCCGCCGGGTCGCTCGCCGTCGGCGAGGCGATCGAGCGGATCGTCGCGTTCCAGCAGCGGTAGACCCGTCGACGTCGACCCTGCGCCTCGGAAGAACGCATGGCAGAATCGGGGCGTGGCACGGCGGTCGGCGGCGCAGGCGCACCGCAGGGCCGTGGCGGCCTACGTCGCCGATGGCGGCCAGGAGTCGGTCCAGCGTGTTCTCACCGCGGTGTACGGGGTGACCAAGAGGCTCGACCAGTGGTACACCCGCGAGTTCGCCGACCTCGGGCTCACCCATGGTGAGTGGGCCGTGCTGGCGACCCTCGCGCGGGCCCACGAGTCGGCGGTCACGCCGAGCCAGCTCGCCGTGCTCACGAGCGTGGGGCCCTCGTCGATGACCCATCGCCTCGACCGGATGGCCGCACGTGGCCTCGTCGAGCGCTCGCCCGACCCGGCCAACCGCACCCGCACCCACGTCCGGCTGACGGCGAAGGGCTGGGACGTGTTCAGCGCCGCGATCACCGAGGGCGACCCCGTCGAGAGCGACACGCTGCGTGGCCTCAGCACGGAGGAGAGGACCGAGCTCGCCCGGCTCCTGGAGACCGTCATCGCCGGCCTCGACGACGTCGACGCCCGCTGAGCCGTGCCGCCCGCGTCGGCACCTCGACGCGCGCCCCGCACCGGGGCAGGATCGGGGACATGAGGACCTCCCGGATCGCGTCGGCGCTGTCACTGGTCGGGCTCGGCGGCGTCGCGGCATACGACCTGCTGCAGAAGAAGCACGCGCTCCTGCGCACCTTCCCCGTGGTCGGCCACGGCAGGTATCTCGTCGAGAAGCTCGGGCCGGAGCTGCGGCAGTACATCGTCGCGCGCAACGACGAGGAGCGGCCCTTCAGCCGGGACCAGCGGTCGTGGGTCTATGCCTCGGCCAAGCTCGAGAACAACTACACCGGCTTCGGCAGCGACAACGACCTGGAGTATGCAGAGGGCTACCCGGTCGTGAAGCAGCGCACCTTCGCGGCCGTCGCCCCGCCGACCGACGTGCACCGCGCCGTCGGCGTGTGGCTCCCGAGCGCCAAGGTCCTCGGCGCCGCGCGCTCGCGGCGGCACGCCTTCCGCCCCGACTCGGTTATCAACGTCTCGGCAATGAGCTTCGGCTCGCTCTCCGCGCCCGCGATCCGGGCGATCAACGAGGGCGTGGCCCTCGCCGGCGCCCTGCACAACACCGGTGAGGGGGGCCTCTCCGACCACCACCGGCACGGCGGGGACCTCGTCTTCCAGATCGGCACGGCCTACTTCGGGTGCCGCGACGAGCAGGGCCGCTTCGACCTCAAGCGGCTCGTCGACCTCGTCGCGTCCGCGCCGGTCAAGGCCATCGAGGTCAAGCTGAGCCAGGGCGCGAAGCCCGGGCTCGGCGGTGTGCTCCCGGCCGCCAAGGTCACCCCTGAGATCGCCCGGATCCGCGGCATACGGCAGGGCGTCGACTGCATCAGCCCGTCGCGGCACGCCGAGTTCGCCGACGTCGACTCCATGCTCGACTGGGTCGAGAAGGTCGCGGACGCGACCGGGCTGCCCGTCGGCATCAAGTCGGCGGTGGGCCACCTCGACTTCTGGGAGGAGCTGGTCGGGCACATGTCCGACGGCTCGCGCGGCGTCGACTTCGTCACCGTCGACGGCGGCGAGGGCGGCACGGGCGCGGCGCCGATGGTCTTCAGCGACACGGTCTCGCTGCCCTTCCGGACGGGGTTCGCCAAGGTCTACCGGCTCTTCGCCGAGGCGGGCCTGACCGACGGCGTCACCTTCATGGGTGCCGGCAAGCTCGGCCTGCCGGAGAACGCCGTCGTCGCCTTCGCGCTCGGCGTCGACATGGTCAACGTCGCGCGCGAGGCCATGCTCGCGATCGGCTGCATCCAGGCGCAGAAGTGCCACACCGACACGTGCCCGACCGGCGTGGCCACGCAGAGCGCGTGGCTGAGCCGGGGGGTCGACCCCACCGCCAAGTCGGTCCGGCTGGCCAACTACCTGAAGACGTGGCGGCGAGACATGTTCAAGATCTCCGAGGCGGCCGGGGTGCCGCACCCGGCGCTGCTCGGCGTGCGCGACATCGACATCATGTACGGCCAGATGGACGCCCGCCCGATGGCCGAGGTGGTCGGCTACCGGCCCGAGTGGGGTATGCCGTCGAAGGCTGACCTCGACGAGCTGCTCGCCCTGCTGGCCGGCTCGCAGCCCCACGGCGGCTCCGCGCCGCCGTCGGAGCACGCCGAGCGCTGACCTGCCGGGCCCGGCCTGCGTTTTGAGGCGCGAGCTGCGCGTCTCCCAGCAGCTTGTGCCCGGTAGCGCAGCCCCGTGCTCAAAGGGCGAACGGTCCGGGCGACGGTGGGCGATCCCTACCATGGGGCCATGCCTCTGGAACTCGGGCTCGACACCTTCGGCGACATCGCCAGCGACGACGAAGGGCGCCCGCTGCACCCGGCCGTCGTCATCCGTGAGGTCATGGCCGAGGGCGAGCTCGCCGACCGCCGCGGTCTCGACTTCTTCGGCATCGGCGAGCACCACCGCGCCGACTACGCCGTCTCCGCTCCCGACATCGTGCTCGCGGCGCTCGCCGGCCGCACCGAGCGGATCCGGCTCGGCACGTCGGTCACGGTGCTGTCGTCCGACGACCCGATCCGGGTCTTCGAGCGGTTCTCGACCCTCGACGCGATCTCGCGGGGCCGCGCCGAGATCACCGTGGGTCGCGGCTCCTTCATCGAGTCGTTCCCGCTCTTCGGCCTCGACCTGCAGGACTACGAGACGCTCTTCAGCGAGAAGCTCGACCTCCTCGCCACGGTCCTCGAGGAGCGGCCCTTCACGTGGGAGGGGTCGATCCGGCCGCCGCTGCGGGCCGAGCTCATCCAGCCGCGCACCGAGTCCGGCCGGTTGACGACCTGGGTCGGCGTGGGCGGCACGCCGCAGTCGGTGGTGCGGGCGGCGAGCTACGGGCTCCCCATCGTGATCGCCATCATCGGCGGCTCCGCCCGCCAGTTCGTGCCGCTCGCCGACCTCTACCGGCGGGCTCTCGCCGAGGCGCGGCGAGACGAGCTGCCCATCGCGGTGCACTCGCCGGGCTACGTCGCGGCGACCGACGAGCGCGCCCGTGAGGAGTTCCTCGGCCACTTCACGGCATACATGAACGTCATCGGCAGAGAGCGACGGTGGGCGCCGATGACGCGCGAGCAGGCGCTCGCCCAGGTCGGTCCCGACGGCGCGGTCTACTGCGGCTCACCGGAGACGGTCGCGCAGAAGATCGCGGCGACGATGCGCCTGCTCGGCGCGTCGCGCTTCCAGCTCAAGTACAGCGTCGGGACGTTGCCGCACGAGCGCCGGATGGAGTGCATACGCCTGTATGCCGAGGAGGTCACGCCGCGCGTGCGAGAGCTGCTCGGCGGATGAGCGAGCACCTCGACGTCCTCGTCATCGGCGCCGGCCTCTCCGGCATCGGCGCGGGATACCACCTCATGACGACGTGCCCGGACCGGTCGTGGGCGATCCTCGAGGCCCGCGACGCCATCGGCGGCACGTGGGACCTCTTCCGCTACCCCGGCCTCCGGTCCGACTCGGACATGTCGACGCTCGGCTTCCCCTTCGACCCCTGGACCGACGCGGACACGCTCGCCGACGGCGCCAAGATCCTCGGCTACATCCGGCGCGTCGCCCGCTCGCACGGTGTCGACCGACGGATCCGCTACGAGCACAAGGTCATTGGCGCGTCGTGGTCGAGCGACGACGCGCGGTGGACGGTCACCGTGGAGGTCGGGCCCGCGGCGCGTCGCCAGACCATGACGTGCGGGTTCCTCTACCTCTGCACCGGCTACTACGACTACGACACCCCCCACCGACCAGAGCTCCCCGGCCAAGCGGACTTCCGGGGACGGCTCGTCCACCCGCAGTTCTGGCCGGAGGACCTCGACGTGGCGGGCAAGCGTGTGGTCGTCATCGGGTCGGGGGCGACCGCGGTGACCCTCGTGCCGGCGCTGGCCGAGCGCGGCGCGCGCGTCACCATGCTCCAGCGGTCCCCGACATGGGTGGTGTCGCTGCCCCGCCGCGACCCCGTCAGCGCGGTCGCGCACCGGGTGCTGCCGACGCGGGCGGCGGCCGGGCTCGTCCGGACGAAGAACGTCCTGCTCAGCCTGGGCTTCTACCAGCTCACCCGCCGGGGCCCCTCCGTCGCCCGCTCGCTCCTGTCCCGCGCCGCGACACGGGAGCTCGGCGCCGACGTCGTCCGGGAGCACTTCACGCCCGTCTACGACCCATGGGACCAGCGGCTCTGCGCCGTGCCGGACGGCGACCTGTATGCCGCCCTCCGTGACGGCCGTGCCGACGTCGTCACCGACACCATCGACCGCGTCACGCCGACGGGCATCCGCCTGACCTCGGGCTGCGAGCTCGAGGCCGACGTCATCGTCACGGCCACCGGGCTCCGGATGAGCATCGCCGGCGGCATCGACCTCGTCGTGGACGACGAGCGACCTGCGATGGGTGAGCTGTTCGTCTATCGCGGGGCGCTGCTCGGCGGAGTGCCGAACCTCGCGATCTCCGTGGGCTACGTCAACCTCGCCTGGAGCCTGCGGGCCGACCTCACGGCGCGCTACGTCTGCCGGCTCCTCAACACCATGCGGGCGCACGGCTGGCGCGTCGCGACGCCCGTGCCGCGGGAGGACCTCGAGCCGCGGCCCCTGCTGCCGCTGGCGTCCGGGTATGTCACGCGCGCCGCGGGCAGCCTTCCACGACAGGGGGACTCGGCGCCGTGGGTCATGCGGCAGAACTACCTGCGCGACCGGCGCGAGATGGCGCGCGCCGACGTGACGGAGGACATGTCCTTTCGCTGAGGTGGGGGGCCTGCAGTGAGGATGACGCGATCGGAGATGGCACCGTCCGCGCGCAGCCCCTGCAGCCGGGCGCAGACACGGTCGCGCACGGTCCACGGGTCGACCGTGTTGACATAGATCCGGGTGCCGCCCTCGAACCCGGCGAGCGTGGAGATCCGCCACTTGAGCACCACCCGCAGCGGGATGGGCAGGTCGACCGAGGGCGGCCGATGGTGCCATTCCTCGTTCGTGGGGATGTCGGCACCCGTCGCGGCGTGGCAGGCGTGCACGAGGTCGGCGACGTCGCGCACCGACTCGACGTCGAGGTCCCACGGCGTCCCGACCGGGTCCAGGCAGTGCACCTCGAGGCTCGGGTAGACGTGTCCGACGCCGGCGAAGGCGACCGCGCGCTCGGTCCGTGCGACGACGAGCCCCTGCTCGGCGGCATACCGCGGTCCCCACCGCGCGTAGAGGTCGGGCTCGTCCCGGAGCCGTTCCATCTCCCGCTGCGCCTGGGTGCCGAGCTCGTCGATGGCGACGAGCTGCTTGTGCAGGTGGTCGAAGGAGGCGCCCGCGGGGCGCAGCCAGTTCTGGAACACGGCGACGTAGCGCGCGAAAGGGTTGTCCCGGTATAGCGATTCGAGTGCCGCGATGGTGAACTCGACGTACTTCCAGTGCTCCTCCGGTGTCAAGGTGCCCGATCCGGCCAGCTGCGAGTCGTCCTGCGCGCCGTCGACGAAGTGCCGTCTGGCAATGACCACGTGATGGTTGCCGGCGAAGAAGGATGCCGCCTCGGCGACGTCGTCCTCGAAGGAGCGGGCGGTGAGCTGGTCCACCGGCACGCCCTCGGCCCACCGCCTCAGGCGCGCGAGCCGTGTGACGTGCTCGCGACCGAGCGGAGTCGAGAGGTATGCCGTGCGCCGGGCATCCATCGCGGGCGTCGGCCTGAAGCCGTGGACGAGCCTCCAGTAGTCGTAGGACAGGATCTCGAAGAGGTTGGGCACCAGCCGGAACTCGGCCACGGAGGAGTCGAGCTCCTCGGCCGTGGCGACGTGAGCCGCCCGCCAGCCGTCGCCCTCGCGGACGAGCCGGGCAATCTCCGGAGTGGTGTCGAGCTTCCGGCCCGGGCAGAAGGCGCACCAGCGCTCACGCTCCAGGGGGTCGAGCGGCCGCGCCGCAGGTCGGCCCGAGTCCCACGGTCGGCGACCTCGGGACGGCAGCGTCCACACCTGGGTGCCGGTGAAGGGGTTGACCTGCTTGACCGTGCCGTCGGGCAGACGCGCCAGGTGCTCCGTCACAGCCACCAGCGTAGGTGGCCGACCTGCCGGGGATGCCCGGCACGGCGGCATACCCTCTGTCGTATGCCGACCTCCCGACCTTTCGTGTCAGCGCACCCGCCGAGCACCCCGCGCCGCGTGCTCGTCACCGGCGCCGCCTCGGGCCTCGGGCTCGCGCTGGTCCGCGAGCTCGCCGCGCGCGGGGACCACGTCGTGGCCACCGACCTCGGACCGGGGCGCCCGGCGGTCCTGCCGGACGCCGCCGCCTACCGGCAGCTCGACGTGCGCAGCGAAGCCGACTGGGAGGACGCGCGGCGGGACGTGGCCCAGCGGTGGGGTGGCCTGGACGTGCTCGTCAACAACGCCGGGGTGGCGGCGGGAGGCCGGATCGACGTCACGACGATGGACGACTGGCGCTGGATCGTCGAGACCAACCTGCTCGGCGTCGTGCGCGGCTGCCGGGCCTTCGTCCCGGTGTTCAAGGATCAGGGCGACGGGCACATCGTCAACGTCGCCTCGCTCGCCGGCCTGGTCCACGCCCCGGGCATGGCGTCCTACAACACCGTCAAGGCGGGCGTCGTCGCCTTGAGCGAGACGCTGTCGCATGAGCTCGCGCCCTACGGGATCGCGGTGTCGGTTGTGTGCCCGTCGTTCTTCCGGACCAACCTGCACACGTCGTTGCGCGGTGCCGATGTGGAGCTGGAGCGGTCGGCGGTGTCGATGATCACGACGGCGCGCCGGTCGGCCGAGCACGTCGCCGGCAAGGTCGTCCTGGGGATCGACGCGCGCCGGGACGTCATCCTCACCGACGTCGACGGCCGTCTCGTGTGGTGGGCCAAGCGCCACCTCCGGCCGGTCTACCGGGCGGCGATGCGCCGGGCGGCGCGGGACCTCGCGCGTGGCCGGAGTCCGCGGGTGCCGCGCTGAGGTGTCGCCGACGCCTCAGCGTGGGCGCCGGACCTCGACCGCCTCCGGCGCGGGTGCCCCGAGGACGTCTCGCAGCGTGACCGTGAGCAGCTCCGCTGCCCGCTCCGCGGAGCGGTCGACCGGCTCGAACGCCCGGCTGAACGACGGCTCGTGGCCGTCCTGCTCCCACCCCGCGTCCACGAGTCGGCGCTGCTGGTCGGCGGTGAGGTCCGTGAGCCCCTCGAACTCCGTGTCCCCGATGCACTCCAGCGCCAGCCGGCCCTCCAGGTGCCGGGCCTGGACGAAGGCCTCGGCCGGCACCGTCACCCGGGCGCGCGAGCGACGCCCCGCTCGACCGAGCAGGCGCCGCCAGCCGCGCGGCGTGACGTCCGCACGCGGCGCCGTGGGCCGCTCCGGCCGCACCGACAGCGTGAGCCAGCCGCCGTGGCGCAGCTCCCGCAGCTCGTCGGCGACCCGGCGGGTCCAGCTCTCCCACGTCTCGTCCAGCGCCCCGGGCGTCGTCACCCGACCATGGTGCCCCACCGTTTCCGGTGGGGCCCACGAGGGGTATGCCGCCCCAGTGGCCGGACAGTGCCACTCCGTTGCCCGTCCGCACCCTTGCGGCGCGGGCGAGGCCGCGCAATAGAGTGGCCGAGCCGACTGGTCCCAACGAGAGGAACTCCTGTGGCTTACACGCTTCCCGAACTCCCCTACGACTACGCCGCTCTGGAGCCGCACATCAGCGCTCGGATCATGGAGCTGCACCACTCCAAGCACCACAAGGCCTATGTCGACGGCGCCAACGCGGCGGTCGCCAAGCTCGAGGAGATGCGCTCCAGCGGCGACTTCGCGGCGATCAACGGCGTGGAGAAGAACCTCGCCTTCCACCTCGGCGGCCACACCAACCACTCCGTCTTCTGGCTGAACATGAGCCCGGACGGCGGTGGCAGCCCCGAGGGCGAGGTCGCCGCGGCGATCGACGAGTTCTTCGGCGGGTTCGACAAGTTCCAGGCGCAGTTCAACGCCAACGCCAACGCCATCCAGGGCTCCGGCTGGTCGATCCTCGCGTGGGACACCGTCGGCGAGCGCCTCAACGTGATGCAGCTGTTCGACCAGCAGGGCAACATCCCCGTCGGCCAGATCCCGCTGCTCCAGCTCGACATGTGGGAGCACGCGTTCTACCTGCAGTACGAGAACGTCAAGGCTGACTACGTCAACGCGTGGTGGAACGTCGTCAACTGGCCGGACGTCGCGGACCGGCTCGCCCGGGCCCGGGCCACGAAGGGGCTCATCATCCCCGTCTGAGCCTCGCCTGATCGGCGCCCTCCTCCCCGTCGAGTGGCCACTTTCGCACGGTTCCCGAACGAAAGTGGCCACTCGACCTTCGAGGGGCAGCCCCCCAGCCCGTCGAGTGGCCACTTTGGTGCAGTTCCCGAGCCGCGCTCCCCGTCGAGTGGCCACTTCTGCACGGTTCCCGAACGAAAGTGGCCACTCGACCTTCGAGGGGCAGCCCCCTCCCCGTCGAGTGGCCACTTTGGTGCAGTTCCCGAGCCGCGCTCCCCGTCGAGTGGCCACTTCG
>NZ_DASSMH010000091.1:0-4872 GCF_035688975.1 Intrasporangium sp. | reverse complement strand
CGACCCGACGCCGTCGCGGCGGGTAGGGTCGCTCGAGGACCTGCCCGCGGCCAGCCACTCGGACGGAGCGCAGCATGAGCGAGAGCCACGGACTCCTCGCCGGGCGCTACCGCCTCATGCGGCGACTCGGCGCCGGGGGTATGGGGGTCGTCTGGCACGCCTGGGACGAGCGGCTGCGTCGGCCGGTGGCGGTCAAGCAGCTGCACGCCCAGCGCGGCATGACCGAGGCCGAGGCGAAGGTGGCGAGCGACCGGGCGATGCGCGAGGCCAGGATCAACGCCCGGCTGCACCATCCCCATGCCGTGTCGGTCTTCGACGTCGTCGAGCACGACGGGCAGCCGTGCCTCGTCATGCAGTACCTGCCCTCCCGCAGCCTGCACGCGATCCTCGCCGAGAAGGGCCGACTCCCGCCGCGGGAGGCCGCCCGCATCGGCGCCCAGGTGGCCTCCGCCCTCGCCGCGGCCCACGAGGCGGGCATCGTGCACCGGGACGTCAAGCCCGGCAACATCCTCGTCACCGAGGACGGGTCGGCCCGGATCAGCGACTTCGGCATCTCGCACGCCGTGTGGGACGTGACGCTGACGTCGACCGGCCTGCTCGCGGGCACCCCGGCATACCTTGCCCCCGAGGTCGCCCGCGGGGAGCGGTCGAGCTTCCCCTCCGACGTGTTCTCGCTCGGGGCGACGCTGTATGCCGCGGTGGAGGGTGCCCCGCCCTTCGGCACCCACGAGAACCCCATGGCCCTGCTGCACCAGGTGGCCTCGGGCGAGGTCCTCCCACCCTCGGCGGCCGGGATGCTCACTCCGCTCCTGCTGCGGATGCTCGCTCCCGCGCCACAGGATCGCCCGCCGATGGAGGAGGCCGCCCTCGCGCTCGAGGCGCTGGCCAGCTCCCCCACGCCGTATGCCGCGGGCCCCGCCTCCGAGGTCGCCGACGCCCCCGGGAAGCCCGGGACCACGGCCTCGGCGCCCCCCGACGAGTCGGGCACGCACACGACTGCGTTGCCCCTGTTCGATGGCTCCGCCGACGCCTCCTCCGATGCCCCGGCTGACGCCCCGCGCAGGAGAGGCCTGCTCCTCGCGCTCGTCGCCCTGCTCGTCCTGGCCGGTGCCGGGCTCGCCGTCTTCGTGCTGGGGCGCGAGGCCCCGGGCGGGCCCGCCGCGGCTCAGGCTTCCGCCGGGTCCGTGACCACCCACGCCACTTCCGCGCCGTCGCGGGGCGGCTCCGCCACGTCGGCGGTGCCGACCGCCGCCGCCCCCGGTGCATCCGCGACCGCCGCAGCGCCCCCGCCCTCGACACACGCCTCCCCGTCGCCCGCCGCCACGTCCGCGAGCACGGGCCCGTCGACGACCGGCCCGGAGGCCGGGCCGCCGACGGCAGCGGAGCTGGCCCAGGCGATCGACGGCTACTACGCCCTCGTGCCCGGCGACACCGACGCCGGGTGGGCGCGGCTGACAACGGCATACCAGCGCTCCACCGCCACGAGCCGGCAGACCTACGACGCCTTCTGGCGCTCGATCCGTGAGGTCGCCGTCGTGGGCGCCTCCGGCTCGCCGCCGGCACGGGCCGAGGCGACCGTGACGTACACCTTCAGGGACGGCCGGGTTGTGCGGGAGCGCACGGCATACGGGCTGGTCCGCGAGGGCGGCGTCCTCAAGATCAACAGCTCCAGGGTCCTTCGCAGCGAGCGCCTCTAGGCGCGCGGGCGCGTCCCGTCCGACCAGCCGTCCCTATCCCGCAAACTCGCGGACCGGCTGCCCAGGCGCCACGCCGGAGACGGAGAAGAGCGCGCCGGCGAGCGGGTCGTCGCCGGCCGCGAGCCCCTCGCGGGACGTCGTGATGAAGAGCTCGTCGAGGCCCTCGCCCCCGAGCGTGCACGCCGTGACCTGGCGCGCCGGCACCTCGACGACCGCATCGAGGACGCCCGCCGCCGTGTAGTGACGGACGGCACCGGCCCCGTACGCGGCGACCCAGACGCCGCCGGCGGCATCCACGGTGAGCCCGTCGGGGTGACCGCCGTCCTCCGGGAAGGTGACGAAGGGCCGTCGGCCGGTGAGCCCCGACGCGGGGTCGTAGTCGAAGGCGTCCACCCGCCCCGTCGGGGTGTCGACGTAGTAGGCCCGGCTGCCGTCCGGGGTCCAGTCGAGCCCGTTGGAGATCGTCAGGCCGGAGAGGACGACGTGTGTGCTGCCGTCGGGATCGAGCCGGTGGAGCGCCGCGGCACCCGTGCGGTGGTCGTACGCCATGGACCCGCAGTAGAACCGCCCGTCCGGGTCGCAGCCGCCGTCGTTCATCCGGGTCCCCGGAGGCAGCACCGGGGGAAGCGCCGTGACCGTGCCATGGACGTCCTCGAGCGCGAAGCCTCGCTCGACCGCGAGGACGGCTCCGCCGCCCGGGCGGGGACGCAGCGCGGCGGCCACCTCCCCCACGGACCGGCGGGTCACCACGCCGTCCGGCTGCAGCGACAGGACGTCGCCGGCGAGCAGGTCGACCCACCTCAGGCCACCCCACCGGGGGGACCACACGGGTCCCTCGCCGTGGTACGCCACAGGGTCGGTGAGCTGGTGGGCGCGCATGGCGCCGACGATACGGCCGAGACCTCGGCGGGTCGCAGATGAGGCCGGAAAGCCATGGCCGCTGTCGGTGGGTGCTCCTAGGCTGGTGAGGCTGACGAAGCAGTTCCCACGACCAAGGAGTGTTCGATGGCCGCTCGTCTCAACCCCTACCTCGGCTTCCGCGACAACGCGCGTGAGGCGATGGAGTTCTATCGCGAGGTCTTCGGCGGCAACCTCACCGTGAACACCTTCGGCGAGTTCGGCACCCCGGAGGGCTCGCCGGACGCCGACAAGGTCATGCACGCGATGCTCGAGACCGACTCCGGCATGGCGCTCATGGCGTCCGACACGCCGGCCGAGATGCCCTACAACCCGGGCAACACGATCACCATCAGCCTCTCGGGCGACGACGGCGACCTGCTCCGTGGGTACTGGCGCAAGCTGTCCGAGGGCGGGTCCGTCACCATGCCCCTCGAGAAGCAGATGTGGGGTGACGAGTTCGGCATGTGCACCGACCGATTCGGCATCCCGTGGATGGTCAACATCGCCGGTTCGTGACGCCGTGAGCCACCCGGGCGAGCGAGACCCGCCCCCCGGGCCGCCGCCGTATGCCGCCCACGCCCCCTGCGGGCCGCCAGACACGAACCGGCGGGCCGGGCGCTCAGCTGGTGCCCGCGAGCAGCCCACCGGCCAGGACGCTCGCCACGGCCACGGCCCCGGCCGTCGCGGCGGTGATCCGCCAGGTCAGCGCCCTCGCCACCATGACCATGGAGACGAGGCTCAGCGCGGGCAGGGCGACCAGCACGACGCCCACCGCCCACGGGCTGGCCCCCAGCGCCGCCAGGGCCAGCGCGACGGGGATCTCGCCGCCCGTGGGGATGACCATCAGGGTCGCCACCACCACGAGCGCGAGGAGGCCGACCAGCCCGGTGGTCAGCCACCCGGCCTGCCAGTCGACGACGTGGGCTGCGGCCCCGAGGGCGAAGACGAGCACGGCATACTCCGGCAGCAGGGTGGCCGACAGGCGCAGCAGCTCCCGGCCGAACGACGCGGCACCTCGGACGAAGCCGGGCTCTCCTGCCGGGCCCGACCCGGCCATCCCGACGAGGGTCGCGTCGACGGCGCTCGGCACACCAGGGTCGCCGCCACGCGTCGTCAGCCGGGCCACTGCCGCCCCGGCCCCGAGCACCAGGACGACGCCGACCACGACGCGCACCGCTGCCCACTGCCACGGACCGACAAGGGCGAGGAAGACGAGGACCGCCGGGTTCAGCACCGGGTTGCCGAGCCAGTACGCCACGGCGGGGCCGACGGGCACGCCGGACCGGCGCAGCGAGACCGCCAGCGGCGCGGTGCAGCAGGAGCACATCATGCTCGGCAGGGACGCGACGCCCGCGAGCACCGAACCGCGCCAGGGGCCACGTCGGGCCAGGACGCCCGCGAGCCAGGCCCGCGGCAGGAGGGTGCTCACCGCGGCCGCCAGGACCAGGCCGACGAGGACCGCCTTCCACACCGCCGCGGCATACGCGACCGTGAAGGCCCAGGCGCCCTGCCACCACGTGGAGGCGTCGGCCGCCACCCGGGTGAGCGCCGAGCCGGTCCACGAGCGGGAGCCGGCCAGGTCGGCCGCCTTGGCCGAGTAGGGCAGCCACTTGGCCCAGGCCAGCCCCACGACCGCGACGCCGAGCACGAGCAGCGCCCCGCGCAGGAGTCGACGCCGTGACGCGGCGGCGGATGACGGCGGGGCGGCCAACGACGACGACATGGCGGTCCTTTCCGCGGCACTCGGGGCGACGAGTCTCGCACAAGGTGCCCGGGCCAGGCTCGAGGCAAACGCGGCTGGGGCCGGGTGGTCCCGCCTGGGGTTGGGTTATCGGGCGCGGCGGTGAATAGTGGTGCTGTCCCGTTCCCCGAGCGAAGAGGCATGCCATGGCAGACCCGCGAGACGACGTCCCACTGGAGGACCTGCAGGAGCAGCTGCGCGGCATCGACGTGGAGCCGGAGGCAGACGAGGTCCCACCCGCCGACAGTGGGTCGATCGCCGGGCTGGACCCGTTGGCCGCCGTCGAGGCCAACGAGGCCGACGTCGCGGAGCAGTCGCTTCCCGTGGCCGAGGATGCGGACGAGGACTATCCGCGGGAAGACAGCGAGGAGTAGGTCCCCACACCGGTGCCGGTGAGGAGTCGACGCAGCCCCACGATGCCCAAGGAGACGTGGAGGCCACAGCAGAATCACCGGCCCAGGCGCGACGTCCCGACCTCGTCGTGAGGCCCCTCGCCGTATGCCGTGCTCGCAGCCGAGCGCCTGAGGGCGAGCC
>NZ_DASSMH010000090.1:0-77913 GCF_035688975.1 Intrasporangium sp. | reverse complement strand
TCAGCACCCGTCCACGCACGGGGTGCTCCGGCTCATCCTCGAGCTCAACGGTGAGAGCGTCACCGAGGCCCGCGCGGGCATCGGCTACCTGCACACCGGCATCGAGAAGAACATGGAGTACCGCACCTGGGTGCAGGGCGTCACCTTCTGCACGCGCATGGACTACCTCATGCCGATGTTCCAGGAGACCGCCTACTGCCTCGGCATCGAGAAGCTGCTCGGCATCACCCACGCGATCCCCGAGCGGGCCAACGTCATCCGCGTGCTCATGATGGAGCTGACCCGGATCAGCTCGCACCTCGTGGCCCTCGGCACCGGTGGCATGGAGATGGGCGCGACGACCGTCATGACCATCGCGTTCCGCGAGCGCGAGCGCGTCCTGCGGGTCATCGAGCTCATCACCGGGCTGCGGATGAACAACGCCTACATCCGTCCCGGCGGCGTCGCCCAGGACCTGCCCTCCGGCGCCATCGACGCGCTGCGTGACATGGTCCCGCAGGTGCGCCGCGGTCTCGGCGAGCTCGAGGCCCTCGTCAACGAGAACCCCATCGTCAAGGGCCGCATGGTCGACGTGGGCGTGCTCGACCTCGCCGGCTGCATGGCCCTCGGCATCACGGGACCGGTGCTCCGCTCGACCGGCCTGCCGCACGACCTGCGCAAGGCCGACCCCTACTGCGGCTACGAGACCTACGACTTCGAGGTCGTCACGCGGACCGACATGGACGCCTACGGACGCCTGCGGATCCGCATCGACGAGATGTACGAGTCGCTGAAGATCATCGTCCAGTGCACCGACCGGCTCCAGGAGCAGGAGGGACCGGTCATGGTGGCGGACAAGAAGATCGCCTGGCCGGCACAGCTCGCCCTCGGCGGGGACGGCCTCGGCAACAGCCTCGACCACATCCGCGAGATCATGGGCGAGTCGATGGAGTCCCTCATCCACCACTTCAAGCTGGTGACCGAGGGCTTCCGGGTGCCGCCGGGACAGGCGTATGCCGCGGTCGAGTCGGCCAAGGGAGAGCTCGGCTGCCACGTCGTGTCCGACGGCGGCACGCGCCCCTACCGCGCGCACTTCCGCGACCCGTCCTTCAACAACCTGCAGGCCGTGGCCGCGATGTGCGAGGGCGGCCAGGTCGCCGACGTCATCGTCGCCGTCGCGTCGATCGACCCCGTCATGGGTGGGGTGGACCGATGAGCGCAACAGGGAGTGAGGATCGCAGCGAGCGAGGACCGGAGCGACCGTCGTTGCGCGAAAGGACAACTCGATGAGTCTCGTTGCGCGAAAGGACAACTCATGAGCGCCAAGGACGCGTCCGGGTTCCTGCACGTCAGTGCGGAGAGCAAGGCGCCGTATGCCGCCGACGTCCTCGAGCGCCTGCGCGCCGATGCCGCCGAGGTCGTCGCGCGCTACCCCGAGAAGCGCTCGGCCCTGCTGCCGCTGCTGCACCTCGTGCAGTCCGTCGACGGCTACGTCTCCGGCCGGGGCGTCAGCTTCTGCGCCGAGGTCCTCGACCTCACCACGGCCGAGGTGAGCGGCGTGGCCACGTTCTACTCGCAGTACAAGCGCCACCCCAACGGCGAGTACACCGTGGGGGTCTGCACCAACACGCTGTGCGCGGTCATGGGCGGTGACCAGATCTGGGACACGGTGTCCGAGCATCTCGGGATCGGCCACGACGAGACGACGACGGACGGCAAGGTCACCCTCGAGCGCATCGAGTGCAACGCCGCCTGCGACTACGCGCCCGTCGTCATGACCAACTGGGAGTTCTTCGACAACCAGACGCCGGAGACCACCGTGCGGCTCGTCGACGACCTGCGGGCGGGCCGCCCCGTGCAGCCCACCCGGGGCCCGAGCCGGGTGTGCACCTTCAAGGAGGTCTCGCGGGTCCTCGCCGGCTTCCCCGACGGCCTCGCCGACGAGGGCGTGGGCGCCGGCCCGGCGTCGCTGCTCGGGCTGCGGATCGCCCATGAGCGCGGCTGGGTCGCGCCGGGCGACGAGGCCGAGCGCGCCCCCGACGACGGCACCGGCCGGGACGAGCGGCATACTCCCGACTCGGGCGCGGGCGGCCCCGAGCCGACCGGCCGCACCCGCGACCGGGCCGCCCGGACCACCGACGCGAAGCCCGCCGACGAGGCGCAGGCGGAGGCGGCCTCCGGCAAGACGTCCATCGACACGCCGAGCGAGCTGGCCGACGGGAAGGACGGATCCAAGTGACTGACACGCTGACCCCGATCCTGACGAAGTTCTGGGACGACCCCAGGTCGTGGACGCTCGAGACCTACCTGCGGCACGGCGGCTACCGCGCGCTCGACAAGGCCCTCGCCATGGCCCCCGAGGAGGTGCTCGCCACCGTCAAGGACTCGAGCATCCGCGGCCGCGGGGGCGCCGGCTTCCCGACCGGCCTCAAGTGGTCCTTCATGTCCCCTCCGGACGGTGGACCCCGTTACCTCGTCGTCAACGCCGACGAGTCGGAGCCCGGCACGTGCAAGGACGTGCCGCTCATGATGGCCAACCCGCACGCGCTCCTCGAAGGCGTGCTCATCTCGTCCTACGCCATCGGGTGCGAGCACGCCTTCATCTACCTGCGCGGCGAGGTGGTGCACGTCTACCGGCGCCTGCTGCGCGCGGTCGAGGAGGCCCGGGCCGCCGGCCACCTCGGCGACGACGTGCACGGCACGGGGCGACGCCTCGAGATCACCGTGCACGCGGGCGCCGGCGCCTACATCTGCGGCGAGGAGACCGCGCTGCTGGACTCCCTCGAGGGCCGGCGCGGCCAGCCGCGCCTCAAGCCGCCCTTCCCCGGCGCCGCCGGCCTCTACGCCCGGCCGACGTCGGTCAACAACGTCGAGTCCATCGCCTCGGTCCCGGGCATCATCCTCAACGGGTCCGAGTGGTTCAAGGACATGGGCACCGAGAAGTCGACCGGGTTCGGCATCTTCAGCCTCTCCGGCCACGTGACCAACCCCGGCCAGTTCGAGGCGCCGCTCGGCATCACGATGCGCGAGCTCATCGAGCTCGCGGGCGGCATCCGCAGCGGGCACCGGCTCAAGTTCTGGACGCCTGGTGGCTCCTCGACGCCCATCTTCACCGACGAGCACCTCGACATCCCGCTCGACTTCGACTCGGTGGCCGCCGCCGGCTCCATGCTCGGCACCCGCGCGCTGCAGGTCTTCGACGAGACGGTCTCGGTCGTGCGCGCCGTGTCCCGCTGGACCGACTTCTACGCCCACGAGTCGTGCGGCAAGTGCACCCCGTGCCGCGAGGGCACGTGGTGGCTGCGCCAGATCATGACCCGCATCGAGCACGGCCAGGGCACCCAGCACGACATCGACACGCTGCTCGACGTCTGCGACAACATCTTCGGCCGCTCGTTCTGCGCCCTCGGCGACGCGGCCACGACGCCGATCACCTCGGCCCTCAAGTACTTCCGCGACGAGTTCGAGGCCGGCATGCACACGCCGGCCAGCGTGCTCTTCCCGCCGGAGCGGTCCGTCGTCTTCGCCGCCGCCGACCTCAAGGAGCCGACCGGGATGGTGACCGCATGACCACCACCACGTCACCGAGCGCGGGCGGCAACGCCGTCGACAAGGGCGGGGACGCGCAGATCCCGGCGCGCCCCGACCTCGTCGGCCTGACGATCGACGGGCTGCCGGTGAGCGTGCCCAAGGGCACGCTGGTCATCCGCGCCGCGGAGGTCCTCGGCATCGAGATCCCGCGCTTCTGCGACCACCCGCTCCTCGACCCGGTGGGCGCCTGCCGCCAGTGCCTCGTCGACGTGGCGATGCCCGACCGCGAGGGCAACGTCCGGCCCATGCCCAAGCCCCAGGCGTCGTGCACGATGACGGTGTCCGAGGGGATGGTCATCAACACCCAGCTCACCTCGCCCGTCGCCGACAAGGCACAGGCCGGCGTCATGGAGCTGCTCCTCATCAACCACCCGCTCGACTGCCCCGTCTGCGACAAGGGCGGCGAGTGCCCCCTGCAGAACCAGGCGATGAAGGCCGGCCGGGCCGTCTCCCGCTTCGAGGACGTCAAGCGCACCTATCCCAAGCCGGTCAACATCTCCTCCCAGGTGCTCCTCGACCGAGAGCGCTGCGTGCTGTGCGCCCGGTGCACCCGCTTCTCCGACCAGGTCGCCGGCGACCCGTTCATCGCCCTCGTCGAGCGCGGCGCCCTCCAGCAGGTCGGGATCTACGAGGAGAAGCCCTTCGAGTCCTACTTCTCGGGCAACACCGTGCAGATCTGTCCCGTCGGCGCGCTCACCGGGGCGGCCTACCGCTTCCGGGCCCGGCCCTTCGACCTGGTCTCGACGCCCTCGGTGTGCGAGCACTGCGCGAGCGGCTGCGCCATCCGCACCGACCACCGCCGCGGGGTCGTGATGCGCCGGATGGCGCTCGACGACCCGGCGGTCAACGAGGAGTGGAACTGCGACAAGGGCCGCTGGGCCTTCGCCTACGCCAGCGCGCCGGACCGCATCGAGTTCCCCATGGTGCGCGACGCGAGCGGTGAGCTGCGGGTCGTCGGCTGGCCCGAGGCGCTCGAGGCCGCTGCCGCGGGCCTGTCCCGCTCCCGCGCGGCCGGTGTGCTCGTCGGCGGCCGGGTGAGCGTCGAGGACGCCTACGCCTACGGCAAGTTCGCACGGGTCGTCCTCGGCACCAACGACGTGGACTTCCGCGCCCGGCCCCACTCGGCCGAGGAGGCGAGCTTCCTCGCGGAGCACGTCGTCGCCACCGGCGTCCCGGACGGCTCGGGTGCCGGGTCCGGTGTCTCGTATGCCGACCTGCAGGCGGCCACGTCCGTCCTGCTCGTCGGCTTCGAGCCCGAGGACGAGTCGCCCATCGTCTTCCTCCGGCTGCGCAAGGCGTTCCGCCGCAACAAGACCGCGGTGTATGCCGTGGCGCCGTTCGCGTCGCGGGGCCTGGAGAAGCTCGGCGGCACGCTGGTGCCGACGGTCCCCGGGCAGGAGGCGCACGTCCTCGCGTCGCTGACGGACACGGAGGCCGGCCGCGCCGCCGACGCGGCGCTCGGCGACGGCGGCATCATCCTCGTCGGCGAGCGACTCGCCACCGTCCCGGGCGCCCTGCGCGCGGCGGCCGACCTCGCCGCCGCGAAGGGGTCCCGCCTCGCGTGGGTCCCCCGTCGGGCCGGCGAGCGGGGCGCCCTCGAGGCGGGCGCGCTCGGCTCGCTCCTGCCCGGCGGGCGGCCGGCCACCGACCCCGCGGCCCTGGCGGAGGTGGCCGGCGTGTGGGACGTCGCGTCCCTGCCGGAGGCCCCGGCCCGGGACACGGCCGGCATCGTCGCGGCGGCGGCCGCGGGGGAGATCGACGCCCTCGTCGTCGGCGGCGTCGACCCGGCCGACCTCGGGCTGCCCGCGGTCGACGAGGCGCTGCGGCGCGCCTTCGTCGTCTCGCTCGAGCTGCGCGAGTCGGCCGTGACGGCCGTCGCGGACGTCGTCCTGCCCGTCGCCGCGCAGTCGGAGAAGGCCGGCAGCTACGTCAACTGGGAGGGACGGGTGCGCCCCTTCGAGCTCGCGCTCGCGTCGGGCTTCGTCAGCGACCACCGGGCCCTCGACATGCTCGCGGGCGAGATGGGTGTCTTCCTCGAGACCCGGACCCAGCGCGAGGTGCACGCCCAGCTCGAGGCCCTCGGTCCCTGGGCCGGTGTCGCCGGCGCCTCCGCCGCCTCCGCCGCGGCTGCCACTCCGGGCGCCCCCAGCGGCGCGGCGGCCCAGGCAGCGCCGGCCCACGCAGCGCGGGCTCGGGCGGCGGGCGACGGCTTCGTCCTGGCCACCTGGCCCACGCTGCTCGACGCCGGGCGCCTGCAGGTCGGCGAGCCGTTCCTCGCCGGCACCGCCCCACGGGCGGTCGCCCGGCTCTCGCCCGCCGACGCCGGCCGGCTCGGGGTGCGCGACGGCGACGCGGTCACCGTGGCCGGGCCCGTCGGCGCCGTCACGGTGCCGGCCCTCGTCACCGAGAGCCTCGTCGACGGCGTCGTCTGGCTGCCCACGAACTCGCGCGGGTGCTCCGTGCGCGCCGGGCTGGGCGCCGACGGCGCCGCCGCCGTCACCGTCACGAAGGGTGGTCCCGCATGAGCCTCCTGCACACGGCATACACGGCATACACGGCATACGCGGTGGGCGGTCTCGCCCCCGCCCTGCCCTCCACCGACAACCCGAGCGCCGACTTCAGCGACACGCCCTGGTGGGTGGCGCTGATCAAGGCGGTGGGGATCTTCGTCTACCTGCTCCTGTCGACCCTCATGGTCATCTGGTTCGAGCGGCGGGTCATCGGCCGGATGCAGCAGCGTCCGGGACCCAACCGCAACGGGCCCTTCGGCCTGCTCCAGACCCTGGCCGACGGCATGAAGTCGATGCTCAAAGAGGACATCACCCCGGCGAACGCCGACCGCGTCGTCTACCGGATCGCGCCGATCATCGCCGCCACGATGGCCTTCGTCTCCTTCGCCATCATCCCGGTGGGCGGCACGGTGTCGATCTTCGGCCACCGGACCCCCCTGCAGGTGACCGACGTCCCGGTGGCCGTGCTCCTGGTGCTCTCCGTCGCCTCGGTCGGCGTCTACGGCATCGTCCTCGCCGGCTGGAGCTCCGGGTCCACCTACCCGCTCCTCGGCGGCCTGCGCTCGACGGCCCAGGTCATCTCCTACGAGATCGCCATGGGGCTCTCGCTCGTCGCGATCTTCCTCTACAGCGGGTCCATGTCCGCCTCGCAGATCGTGTCGGCCCAGAGCTCGCTGTGGTACATCCTCCCGGCGTTCTTCTCCTTCGTCGTCTACGTCATCACGATGGTCGGAGAGACCAACCGCCTGCCCTTCGACCTCGCCGAGGGCGAGGGCGAGCTCACCGGCGGCTTCCACACCGAGTACTCCTCGATGAGCTTCGCGATGTTCTACCTCGGCGAGTACGTCAACATGTTCACCGTGTCCGCGCTCGCCACGACGATGTTCCTCGGCGGGCCGCAGGCACCGCCGCTGCTCTCCGCCATCGGCGGCGGCCTGCTCACGGGGGGCTGGTGGGGCCTGCTGTGGTTCACGGTCAAGCTGTGGACCTTCATGTTCTTCTTCGTGTGGCTGCGTGGGTCGCTGCCGCGCGTGCGCTACGACCAGTTCATGCGCTTCGGGTGGAAGTTCCTCATCCCCATCACCCTCGCCTGGGTCGTCGCCGTGGCCTTCATCCGCGGCGCCCAGCTGGGCTTCCTCGGGGACGCGAAGCTGCGCCTGCTCGGGCGTGAGCTGTCGGTCGCGACCGTCGTCATCGTCAGCGTCATCGCGGTGCTCGCCCTGGCTGCGGCCTGGGTCTGGGACGGCCGGCGCGAGGCCCGCCTCGCCGCGGCGGAGGCGCAGCCGCCGGAGGAGGTCGACCCGTTCGCGGGCGGCTTCCCCGTGCCGCCGCTGCCCGGCCAGCGCCTGCGCGAGCCCCGGCCGGCCCTGGCTCCCGCGCGGTCCGACGCCGCCGTCTCCTCGACCCTGCTCACCGCCCCCGCCAAGGAGGACAGCCATGGCTGACGACAGCGTCAGCAAGGACACCGCGGCCGGCCGGGACGGCGACGCCGCCGGGCCGGGCGCGCAGGACAAGGGCTTCTTCGCCGAGCTGCTGGCCCCGGTGGCCGGCTTCGGCGTCTCCTTCTCGACGATGTTCCGCAAGGTCGCGACCGAGGAGTACCCCGAGAAGCCCCGGCCGACCGCGCCCCGGTTCCACGGACGCCACCAGCTCAACCGGCACCCGGACGGGCTCGAGAAGTGCGTCGGCTGCGAGCTGTGCGCCTGGGCCTGCCCCGCCGACGCCATCTTCGTCGAGGGCGCCGACAACGACGACACCCCCCTCGAGCAGGGCGGCGCCGGACGCTTCTCCCCGGGCGAGCGCTACGGCCGCGTCTACCAGATCAACTACCTGCGCTGCATCTTCTGCGGCCTGTGCATCGAGGCCTGCCCGACGCGGGCCCTGACGATGACCAACTTCTACGAGCTCGCCGGCCCCGACCGGGCGGGACTCATCTTCACCAAGGAGCAGCTGCTCGCCCCGCTCGCCGACGGCATGCTCGAGCCGCCGTTCCCGATGGCCGACGGCATGGACGAGCGCGACTACTACCTGCGCAAGGTGTCCGGCCCGACCGAGGCCCAGCGCGCCTACGTGGCCGCGCGCGACGCGCGGGAAGGAGTGGCCCCATGACCAGCACTGCGGAGGCCGTCGGGTTCTGGGTGCTCGCGCCGGTCGCGGTCCTCGGCGCCCTCGGGCTGCTCTTCGCGCGCAAGGCCGTGCACGCCGCCATGGGCATGGCCCTGACCATGGTCGTGCTCGGCATCTTCTACATCATGGAGCGCGCCGACTTCCTCGGCGTCGTGCAGGTGTTCGTCTACACCGGCGCGGTCATCATGCTCTTCCTCTTCGTCCTCATGCTCGTCGGCGTGGACTCCGCCGACTCGATCGTGGAGACGATCCGGGGCCAGCGGGTCGCCTCGTTCCTCTTCGTGCTCGGCCTCGCCGGCGTCCTGTTCGCCTCGCTCGGCTCCGTCGTCTTCGACCAGGCGGCGGTGCAGTCCGGGCTCGACAAGCTCGCCGACACCAACCGGAGCACCGGCAACGTCACCGGCGTCGCCGAGCTCATCTTCGGCCAGTACGTCTGGATCTTCGAGATCACCTCGGCGTTGCTCATCACCGCCGCGCTCGGCGCGATGGTCCTCGCCCACCGCGAGCGGCTCACCCCCAAGCTCACGCAGGCCGAGTGGGCCGCCCGCCGCGTCCGGGAGAACAAGAACGTCGCCGGCCTGCCCGCGCCCGGTGTCTACGCGCGCCACAACGCGGTCGACACGCCGGCGCTGCTGCCCGACGGCACCCCGAGCGACCTGTCCGTCTCGCGCGTCCTCGTGGCGCGCGACCAGGTGGCCCGCGCCGACGGCTTCAAGGACGTGGAGCGCCACATGGAGCAAGAGATCGAGGAGGGGCGCACCCGATGAGCCCGCTGCACTACGTCTACCTCGCGGTGCTGCTCTTCGCGATCGGCGCCGCCGCCGTCCTCACCCGACGCAACGCGATCATCGTCTTCATGGGCGTCGAGCTCATGCTCAACGCGACGAACCTCGCGCTCGTCACCTTCTCGCGGATGCACGGCGCCCTCGACGGGCAGGTCATGGCCCTGTTCGTCATGGTCGTCGCCGCCGCCGAGGTCGTGGTGGGGCTCGCCATCATCATGGCCATCTTCCGTGCCCGCCGGTCGGCCTCGGTCGACGACGCCAACCTGCTGAAGCTGTAAGGAGCGCCGGTCGATGTCCACTGGCATGGGATCTCTTGCCACCACGGCCGGCACGTATGCCGCCGGCCTCGCCACGCACGAGGGCGAGGCCCACGCGGCCACCGGCCTGACGGCATACGCCTGGCTGCTCGTCGCCCTCCCGGCGCTCGGCGCCCTCCTCCTGCTCGTCGGCGGCCGCCGCACCGACCGGTTCGGGCCCGTCCTTGCCACTGGCCTGTCCTGGGGGGCGTTCGTCGTCGGCGCCGGGATCTGGCTGGCGATGCTCGGGCGCAGCACCGGGGACCGGCCGCAGGGGGTCCACCTCTTCGACTGGGTAGCCGGCGGGTCGTTCTCGGTGTCGGCCGGGATGCTCGTCGACCAGCTCTCGCTCGTCTTCGTCCTGCTCATCACGTTCGTCGGCTCGCTCATCCACGTCTACTCGCTGGGCTACATGGCGCACGACCCGGACCGGCGGCGGTTCTTCGCCTACCTCAACCTCTTCGTCGCAGCCATGCTGCTGCTCGTGCTCGCGGACTCCTACCTGCTGCTCTACGTCGGGTGGGAGGGCGTCGGCCTCGCCTCCTACCTGCTCATCGGCTTCTGGAACTGGAACCCCGCCTACGCCACGGCGGCGAACAAGGCGTTCGTCGCCAACCGCGTCGGCGACTTCGGGCTCACCGTGGCCCTCATGCTCATGTTCTTCCACTTCGGCTCCGTCGACATCGCCACGGTGGGCGCCAAGTCCGCCGCCCTCGGGGGTGCCAACCAGGGGTTCATGACGGCGCTCGGGCTGATGCTGCTCCTCGCCGCCTGCGGCAAGTCCGCGCAGTTCCCGCTGCAGAGCTGGCTCGGTGACGCCATGGCCGGCCCGACTCCCGTGTCGGCGCTCATCCACGCCGCGACGATGGTGACCGCCGGCGTCTACCTCGTCGTGCGCTCGGCCCCCGTCTTCGAGGCCGCGCCCACGGCCCAGCTCGTCGTCGTCATCGTCGGTGCCATCACGCTGCTCTTCGGAGCCATCGTCGGCTGCGCCAAGGACGACATCAAGAAGGCGCTCGCCGCGTCGACGATGAGCCAGATCGGCTACATGATGCTCGCCGCCGGCCTCGGGCCGGTCGGCTACGCGTTCGCGATCTTCCACCTGCTCACCCACGGCTTCTTCAAGGCCGGGATGTTCCTCGGCGCCGGGTCGGTCATGCACGGCATGAACGACCGGGTCGACATGCGCCGCTTCGGCGGCCTGTCCGGGGCCATGAAGATCACGTGGGCGACGTTCGGCCTCGGCTGGCTGGCGATCATCGGCGTCCCCGGCCTGTCGGGCTTCTGGAGCAAGGACCGGATCATCGAGGCGGCGTTCATCGGCGAGGGGTGGCGCCCCTGGGTGTTCGGGATGGCCGCCATGGTGGGCGCCGGCGTGACGGCGTTCTACATGTCACGCCTCTTCTTCATGACCTTCCACGGCAAGAGGCGCTGGACCGACGACGTGCACCCGCACGAGTCGCCGGCCGTCATGACGGTGCCGATGATGGTCCTCGCGGTCGGCTCGGCCCTCCTCGGCCTGATCCTCGGACCCACCGGCATCATCACCGGATGGCTCAACCCGGTCTTCGGCAGCGGCTCCGAGTCCGGCCTCGGTGCGGCCGAGGAGCACCCGGTGCTGCCGGCCCTGCTCATCACCGCGCTCACGCTGGTGCTCATCGCCGCCGGGGCGGGGCTCGCCTGGCTGCGCTACTGGCGCGAGCCGGTGCCCGTCGTGGCGCCTGTCGGCAGCCTCGCGACCCGCGCCGCCCGCAACGACCTCTACCAGGACCAGATCAACGAGGCCCTGCTCATGCGACCCGGCCTGCACCTGACCCGCTCGCTCGTCTTCGCCGACGGCAAGGGGGTCGACGGCGCCGCCGGTGGCCTCGCCGCCCTCATCGGGGGGACGTCCGCGCGCCTGCGGCGGGTGCAGAACGGCTTCGCCCGGTCCTATGCCCTGACGATGCTCGCCGGTGTCGTCGCCATCCTCGGTGCACTGTGGGTGATCTCCTGATGTCGAACGTGTCCACGGTCCCCTGGCTGACGATCCTCTGCGTCCTCCCGCTCGTCGGGGCGCTCGTCGTCGCCTTCGCCCCGGGCTCGGTCGAGCAGGCCAAGCGCATCGCGCTCGGCACCTCGCTGCTGACGCTCGTCGTCGGCATCGTGGCCGCCACCCGGTTCGACCGCGGCGCCACGACGCAGTTCCAGCTCACCGAGCAGCGGTCGTGGATCCCCCAGTTCGGGGTCTCCTACGCCCTCGGCGTCGACGGCATCGCGCTCGTGCTCATCCTCATGGCGCTCGTCCTCACCCCGGTGTGCCTCCTCGCCGCGTGGCACGACGTGCCGGAGCGCACGGACGCCGGTGACAGCGGGCGGCGGGCGAAGACCTACTTCGCGCTGCTCCTCGTGCTCGAGACCTTCATGGTGGGGGTGTTCGCGGCGACGGACGTCTTCCTCTTCTACGTCTTCTTCGAGGCGATGCTCATCCCGGTCTACTTCCTCATCGGTCAGTACGGCGGGCCGCGGAGGCAGTATGCCGCGATGAAGTTCCTCCTCTTCTCGCTCGCCGGTGGCCTGGTCATGCTCGTCGCGGTGATCGCCCTCTACCTGCAGGGCCCGGGCGGCGCCGACGGCTTCCTCGTCTCCCGGCTCACCGGGCTCTCGCTCGACCCGACGACCGGGCGGCTGCTCTTCCTCGGCTTCTTCCTCGCCTTCGCGATCAAGGCGCCGATGGTCCCCTTCCACACGTGGCTGCCCGACGCCGCGACGGAGTCGAGCCCGGCCACCGCGACGCTGCTCGTCGGCGTGCTCGACAAGGTCGGCACGTTCGGGATGATCCGCTTCTGCCTCCAGCTCTTCCCCGAGGCGAGCCGGTGGGCCACCCCCGTCGTCATCGTCCTCGCGGTCGTCTCGGTGCTCTACGGCGCGCTGCTCGCCATCGGCCAGACCGACATGATGCGCCTCATCGCCTACACGTCGGTCAGCCACTTCGGCTTCATCGTGCTCGGCATCTTCGCCCTCACCGACGTCGGGTGGGCCGGCTCGTCCCTCTACATGCTCAACCACGGCTTCTCGACGGCCGCGCTCTTCCTCTTCGCCGCGATGTTCGTGCGGCGGCGGGGGAGCAAGCGCATCCCCGACTACGGCGGCTGGCAGCGCGTCACGCCCGGCCTCGCCGGGATCTTCCTCGTGGCCGGGCTCGCGGCGCTGTCGCTGCCCGGGCTGTCGACCTTCGTCTCGGAGTTCCTCGTCCTCGTCGGGACCTTCCAGACCCAGCCTATGGCCGCCGTCCTCGCCACCGCCGGGATCGTCCTCGCGGCGCTCTACGTGCTGCTCATGTACAAGCGCATGGCGACCGGGCCCACCCCGGAGGGGCTCACCGGCATACGGGACCTCACCCGGCGCGAGCAGCTCGTGGCGGCCCCCCTGCTCGCCCTGCTGCTCGTCCTCGGCTTCTTCCCCAGGCTCGCGACCGACCTGATCAACCCGGCCGTCGACGCCACGCTGTCGTACGTCCACGCCGGCGGCACGAACGCCGCAGCTGAAGGGAGCACGAAGTGACCACCGTCGCTCCGGCCGCATTCGCGCAGTCCAACGTCGACTACCTCGCGATCCTGCCGCTGCTGGTCGTCTTCACCGCCGCCATCGTGGGGGTGCTCGTCGAGGCGTTCGCGCCCCGCGAGCGCCGCCACGTCGCCCAGACGTCGGTCGCGGTCGCGGGTCTCGTCGGCGGCTTCGTCGCCGTCGTCGTCGCGGCCGGGCACCAGGGCCTGACCATGGGCCTGACCGACGCGGCCACCAACCGGCGCCTCTTCGCCCTCGCGGTGGACGGTCCCGCGCTCTTCCTGCAGGGCACCATCATCCTGCTCGGCCTGCTCGGCGTGCTCACCATGGCGGAGCGGTTCGGCGGCGTCGGTCCCGACGCGTTCACGCCGAGCGGCGCGTCCACCCCGGGCTCGCCCCTGGAGGCGGCGGCCGCCCGCGCCGGGGCGCTCACGTCCGAGGTCTTCCCGCTGACCATGTTCGCCATCGGCGGCATGATGCTCTTCCCGACGACGAACGACCTCATCGGCATGTTCGTCGCCCTCGAGGTGCTCTCCCTGCCGCTCTACATCCTCTCCGGTCTCGCCCGGCGCCGACGCCTGCTGTCGCAGGAGGCCTCGCTCAAGTACTTCCTCCTCGGAGCCTTCAGCTCGGCGTTCTTCCTCTTCGGCACCGCGCTGCTCTACGGCTACGCCGGGTCGGTCTACTTCGGCGACCTCAGCAAGGCCGTGGGGGCGGGGCCGCTCGCGATGAACGGCCTGCTCATCCCCGGGGCCTTCCTCGTCTTCGTCGGGCTGCTCTTCAAGGTGGGGGCCGTGCCCTTCCACGCCTGGACTCCCGACGTCTACCAGGGCGCGCCGACCCCCGTCACCGGTTTCATGGCGGCGTGCACCAAGGCGGCGGCCTTCGGCGCCATGCTCCGGCTCGCCTACGTCGGGCTCGACACCGCGCGGTGGGAGTGGACCAACGCGGTCGTCCTCGTCGCCATCCTCACCATGGTCGTCGGCTCGGTGCTCTCGGTCACCCAGACGGACTTGAAGCGCCTGCTCGCCTACTCCTCGATCGCGCACGCCGGTTTCATCCTCGTCGGCGTGCTCGCCTTCGACAAGAAGTCGGTGAGCGCGGTCCTCTTCTACATCGTGGCCTACGGCTTCTCGACCGTCGCCGCCTTCGCCATCGTCTCCCTCGTGCGTCAGAACGGCGGCGAGGCGACCCACCTCTCGCAGTGGGCGGGCCTCGGCAGGAGACACCCGGTCACCGCCGCGGCCTTCGGCTTCCTCATGCTCGCCTTCGCCGGCATACCGCTGACGTCGGGCTTCGTCGCGAAGTTCGGCGTGTTCGCCGCGGCCGTCGGCACGGGCGGCGCGACCGGCACGGTCCTCGCCGTCATCGGCGTCGTGTGCAGTGCCATCACGGTCTTCGTCTACGCCCGCGTCATCGTGCTCATGTTCTTCAGCGACGCGCCCGACGACACCGTGGCCGTCGTGACGCCGTCGCCGGTGACGACGTTCTCCATCGCCATCGGCACCATGGTCACCCTGGCGCTCGGGGTGCTGCCGTCCGCGCTGCTCGACCTCAGCGACCGCGCCTCGCAGTTCATCCGCTGACCGCCGGTGATGACCCCGCGCAGCGCCCGAGCGGCAGGACCCCGATGACCATGCAGGCGACCCCGCCCGTGCTCACCGTCCCCGGAGCGACGGACGAGCTGACGGCACGTCTGCAGGACGGGCTGGCCCGCGTCGACCTGCTGCTGCGCGAGGTCGTGGACCACGACGACCCCTTCATCGCCGAGGCGTCCGGTCACCTCGTGGCCGCCGGCGGCAAGCGGTTCCGGCCGCTGTTGACGCTGCTCGCGGGCGAGCTCGCCGGCGGCATCAACGACGACGTGGTGCGCGCCGCGGCGGGCGTCGAGCTGACCCACCTCGCCTCGCTCTACCACGACGACGTCATGGACGAGGCGACGGTGCGCCGCGGCGTGCCGTCGGCCAACGCGGCATACGACAACTCCACGGCGATCCTCGTCGGGGACCTGCTCTTCGGCAAGGCCTCGGAGCTGATCGCCGGGCTGGGCGCCGAGGCGGTGCGCATCCAGGCGCAGACCTTCGTGCGGCTGTGCGCGGGCCAGATCCGCGACGACCGTCCGTGTCCGCCGGGCGTCGACCCGGTCGACTACTACCTGCAGGTGCTCGCGGACAAGACCGGGGTGCTCATCGCGACGGCGGGGCGGTACGGCGCGATGTTCGGCGGCGGCTCCGCCCGGACGGTCGAGATCATGCGCGCGTACGGCGAGAAGGTCGGCATCGCCTTCCAGCTCGCCGACGACCTGATCGACATCGCCTCGGACACCGAGGAGACGGGCAAGACCCCGGGCACCGACCTGCGCGAGGGCGTCGACACCCTCGCGGTCCTGCGGGCCAAGGAGTCGGCCGACCCAGCCGACGCGCGGCTGTTCGAGCTGCTGTCCCGCGACCTGTCCGCCGACGAGGCCGGTCTGCGCGAGGCCCTGACCCTGCTGCGCGCGCACCCGGCTCTCGAGCGCGCTCGCGAGGAGACGTATGCCGTCGCGCGGGCCGCGCAGCGACTGCTCGACCCGCTGCCGGACAGCGATGCGAAGGCCGCCCTGCAGGCGCTCGCCCTGTCGGTCGTCGCCCGCGTCGGCTGAGGCGCCCGCGACCCCCAGCGGTTCGAGGTATTCGCCGACCGCCCGCGGTCGGCGAATACCTCGAACCGGCAGGGGAGTCGAGGGAAAGGTCAGTCGGCGCGGGGCGGCCGCGTCATGGCGAGCACGTCGAGCGCCTCGTCGAGCTGGTCCTCGGTGAGCTTGCCGTCGCCGACGTGGCCCTGCTCGATGACCACCTCGCGGATCGTGCGGCGCTCCTTGACGGCCTGCTTGACGACGGCGGCGGCCGCCTCGTAGCCGATGTAGCGGTTGAGCGGCGTGACGATGGACGGCGAGGACTCGGCCAGCTCGCGGGCGTGCTCGACGTCGGCGGTGATGCCGTCGACGCACCGGTCGGCGAGCAGCCGCGCCGTGGCGGCGAGCAGGGTGATCGACTCGAGGACGTTCTTGGCGAGCACCGGGAGCATGACGTTGAGCTCGAAGTTGCCCGCGGCCCCCGCCGTCGTGATCGCGACGTCGTTGCCGATGACCTGCGCGCAGGCCATGAGGGTGGCCTCGCAGATCACGGGGTTGACCTTGCCCGGCATGATGCTCGACCCGGGCTGCAGGTCGGGCAGGTGGATCTCGCCGAGGCCGGTGCGTGGCCCGGAGGACATCCACCGCAGGTCGTTGCAGATCTTGGTGAGGCTGACGGCGACGACCTTGACCGCCCCCGACAGCTCGACGACGGCGTCCTGCGCGGACTGGGCCTCGAAGTGGTTCTGCGCCTCGACGAAGGGGATGCCGCTCGCCTGCGCCACCTTGTCGATGACCTTGGCGGCAAAGCCCGGCGCGGCGTTGATCCCGGTGCCGGCCGCGGTGCCGCCGAGCGGCAGCTCGCACGTCGCGCTCGCCGCACGCGTGACCCGGGCCGCGCCGAGCTCGACCTGGTGGCGGTAGCCGCCCATCTCCTGTCCGAGGGTGACGGGGACGGCATCCATGAGGTGGGTGCGGCCGGACTTGACGACGTCGGCGAACTCGGCCTCCTTGCGGGCCAGGGACGCGGCGAGGTGGGTCAGGGCGGGCACGAGCCCGGACAGGGCGGCGTCCGTGGCTGCGATGCGCAGGGCACTCGGGAAGGTGTCGTTGCTCGACTGGCCCGCGTTGACGTGGTCGTTGGGGTGGACGGACAGGCCGCTCGACAGCGACGCGAGCCGGGCGACGACCTCGTTGACGTTCATGTTGGTCGAGGTGCCCGAACCGGTCTGGAAGACGTCGATGGGGAAGTGGTCGTCGTGCTGGCCGGAGGCCACCTCCCGGGCGGCGGCGGCGATGGCCTCGGCACGCGGCCGGTCGAGCACTCCGAGGTCCGCGTTGACCTCGGCGGCCGCGGCCTTGAGCTGAGCGAGGGCGTGGACGACGCCCGGCGGGACCGGCTGCCCGCTGATCGGGAAGTTCTCGACGGCCCGGGCCGTCTGGGCGCCCCACAAGGCGTCGGCGGGCACCTGCACCTCGCCCATGGAGTCGTGTTCGGTCCGCATCGGCTGCTCAGTCATGGGCCCATTGTGCCCGGGCCCCGAGCCGTTGCCCGGCCGACCCGGCCGACCCGGCCGACCCGGCATACCGAGCCGGTCTCGTCGCCTCAGGGCGCGCGGCGCGGCGTGCTGGCCGCGGCGCGAGGATCAACTGGCAGATCAACTGGCGGTTGTGGTCACCAGGGCAGCAACGACTGCCAGTTGATCTGCCAGTTGATCGCGCTCGCCCATGAGCCAGCTCATCAACTGGCGGATCAACTGGCGAGTGGGGTCGTCAGGGCAGCAGCGGCTGCCAGTTGATCTGCCAGTTGATCAGTTGATCAGCTGATCGCAGTGGCGCTCACGCGGCGGGTCGCGCCGCGGTGGCGCGGCGCAGCGCGAGGAGCGAGTCGACCGTGAGCACGACCAGAGCCACCCACACGATCCCGAAGCCCACCCACCGCGCCGGCGGCACGACCTCGCCCAGCAGCAACACCCCGCAGAGCAGCTGCAGCACCGGGGTGAGGAACTGGATCAGCCCGACCGTCACGAGCGGGATCCGCCTCGCCGCGGCGGCGAAGGCGAGCAGCGGCAACGACGTCGCGACGCCCGACCCGACGAGCAGGGCCGTGTGCACACCGCCGTGACGGCCGAGCTCCAGGCCGCCGTGGGCGCCGACGACCGCGAGGATCACGGCGGCGACGGGGGCGAGCACGACCGTCTCGACCGTCAGCCCGTGCAACGCCGGCAAGGTGGCCCCCAGCCGGTTCTTGGTCAGGCCGTACAGTGCGAACGACATGGCGAGGACGAGCGCGACCCACGGGACCCGGCCGCCCGCGACGGCGAGAAACAGGCCGGCCACGACGCCGATGGCGACGGCGACCCACTGGAGGGGCCGCAGCCGCTCCTTGAGGACGACCACCCCGAGCGCGACCGTGACGAGCGGGTTGAGGAAGTAGCCGAGCGCCGCGTCGCTGACGTGCCCCGCCGTGACGGCACCGACGTAGACCACCCAGTTGACTGCGATGAGGCCGGCGGCCACGGCGATGGCGAGCATCGTGCGGGGACGGCGCACCAGCGGTGCGACCCACCGGACGTCACGGGTGGCCGCGAGCACCAGCACGCAGACGACCAGCGTCCAGAGGATGCGGTGGGCCAGGATCTCCCACGCGCCGGCCGGCTTGAGCGCGTCGAAGTAGAGCGGGAAGAAGCCCCAGATGCCGTATGCCGCGATGCCGAGGAGCGTGCCCCGCCCCACCTCGCCGGAGCCGGGTCCCCGGGAGACGGGGCGCGCAGGAGTCGCGGTCGCCGTGTCCGGCGCGGTCACCCGCCCACGGTCCAGGTGTCCCGTCCCGCGAGGAGGGCGTCGATGTCGGCGTCGGTGACCGGGCCGGTCGACGCGGAGGCGAGCTGCGCGCGCAGGCCGTCGTCGTAGGTCGGCCGGTCCACGGAGCGGAAGACCCCCATCGGGACGTGGCCCATGTCGGGGGTGTCGAGTCGCGACAGGGCGAATGCCGCCGACGGGTCCTCGGCGTGGACGTCGTGCACGACGACCTGCCCGGGGTCGGCCTCGGTCCGCGGCACGACGGACAGCGAGCCGCGCTGGTCCCGGACGACGACCGTGTCGCCGGCCGCGACCTCCTGCCCGTCGACGAGCTGGAGGATCCGGGCCTGCGCCTCGGTGCGGTCCTTGAGCACGGCGAACGCCCCGTCGTTGAAGATCGGGCAGTTCTGGTAGATCTCCACCAGGGCCGACCCACGGTGCTCCGCGGCGGCCCGCAGGACCGACGTCAGGTGCGCGCGGTCCGAGTCCATGGTGCGGGCGACGAAGCTGGCCTCCGCGCCGAGCGCGAGCGACACCGGGTTGAAGGGCGTGTCGAGCGAACCGAGCGGGGTCGACTTCGTCACCTGGCCGACGTGCGACGTCGGCGAGTACTGGCCCTTGGTCAGCCCGTAGATCTCGTTGTTGAACAGCAGGATCTTGAGGTTGACGTTGCGGCGCAGGGCGTGGATGAGGTGGTTGCCGCCGATGGAGAGGGCGTCGCCGTCCCCGGTGACGACCCACACCGACAGGTCCTCGCGCGAGGCCGCCAGCCCGGTCGCGATGGCGGGGGCGCGGCCGTGGATGGAGTGCATCCCGTAGGTGTCGAGGTAGTAGGGGAAGCGCGACGAGCAGCCGATGCCCGAGACGAACACGATGTTCTCGCGCTTCAGGCCGAGCTCGGGCAGGAAGCCCTGGACGGCGGCGAGGATGGCGTAGTCACCGCACCCGGGGCACCAGCGGACCTCCTGGTCGGAGGTGAAGTCCTTCTTCGTCAGCGAGTCGCCCTCACCGAGGCGTGGGACGCCGGCCGTGCCGCTGGCGCCGCCGTGTGCCGGCATACCGAGGTCGAGGGTGGTCATCGGACGGGCTCCTTGAGGCGCAGGTCGGTGGCAGCCAGCTCCTTGACTGCGGACACGACGACGTCGGCGAGCTCGGTGGCCGGGAAGGGCAGCCCGCGCACGGAGGTGTGGGACCGCACGTCGACGAGGTAGCGCGCGCGCAACAGCATGGCGAGCTGGCCGAGGTTCATCTCCGGCACGATGACCCGGCTGTAGCCCCGCAGCACCTCACCGGTGTTGCTCGGGAAGGGCGCGAGGTGGCGCAGGTGCGCCTGGGCGACCCGGGCTCCCGTGGCGCGGGCCAGCCGGACCGCCGCGGCGATGGGGCCGTAGGTCGAGCCCCAGCCGAGGACGAGCACGTCGGCGTCTCCGGTCGGGTCGTCGATCTCGAGGGGCGGGACCGTCGACGCGATGCCGTCGATCTTGGCTTGCCGCAGCCGGCTCATCCGGTCGTGGTTGTCCGGGTCGTAGGAGATGTTGCCGGTGACGTCAGCCTTCTCGATGCCGCCGACGCGGTGCTCGAGGCCCGGCGTGCCGGGCACGGCCCACGGCCGGGCCAGCGTCTGCGGGTCGCGCAGGTAGGGGTGGAACACGGGCTCGCCCTTGGCGTCCGTGTCGTTGGGCTCCGTCGTGAACTCGACCGTGAGGTCCGGCAGCTCGCTCGTGCGTGGCAGCCGCCACGGCTCCGAGCCGTTGGCCAGGTAGCCGTCGGACAGGATGATGACGGGCGTGCGGTAGGTCGTCGCGATCCGCACCGCCTCCACCGCGATGTCGAAGCAGTCCGCCGGGGTCGAGGGCGCGACAACGGCCACGGGCGACTCGCCGTTGCGCCCGTAGAGGGCCTGGAGCAGGTCGGCCTGCTCCGTCTTGGTCGGCAGGCCGGTCGACGGCCCGCCGCGCTGGATGTCGCACACGATGAGCGGCAGCTCGAGCGACACGGCGAGCCCGATCGTCTCGGCCTTGAGGGCGAGGCCCGGCCCGGAGGTCGTCGTCACGCCGAGGGCGCCCCCGAAGGAGGCGCCGAGCGCCGCGCCGACGCCGGCGATCTCGTCCTCGGCCTGCATCGTGGCCACGCCGTAGCGCTTGAGGCGCGCGAGGGTGTGCAGGATGTCGGAGGCCGGGGTGATCGGGTAGGACCCGAGGAAGAGGGGGATGCCGGCCCGGTGCGCCGCCGCCACGAGGCCGAGCGAGAGCGCCGTGTTGCCGGTGACGTTGCGGTAGGTGCCCGGGGGCATCGCGGCGGGCGCCACCTCGTAGCTGACCGCGAAGTCCTCGGTCGTCTCGCCGTAGTGGTGGCCCGCCCGCAGCGCCGCGAGGTTGGCCTCGAGGATGTCCGGCTTGTCGGCGAACTTCGCCTGGAGGAACGACTCGGTGCCGGACATCGGCCTGGTGTAGAGCCAGGAGAGCAGCCCGAGGGCGAACATGTTCTTGGCCCGCTCCTTCTCCTTGCGGCTGAGGCTGGAGAAGGCGGCGAGCGCCTCGACGGTGATCGAGGTGAGCGCGAGGGGGTGGACGTGCCAGGACTCGAGCGAGCCGTCCTCGAGCGGGTTCGCGGCATACCCGACCTTGGCCAGGTTGCGCTTGGTGAACTCGTCGGTGTCCGCGATGATCGTCGCGCCCCGGGGCAGGTCCCGCAGGTTGGCCTTGAGGGCCGCGGGGTTCATCGCGACGAGGACGTCGGGCGCGTCGCCGGGGGTGAGGACGGCGTGGTCGGCGAAGTGCAGCTGGAAGCTCGACACGCCGGGCAGGGTGCCCTGCGGCGCCCGGATCTCGGCGGGGAAGTTCGGCAGCGTCGACAGGTCGTTGCCGAGCAGCGCCGTCTGGGAGGTGAAGCGGTCACCCGTGAGCTGCATCCCGTCCCCGGAGTCCCCTGCGAATCGGATGACGACCCGGTCGAGCCGCTGGACGGTCTTGGTGTTCATGGTGGAGAGTGCCTCGAGCTTTCCCTGTCGGTCGCGAGCCCGGCTTGTGGCGGTGGGCTCATTCCATGGTAGGTCGTCCGGTCGAACCGTCTGGTCAACCGTCAATCTCCGGACAACATTCCGACACCCGCCGTCACCCGCCGTGCACCCCGGATTCGCCGCCGTCCCGGGTGGCGGCGGAGGGCGCGGGGGTCCACAGTGGGAGGCGAGGCTGGCGACCCGGCCCAGCCGTGCGGCATACCAGGGAGAAGGCCCCATGCGTCCACGAGTCCTCGCCGCGGTGGCCGCGGCGGCAAGTGTCACCCTCCTCGTCCCGAGCGCCGCGTCCGCCACCCACTCGTGGGGCGGCTACCACTGGGCGCGCACGAGCAACCCGTTCACGGTCCGGCTCGGTGACAACGTCTCCTCCCAGTGGGACACGAGCCTGCAGGGAGCCTCGGCCGACTGGACCAAGTCGGCCGTCCTCGACACGAGCGTCGTGACCGGCTCGACGGCCCCCAAGAACTGTCGCCCGACCGCGGGACGGGTCGAGGTCTGCAACGCCCGCTACGGCAACACGGGCTGGCTCGGCGTCGCGTCGATCTCGGTCACCGGCGGCGTCCACATCACCCAGGGCACGGTGAAGCTCAACGACACGTACTTCTCGACGAGCACGTACAACACGCCCGCCTGGCGCAACCTCGTCACCTGCCAGGAGATCGGCCACACCCTCGGCCTCGACCACCAGGACGAGAACTTCACCAACGCCAACCTCGGCACGTGCATGGACTACACCAACAGCCCGGGCACGAACCAGCACCCCAACAAGCACGACTACGACGAGCTGGCCCTGATCTACAGCCACCTCGACAGCACGACGACGGTCGGCGCCGCCGCGCGGCCCGGTGCGGCAGGCGCGCCGGCGAGCAACGACGCCTCGGGCTGGGGACGGGTCGTCGAGGGCTCGCGCGCAGCGGGCCACTCGACCCACGTGCGCGACCTCGGCCGGGGCGACCTCGTCGTCACGTTCGTGACGTGGGCCCGCTGACGGGCTCGTGACGGGGGCACGCTGACGGTGTCCTGATGCCGGCCTCACACCGGCCAGCCGCCCCACCGTGCGGCGCCCCCGCCAACTAGGCTGCTTCCCATGGTCGGGTATGTCGCCGTCGCCGCCGTCGTGGGAGCAGGGGTGCTCCTCGTCACGGCGGCCATGGTCGCGCGCCGCCTGCTCGCGCCGACGGCCTCGGTCGCGGCCAAGCTCACGACCTACGAGTCGGGTGTCGACCCGGTGGGCGTGGGCTGGGCGCAGACCAAGGTGCGCTACTTCGTCTACTCGTTCCTCTACGTCGTCTTCGCCGTCGACGCCGTCTACCTCTTCCCCTGGGCGACCGTGCTGCGCGACGCCCGGCTCGGCGCGGCCAGCCTCGTCGAGATGGGCATCTTCCTCGCCGTGCTCGTCCTCGGCCTCGGCCACGCCGCCCGGCGCGGTCTGCTGAGGTGGGTGTGATGGCGACCGGGCGCGAGGTGGACCTGCCGCTTCCCACGGTCCGGCCCGTCGCGCTCGACTCCGTCCGGATGGGGGCCGTCGGCGAGCACGCCCCGAGGCCGATCAAGGTCGTGCTCAACTGGGGCCGGCGCTACTCGCTGTGGGTCTTCAACTTCGGCCTCGCCTGCTGCGCCATCGAGTTCATCGCCGCCTCGATGGGCCGGCACGACTTCATCCGGCTCGGGGTCATCCCCTTCGCGCCGGGGCCACGGCAGGCCGACCTCATGGTCGTGTCCGGCACGGTCACCGACAAGATGGCGCCGGCGATCCGGCGTCTCTACGACCAGATGCCCGAGCCGAAGTACGTCATCTCCTTCGGCGCCTGCTCCAACACCGGCGGCCCCTACTGGGACTCCTACAGCGTCACCAAGGGCGTCGACCAGGTCGTCCCGGTCGACGTCTACGTGCCCGGGTGCCCGCCCCGGCCGGAGGCGCTGCTGCACGGCATCATCCGCCTGCAGGAGAAGATCGCGGCCGAGCGGCTCTCGACCGAGACGCTGCGGCGGCGGTATGCCGGCACGCGCACCGGCACGGCCGGCGACGTCACCCGCCCGCTGCTGCTGGCGCCGACCGGCCACAGCGGCGTCGCGGGCGCCGCGCACCCGGACGGGAGCGACGGATGAGGGTCACCGACGTGCGTGACGTGCCGCTCGCCGACTGGGTGGCGACGGTCGGCCGGCTGCGCGACGACGGGTTTCGCTACTTCGACTGGTTCACGGCGGTCGACCAGACCGACGCCGACGCCGACGCCGGCTTCGACCTCGTCTGCCACCTGCTCGCCATCGGCGCCCCCCGGCAGCTGCGCTCGGTCCTGCTGCGCACCCGACTCCCGGAGGGGGCGGCGGCGCCGTCGCTCACCGGCCTGTTCCCGGGCGCCGCCTGGCCCGAGCGGGAGACGCACGAGATGTTCGGCATCGACTTCGCCGGTTACGACGACGGCACCGGTCTCGGGCTGCGCCCGCTCCTGCTCCCCGACGGCTTCGAGGGCACGCCGCTGCGCAAGTCCTTCGTCCTCGCCGCCCGCGCCGCGAAGACGTGGCCCGGCGGCAAGGAGCCGGGGGAGGGCCACGGCGACGCCGGGCGCGCGCCCTCCCGGCGCCGCGTCCAGGCGCCCGGCGTGCCGGGGCCCGAGTGGGGGCCCCGGTGAGCGCGGTGAGCGTGCGGTGACCGTGGCCACGTCGGTGCTCGAGGTCGTGCTGCGCGCGGGCGCCGTGCTCGCGGCCTTCCTCGTCCTGCCGCTCCTCGTCGGCCAGGCCGAGCACAAGGTCATGGCCCACATGCAGGGCCGGCTCGGGCCGATGTATGCCGGGGGCTTCCACGGGTGGGCCCAGCTCGTCGCCGACGGGGTGAAGTTCGTCCAGAAGGAGGACGTCACCCCCGCCCGGGCGGACCGGTGGGTCTTCCGGCTCGCCCCGGCGGTGGGGCTCATCCCCTACCTCGTCGCGCTCGCGGTCGTCCCCCTGTCCCCGTCCGTCGTCGGTGCGCAGGTCGACGCCAGCGTGCTGCTCGTCCTCGCCGTCATCGGGGTGGGCATCGTCGGCACGCTCATGGCGGGCTGGGCCTCGGCCAACAAGTACTCCCTGCTCGGCGCGATGCGGGCGGCTGCCCAGCTGCTGTCCTACGAGCTGCCGATGGTGCTGGCGGTCGCCTCGGTGGCGCTCGCGGCCGGCACCCTGTCGCTGACCGGCATCGCGGCCGCCTGGAGCCCCTGGTGGCTCGTGTGGCAGCTTCCCGGGGCCGTCGTCTTCCTCGTGTGCGCGCTCGCCGAGCTGCAGCGGCCGCCCTTCGACATGCCCGTGGCCGACTCCGAGATCGTCTTCGGCGTCTTCACGGAGTACACCGGGCTGCGCTTCGCCTTCTTCCTCCTCGCCGAGTACGCCGGCATCGTCGTCCTCTCCCTCCTCTTCGCCGTGCTGTTCCTCGGCGGCTGGGCCGGCCCGCTGCCGGACACGCTCGGCTGGCTCTGGACGCTGCTCAAGGGCTTCGCCGTCGCCGTCGTGGTCATCTGGCTGCGGGTGTCGTGGCCGCGGCTGCGCGAGGACCAGCTGCAGCGCCTCGCGTGGGTGTGGCTCGTGCCGGTCGCCCTGCTCCAGCTTGCCGTCACGTCTGTCGTCGTGGTGGTGACCCGGTGACCGGGCAGCCGCCGGAGGGCCGGCTCGGGGGCCTGCTGCCCGGGCTGGCCAAGGGGCTCGCGACGACGGCCCGCTCCCTGACCCGGCACGCGCACACCGCGGAGTATCCCGACGTGCGGCCGGCACTGCCGCCGCGCAGCAGGGGGGTCATCGCGCTCACGGAGGAGAACTGCACGTCCTGCATGCTCTGCGCGCGCGAGTGCCCCGACTGGTGCATCTACATCGACTCGCACAAGGAGGAGATCCCCGCCACGACGCCGGGCGGCCGGGCGCGGCAGCGCAACGTGCTCGACCGCTTCGCCATCGACTTCTCGCTGTGCATGTACTGCGGCATCTGCGTCGAGGTGTGCCCCTTCGACGCGCTGCACTGGAGCCCCGAGTTCGAGTACGCCGAGCTCGACATCCGCGACCTGCTCCACGAGAAGGACCGGCTGCGCGCGTGGATGGAGACCGTGCCGCCCCCGCCGCCGCTCGACCCGGCCTCGGCGGTCCCCGCAGAGGTCACGGCCGCCGCGAAGCCGCCCCGCCCGGCCGGCAGGGGCCCGGCCCGCCCGCGGGTCGCTGCGGAGGCGCCGGGCACGCAGCCGCCCGCCGCCGGTGGGCCGCCGATGCCGCCGGAGCACGCGACGGGAGAGCAGGAGTGACGACTCGCGACATCGTCTTCGCCGCGGTCGGGCTGGTCACCGCCGTCTGCGGCGCGCTCGCGGTGACGACGCGGCACGTCGTGCACGCCGCCCTCTGGCTGCTCGTCTGCCTCGGCTCCCTCGCCGGGTGCTACCTCGTGCTGGGCCAGGAGCTGGTGGGGCTGGTCCAGCTGCTCGTCTACGTGGGCGCGATCGTGGTGCTCGTCCTCTTCGCCCTCATGCTCACCCGCGCCCCGATCGGGCCGCACGCGCACATCGGGACCAGGCTGTGGCAGCGGGTCGCCGGTGGCGTGCTCGGCGCCGCGACGACGGCGCTCGTCGCGGCGCTCGCCCTGCCCGTCCTCGGGGCGGGCACGGTCGACCTGGACGGGCCGCCGACGACGACCCCGCAGGTGGGCGCGGCGATCTTCGGCACGTGGGTGTGGCCCTTCGAGCTGCTCTCGGTGCTGCTCCTCGTCGCCCTCGTAGGCGCCTTCGCGGTGTCCCGACTCGTCGTGCCCGACGGCGGGCGGCGCCAGTGATCCACCTCTTCCTGCCGGCCGGCCTCGCGGCCCTGCTCGTCGGCCTCGGCGTCTACGGCGTGCTCGCACGGCGCAACGCCGTGCTCGTCCTCGTGGGGGTCGAGCTCGTCCTCGCCGGCGCGAGCCTGCTGCTCATCACCGCCGGCTCACGCCCCCGGTCGCCGTATGCCGCAGGGCCGGTCCTCACCCTCTTCGTCATCACCATCGCCGCGGCCGAGGTCGTCGTCGCCCTCGCGGTCATCCTGCTGCTCTTCCGCCGGGCCGCATCCGTCGACCTCACTGCGGCCCCCGACGCAGCCCCTCCCGCCCCAGCCCCTCCCGCCCATTCGAGGTATTCCGCGACCGCATCCGGTAGCGGAATACCTCGAACCGGGGGAGGAGGAGGGGGGCTGGCGCCGTGAGGGCGGTCGTCCCGCTGCTCGTCGCCGTCCCGGCCCTCGCGGCGCTGGCCGGGCTGCTCGTGCGCCTCCTCGGCTCCCGCTCGGGGCCGGCGGCGCGCGTCGTGGCGGTCGCCGGCGCGGCCGTCACCGCCGCCCTCGCGCTGCTGCAGTGGCTCGCCCCGGCGGCGGCGGCCGACCTCGACAGCCTGGGCGGGCTGCCCCTCGGAGACCTCAGCGTGCCGCTGCACCTGCTGTCCGACCCCCTGTCGGGCCTGCTCGCCCTCGTCGTCGCGCTCGTCGTGCTCGGCATCCAGCTCTTCACCACGTGGTATCTCACGACCGACCCGCGCTACCCGCAGTTCGCCGCGACGGTGTCGCTCTTCGCGGCCGGGATGCTCCTCGTCGTCCAGTCGGCCGACCTCGCCCTCACCCTTGTCGGCTGGGAGGTCATGGGTTGGTGCTCGTGGCTGCTCATCGGGCATGACAGCGAGCGGGCGGCCGCGCGGCGGGCGGCATACAAGGCCTTCCTCGTCACCCGCGCCGCCGACATCGGCATGGTCGTCGGGCTCGTGGCGCTCGCCGTCCGCGCCCGCAGCACCGACCTGCAGGACGTCCTCACCGCTCCGGGCGCCGACGCGACCCTGACGGCCGGGCTGGTGTGCGTGGCCCTCGGGGTGGCGGGCAAGTCGGGGCTGGTGCCCTTCCACGACTGGCTGCCCGACGCGATGGAGGGCCCCACGCCCGCGTCAGCCCTCATCCACGCCGCGACGATGGTGGCGGCCGGCAGCTACGTCGTCGGGCGGCTCTTCCCGCTGTATGCCGTGAGCGACGGCGCCCGCACGCTCCTCGCCGTCCTGGCGGCGGCCACCATGGTCTGGGCGGCGCTGCTCGCCTTCGCGCAGTCCGACCTCAAGCGGCTGCTCGCCTACTCGACGCTCAGCCAGATCGCCATCCTGCTCGGCGGGCTCGCGGCGGCGCCGGTCGCGGCCGGCGCGGCCCCGGCCATGGGGCACCTCGTGGGACACGCCTTCTTCAAGGCCCTGCTCTTCCTCGCTGCCGGCTGGCTCGCGGTCCTGGCCGGTGCGACGGCGCTCCCGCGGCTGCGGGGCCGGCTCCGCGGGACCGGGGCCCTACGCTGGGCGGTCGGGATCGGGCTCGCCGCGCTCGCGGGCGTGCCGCCGCTCATCGGCTTCGTCACCAAGGACACCGTCGTCGACGCCGCGCTCGAGGGGCTGCACGAGGGGGGCGGCGTGCGGGCCGGCCTCGTCGTCGTCGCGCTGTACGCCACCATCGCCCTCACCGCCGCCTACTGCATGCGCGTGTGGCTGGTGCTCACGGCCGCTGCACCTGCTCCCGAGCCGGGCGCCGTCGCCGAGGCGGTGGCCCTCGAGGCGGGCGGTGAGCCGCACGCCATCGTCCACCCGCCGATCACCCTGGCCGCCGCGCTGGTCGTCGCGCTCCTCGCGGGCCTCACGGCGCTCGGGACGGTGCTGCTCCTCAGTGTCCCCGGGACCGTGTCGGTGGGGGTCGCGACCGCGGCGGTCTCGGTCGTCGTCGTCGCCGCGAGCGCGACGGCCGTCTTCGTCGTCAGCGAGACCGGCGACCGCGACGCCGCCGAGCTCCTGCCCGGGCGCGTCCGCTCGGGCGCCGAGCGCGGCTTCGGCGCCGACACGGCCTACGTCGCCGTCGGTGGGGCGGTGACCAGGCTCGCCCGGCTCGTCGTCATGCTCGACCGCGACGTCGTCGACGCCTACCCGCGCGCGGCCGTCGTCGCCACCCGGGCCGTCGGGCGGGTGGGGGACCGCGTCCACCGCGGCGTCCCGTCGGCGGCGCTCCTCGCGCTCCTGGCCGGCGTCGTGGTCGTGGCTGTCCTGGGGGTGGCCGGGTGGCGCTGACGCTCCTGCTGCTCGTGCCCCTCGTCGGCGCCGTCGTCCTGCTCGCCGCACCGCCACCGACGCCGGCGCGGCCGGGCCACCGTGACGCACCGATCGCCCTCGCCACCGCCGGGCTCGCCGCCCTGCTCGCCGTGGCGGTCGCGATCGCCCGCCCCGTGGTCGACGCGCCGTGGATCCGGTCTCTCGGGGTCCGCTGGCACTTCGCCGTCGACGGGGTGTCGGTGGCACTCGTCCTGCTCACCGCGCTGCTCGGGGTCGTCGTCGTGCTGCACACCATCGTCGGGCCACCTCCCGTCGGGGGGAGCCGCTCGACCCTGCTCGGCTGCGTCCTGCTCGTCGAGGCCGGCGCCCTGGCGACCTTCCTCGCCCGGGACGCGGTCCTCTTCTTCCTCGCCTTCGAGGTGGTCCTGGTGCCCATGTGGGTGCTCATCCGCCGGTTCGGCGACCCGCACGCGGCAGACGCGGTCCGCGCGGACGCGGCCGGGCGGTTCGTCTTCTTCACCGTCCTCGGCTCGACCCTCATGCTGCTCGGCATCCTGCTGCTCACGCACTCCACCGGCACGTCCGATCTCGCCGCGCTCACCGCAGCCCGCGGCGCGGGCCTGTCGACGGCGGTCCAGGCCACCATCGCCGCCCTCCTCGTCGGCGGCCTCGCCATCAAGGTGCCGCTGTGGCCGGTGCACACCTGGCTGCCGCCGGCGCACACCGTCGCGCCCACCGCCGGGTCGGTGCTCCTCGCGGCCGTCCTGCTCAAGATGGGCAGCTACGGCATCGTGCGCCTCGCCGCACTGCCGCTGCCGGACGGCATGGCGCTGCTCGCCCCCGGGCTCGCGGTCCTCGGCGTCGTCGGCATCCTCTGGGGAGGCCTCGCGTGCCTCGTCGAGCGCGACCTCAAGCGGCTCATCGCCTACAGCTCGGTCGCCCACATGGGCTTCGTCGTGCTCGCCATCGCGTCCGGCAGCCCGACCGGTGTGCAGGCGGCCCTCTTCGGAAACGTCGCCCACGGGATCGTCTCCGCGCTCCTGTTCCTCGTCGTCGGCGACCTCAAGGAGCAGTGGGGGTCGGCCGACCTCACGGTGGCCCGCGCCGCGTTGCGCGACCGGTCCCCGCGATTCGGTCTCGCGCTCGTCATGGGTCTCGCCGCGGCGCTCGGGCTGCCCGGGCTCGTCAGCTTCTGGGGGGAGTTCCTCGCCCTGTATGCCGCGTGGTCGCCCGGGCCCGGCCGCCCCGTCGGCCTGCTGCGGGCCTGCGTCGTCCTCGGCGCCGTCGGGCTCGCCCTCGCGGCCGCCTACGCGCTGCGGGTGGCCCGGATCGTCTGGGCCGGCGAGGGTGGTGACCCCGCCGCCGACCCGGTGCGGGACCTGCACTCGGTCCGGTGGGGCCTCGTCGCCGCGATGCTCGCGGCCATGGTCGTCCTCGGCCTCGTGCCGCACCTGCTCCTGCGCCTCTCCGCCCCGGACGTGGAGGCGCTCGTGGCGCTGGTGGCCCGGTGACCGGCCTCACCTTCGACGTCGTGCCGCTGCTCCCAGCGCTGCTCCCGATCCTCGGCGTGGTCGGCGTGCTCCTCGCGGACCTCGTCACGCCGACCCTGCGGCGCGGGCCGTATGCCGTCGCCGCGGCCGCCGCCCTCGGCGCCGCCGTGGCGGCGGCCCCGGGCACCCGGATGCCAGCCGGCTCCGCGCGGTCCACGCTGTGCATGGACGACGGCCTGGCCACGACCCTCGAGCGGGTGTCGACGCCGCGGTGCTTCTGGACCGCCGACTCGCTGACGAGCACGCTGCAGCTCGCCGCCTGCCTCGCCGCCGTCGTGTGCATCGCGCTCGCGTGGCCGCGCGCCAGCGCCCCGGGCGCGCCGCCCGGTCACGCCCGGGAGCCGGTGGAGGCCACGCTCCTGCTCACCGCGCTCTCGGGCACCGTCGTCGTGGCGGCCAGCCGTGACGTGGGGACGTGGCTCGTCGCGCTCGAGCTCGCGACGCTGCCCATCGTCGTGCTCGTCGCCCTGGGAGGCAGCCGCGCCGCCGTCGCGGGCGCCGTCCAGCTGCTCGTCACCTCGCTCGTGTCCTTCGCCCTGCTCACCCTCGGCGTGGCGCTGTGGTTCCTCGCGACGGGCAGCCCCTTCCTCACCGCCGACGCCGCCGGTGCCGTCGCCGGGGCGGGGCCGGGGGACACCGCGAGGCCGCTCCTGTCGCTCGCGGTCGTCATCATCCTCGCCGGCCTCGGCTTCAAGCTCTCCCTGGCGCCGTTCCACGCGTGGACGCCCACGGCATACGCCGGATCCCGCACGGCCGTGGCCACCTTCCTCGCCACGGTGTCCAAGGTCGCCGCTCTCGCCGGCCTCCTCGTCGTGCTGCGTGCGGTCGCGGTCCTCGGCACCCCGGGGCTGCTCGCGGTCGGCGTGCTCGCGGTGCTCAGCATGACCCTGGGCAACGTCGTAGCCCTGCGGCAGGACGACGTCGTGCGGCTGCTCGCCTGGTCCACGGTCGCCCAGGCCGGCTGGGTCGTGCTCCCGCTCGTCAGCGTGTCCGGGCTCGGCGTGCGGGCGTCAGCCGGCTACCTGCTCACCTACGTCGTCGCCACGCTGGTGGCCTTCGCGGTGGTCGCCGGCACCGTGCGCGAGGTGGGCCCGCAGGGCCGCCGGCTGGGCGCGTATGCCGCGCTGTGGCAGCGGCGGCCGTGGCAGGCCGCGGCGCTGGCCCTGGCGCTCACCTCGCTCGCCGGGCTGCCGCCGGGCGTGGTCGGCCTCGTCGGCAAGGTCGTGGCGCTGCGGCCCGTCGTGGCCCAGGACTGGCTCTGGCTCGCGGTGCTCGCCGCCGCCAACGCCGTGCTCGGGGTGGCCGTCTACCTGCGCTGGCTGCGCCCGGTGCTCACCTCGGCCGGAGCGGACGGCCCGCGGACGGGGGGAGACCCCGGGACGCCCGACCCGGAGGCGCCGCCGCGGGAGCGGCCGGTCGCCGTCACGGTTGCCCTGCTGGCCACCACCGCCGTCCTCGTCGCCGTCAGCGTCCAGCCGGACCTGCTCCTCGGACCGCTCGGCCGCTGACCGCTCGGCCGCTGACCGCTCGGCCGCCCACACCTCGAACGGCGGCCGGGGAAGCCACACCCCTACGGTGGCTCCCCCGGCGCTGGCCGGCCGGCGGGTCAGGACTGCAGGACCGGCTCCCGACGCGGCTCCCGGCCGACCGCCTCGTCACGAGCCGTCGTGGCGTGCCGGAGGCCGAGGAGGCCGAGGACGAGGAAGATCGCTGCGCCGGCGAAGGCGCCGATGGCCGCGAGTCCGGCGATCTTGCCCATGGTCCCGAAGGCGTAGCCGTAGAGCAGCAGACCGCGCAGCGTGTTGCCCATGAAGAGCGTCTGGCGCAGCTCGCCGAGCTTGGTCACCTGGGCCGGGTCGGCGCTCGCGTCCTTGGACAGGGCGGTGAACTGGCCGGAGACCTCGGAGTAGGACTTGCCGCCGCTCGCCTGGTTCATGTGGGCGAGGATGTAGTGGTCGGCGTAGGCCTTGGCCTGGTCGCCGGTCGTCATCGGCTGCCCGGAGTACTGGGCCAGGTTGTCCTTCATGTCCTGGGTCGTGAGGGCCGCTCCGCCCGGCATGGTGATGTGCTGGGCGGTGAGCTGCTCGCTGACGTTGCTGGTGACGAAGCTGCTCGCCCAGGTCAGCAGGCCGCCCGCCACGAGCAGGACGGCGGCGAGGATGAGGCCGGTCCAGGAGATCAGCTGGTCGAGGGTCTTGCGCATCGTTCTCTCCTTGTGGTTCCGCGGGGTCTCCCGGGGCTTCGGTGCTTGCAGGGAAAAGACTACTACAGCAAGTAGTACTACCTGTAGTAGTTTCGCGCTCAACCACCGAGCTGTGACCAAGGCCACCGCAGTATGCCGCCGCGCCCAGCGGCCTCCCAGCGGGAACACAGACGCGCCGCCACGCGTTCAGCCGGCATGCACAACCACTTCAACGGGCTGAAGACGGCTGCCCTCTTCGGGGCCATCTGGGCGCTGCTCCTGGCGCTGGGCAGCCTCATCGGCGGTGGCCGCTACATCTGGCTCTTCGCCCTCATCGGCGTCGCCACGACCTTCTACGGCTACTGGAACTCCGACAAGCTCGCGATCCGGGCGATGCACGCCTACCCCGTCTCGGAGGCGCAGGCGCCTGGGATGTACCGCATCGTCCGCGAACTGTCCACGGCCGCAGGCAAGCCCATGCCGCGCCTCTACATCTCCCCGACCCAGGCGCCCAATGCCTTTGCCACCGGGCGCAATCCGCAGCACGCCGCCGTCTGCTGCACCGAGGGCATCCTCCAGCTCCTCGACGAGCGCGAGCTGCGCGGCGTCCTCGGCCACGAGCTGATGCACGTCTACAACCGCGACATCCTCACCGGCTCGGTCGCGGCTGCCATCGCCGGAGTCATCACGTCCATCGGCCAGATGCTCATGTTCGCAGGCCTGTTCGGCGGCGGCAGCTCCGACGACGACCGGCCTAACCCGATCGCCCTGCTCGCCATGTCGTTCCTCGCCCCGCTGGCGGCCATGCTCATCCAGCTGGCGATCAGCCGCACCCGCGAGTACGACGCGGACGAGGACGGCGCCCGCCTCACCGGTGACCCGCTCGCCCTGGCCTCCGCCCTGCGCAAGCTCGAGCTCGGCGTCGCCCGCGCCCCGCTGGCGCCCCAGCAGGACATCGTCAACGCCAGCCACATGATGATCGCCAACCCCTTCCGCGCCAAGGACGTCTCCCGCTTCTTCGCCACGCACCCGCCGATGGACCGGCGTATCGCCCGCCTCGAGAACATGGCCGGCGGCCCGATCCACCGCTGACCCCTCCCGCGTGCTTCCCCCGGCGGCGCCCGGGCGGGTCTGGCAGGCTCGGGTGCCATGCGCAGCCTCACCCTGAGCGAGGCCCGGGAGCGCTCCGGGCTCATCACCGTCACGTCGTATGCCGTGGAGCTCGACCTCGACCGGGGACCGGAGGTCTTCGGGTCGCGCACGACCGTCCGCTTCACGTGCCGGCAGCCCGGCGCCGACAGCTGGATCGACCTCAAGGCGCGCGACGTCACGTCCGCCGTGCTGGGCGGCGAGCCGCTGGAGGTCGGGACGCCAGTCGACGGTCGGCTCGCGCTCCCGGGGCTCCGCGAGGACAACGAGCTCGTGGTCGAGGCGACGATGGCCTACAGCCGCGACGGGCAGGGGCTGCACCGGGCAACCGACCCTGCCGACGGTGAGGACTACGTCTACGGGCACCTCTTCCTCGATGCGGCCCCGAGCGTCTACGCGTGCTTCGACCAGCCGGACCTCAAGGCGCCCTACGACGTCACCGTCCGCGTGCCGGAGAGCTGGAGCGTCATCGGCAATGGGGCCGCCACCCAGGACGGGCCGGGGCAGTGGTCGCTCGCCACGACCCGTCCCCTCGCGACGTACTTCGTCACGGTGTGCGCGGGGCCCTACGTCTCCGTGCGCGCCGAGCACGACGGCATACCGCTCGGGGTGCATGCGCGGGCGTCGCTCCGCGGTCCTCTCGAGCGGCACGCCCCCGAGATCCTCGACACCACCCGACGGTCGTTCGACTACTTCCACGACTTGTTCGGCATTCGCTACCCGTTCGGGGAGTACCACCAGGTCTTCGTGCCGGAGTTCAACGCCGGCGCCATGGAGAACCCGGGCTGCGTCACGGTGCGCGACCAGTACCTCTTCCGCGGCGCCGCCACCCGGGACGAGCTGCTCGGCCGCGCCAACACCGTCTCACACGAGCTCTCGCACATGTGGTTCGGCGACCTCGTCACCATGCGGTGGTGGGACGACCTGTGGCTTAACGAGTCGTTCGCGGAGTACATGTCCCACCGCTGCCTCGTTGACGCGACCGGCTACACCGACGCGTGGGTCGACGGGACCATCGCGCGCAAGGTGTGGGGGTATGCCGCCGAGCGGAGCCCGTCGACGCATCCCGTCGCCGGGGTGGCCGCCCTCGACGCGCAGAGCGCCCTGCAGAACTTCGACGGCATCTCCTACGCCAAGGGGTCGGCCGCCCTGCGTCAGCTCATCGCCTACGTCGGGGACGCGGCGTTCGTCGCGGGCGTGCGCGCCTATCTCGCCGACACGGCATACGGCAACGGCACGTTGGCCGAATTCCTCGCCGCCATCGAGAAGGCGAGCGGCACGGACCTGGAGGCGTGGTCCCAGGCCTGGCTCCTCACCGCCGGCCGGGACACGCTGTCGGTCGACCTCGACACGGACCCGGGACGGGACGACTGGGGACCGGGCGGGGACGCGCCGGGTGCGGCCACCCGGCCGCCCGCGGTCGTCCGGTCAGCCACAGTCGTCCGGGAGGCGCCGCGGGACTTCCCGGCGGACCGGCCGCACGCCGTGGACGTGGCCGCCTGGACCGGTGGCGTGGAGCGGGCCCGCGCGCGGGTGACGGTGACGGGCCCGGCCACCCCGCTGCCGGCGCTCGCCGGCGTCCCCGTGCCGGCGCTGGTCCTGCCCAACGCCTCCGACCTGACGTGGGCCCGGGTGCGGCTCTCGGCGGAGACGGTGGCGCTGCTGCCGGAGCAGCTTCCCCTTGTGCCCGACCCGCAGGCCCGGGCGGTGGTGTGGGCCGCCCTGCTCGACGGCGTGTCGACAGCCGAGGTCTCGCCGGACGCCTTCGTGGGCGTCGTCACCGCAGCGTGGCCGCGGGAGACAAACTCCTCGATCCTGACCCGGGTGGCCGCCTACGCGGAGCACCGCGTCATCCCCTTCTTCGTGCCCCGTGCCGAGCAGCCGGCGGTGCGCGGGCGGCTGGCGACCACGGCCAGGTCACTGCTCGAGAGCGCCGCCGCGGGCAGCACGGAGTCGCTCGCCGCCGCCCGGCTCCTCGCCGGCACAAGCGACGACGAGGCGTTGCTGCGCGACTGGGCGGCCGGACGCGGGCTGCCCGCGGGGCTCGAGGACGACGGCGACTTCCGCTGGATCGTCGTGCGCAACCTGGCCACCCGGGGCCTGATCGACGCGGAGGGCATCGAGGGCTACCGGGACCAGGACGACACGCTGCAGGGCTCGCTCAACGCGCTGCTCTGCCGGGCCGGCATCCCGCGGCCCGAGGCCAAGGAGTGGGCCTGGGAGCAGCTGACGGGGCGGCACGGGCGCTCGAACTACGAGATGAACCACCTGGCGCGAGGCTTCTGGGCCGCCCCGTACGACGAGCTCATGCAGCCGTGGGTGGAGCGGTTCTTCACCGACGTGCCGGCCATGGCGGGCTGGGTCGGGGAGGACGCCCTGTCGCGCGTCGTCGCGCTTGCCTTCCCGCAGGTCTTCACCGAGGACACGGCGCGCCGCAGCCGCGAGGCGCTGGCGCGCAGCGACCTGACACCGGCCGTGCGGCGCTCGCTCGTCGACGCCGACTGGGAGCTGCAGGAAGCGCTGCAGTCCCGCCATCGGTTCCACCCGGTGTCGTGACCGGCCTCGGGCCGTTGGGGCTCGGTAGATCCTCCCGCCTTGGGTCAGACGAGCCCGAGCTGGCGCAGCAGCGACAGGTTGTCCCCCAGGATCCAGCGTTCCACGGTGAGCCCCTCGTCGTTGAAGCGGCGGAAGTTCATGGCGTCCCAGCGCAGCACCTTGCCCGTCGGCCGCACGCCGTGCAGCATTCCGCGGTGCGTGCCGGTGTAGGTGAGCCGGGCGGCCAGGGTGTCGCCCTCCACGACGATCGCGTGCACGTCGGCGGAGAAGTCGGGCAGGGCCTCGCGCATCGACGCGAGGAACTCGTGGTGACCGGAGACCGTCGGCTCGAGGTGCTCCGGTAGGCCGTGGATGACGGCGTCGGGTGCGTAGCTCGCGAGATACCGCTCGAGGTCGCCGGCGTTGAACGCCTCGATGGCAGCGAGCGTGTTCTGCTTGTTCCGGTTCTCGTCCACGCCCTGAGTCTGGCGCACCGACGCTCGACGTGCGACCAATCAGGCCGATCGTGCTCGGGAAGCCTCGGCCGCCGAGGCCTCGCGGCGCGGTCGTGTCGGCAGCGGCAGCGGGTGGCTACGCCGCCGCTCCCGACTCGCGGCCCCCGGTCACGGCGTGGCGGTCGTCGTGGGCTTGACGGCCAGGGTCACCTCGACGTCCTGGCGGGTGCCGCCACGGACGAGCGTGATCTTGACCTTGCTGCCGGCCGTCCGCTCGCGGACCTGGGCGACGAGGGCGGTCGCGGAGTCGACGCGCTGGCCGTCGACGGCGATGATGACGTCGCCCTCCTTGATCCCCGCGGATGCCGCCGGCGTGCCGGACGAGACGGCGCTGACCTGGGCCCCCGCCCGCTTCGCGCTGCCGTCGGTCACGGTCGCGTCCCGCGTGCTCACCCCGAGGAAGGCGTGGTCGGCGTGGCCCTTGCTAATGAGCTGCGTCGCGATGGCCTTCGCCTCCGTGACGGGGATGGCGAAGCCGATGCCGATGTTGCCGCTCTGGCCGCCCAGTCCGCCGCCGAGCTGCGCGATGGAGCTGTTGATGCCGATGAGCTCGCCCTTGGCGTTGACGAGGGCCCCACCGGAGTTGCCCGGGTTGATCGCGGCCGAGGTCTGGATCGCGTTGGTGACGACGGTGTCGGAGGTGGCCTGGCCCCCGAAGGGCGACTGCCGCTCCTCGCTCGTGCTGGTGCTCACCGGCCGGTCGAGGGCACTGACGATGCCCGTCGTGACGGTGCCCGAGAGGCCGAGGGGGTTGCCCACCGCCATGACCGGTGCGCCGACGGTGAGGGCGTCGGAGCTGCCGAGCGTGATGGGCGTCAGGTCGGCCGGAGCGCCCTTGAGCTTGATCACCGCCAGGTCCGTCGAGGGGTCCGTGCCGACGATCGACGCGGCATACGACCGGCCGTCGGCGAGCGTCACGGTGAGCGAGCCGGAGGTGGCCCCGGCGACGACGTGGTTGTTGGTCAGCACGTGCCCCTGGGCGTCGAAGATCACGCCGGATCCGGCGCCGGAGCCCGACGCTGTCTCCATGTCGATCGAGACGACGCTGGGCGTGACCGCCTTGGCCACGGCCGACCAGTCGGGTGCCGAGCCGGTCGCCTGGACGACCACGGGTGAGCTGTTGCCCGGGGCGCTCGTTGTGGCCGCCACCGGGGTGGTCGTGCCCGCCGGCGCGGCCGTGCCGCGGCCCTGGCCCTGCGTCACGGCATACGTCCCTCCGCTGGCCAGCACGGCGGCGAGGAGCGCCACCCCCGTCGTCTCCGCGAGGCGACGACGCTCGCGAGGCGCCCGCCCGGGCGGCCCGGCCGGGTGGCTGGGCGGCGGTGCGGATGGGCCCTCGGTGGGCTGCGTCGCGGGGTACTGGCTGTCCGGTGCCAGGGTCATGGCTCCTCCTCGGTCCGTCTGTCCCGACCATCTCATGGCGGGCGGTTGTCCCGATCTTGTGGGATGTCTAGGAATGCGCTGTGGGTGGGTGCCCCGGCGTCGTCGGCAGCCGAACGACGAAGGTCGCCCCGCCGCCGGGCGTCTCGTCCACCTCCACCGTGCCGTCGTGAGCCTCGACGATGGCGGCGACGATCGCGAGGCCGAGACCGTTCCCGCCCCCGTGCCCGCGGCTGCGGGAGCTGTCCGCGCGGTAGAAGCGCTCGAAGACGACGCGCTTCGCGCGCTCGGGTATGCCGGGCCCGTGGTCACGGACATGCAGGGCCACGATGCCCGGCTCGACCGTCCCGACGAGGACCTCGACGGGCGTGCCCGGCGGGGTGTGCACGCGGGCGTTGGTGACGAGGTTGGTGACGACCTGGCGCAGCCCCCGCTCGTCGGCGTAGAGCTCGGTGGGCTGGATCGGGCCGTCGATGCCGGAGACGGTGAAGACCCGCGACGGGTCGATGGTGCGCGCGTCCTGGGCGGCGTCTGCCGCGAGCACCGCGAGGTCCACCGGCTGCAGCTCGACCGGCCGCTCGCCGTCGAGGCGGGCCAGGGTGAGCAGGTCCTCGACCAGTCCGCTCATCCGGTGGCTCTCGGCCTCGATGCGGCCCATGGCGCCGCCGACCGCGTCTCGGGACGGCAGGGCGCCCTGCCGGTAGAGCTCGGCATAGCCGGACACGGCGGCGAGGGGGGTGCGCAGCTCGTGCGAGGCGTCGGCGATGAAACGGCGCATCCGCGCCTCGTTGGCCTGCCGCACCGCGAAGGACTGCTCCACGCGCGCGAGCATGGCGTTGAGGGAGCGGGACAGGGAGGCGACCTCGTCATCGGTGCCAGGCTCCTGGACGCGCCGCGTCAGGTCGCCGGCGGCGATCGCGCGTGCCGTGTCCTCTATCTCCGTCAGCGGCCGGAAGGCGCGCCGGACGAGGTACCAGCCGAGCGCGGCGCAGGCGAGCAGGACGATCGCGCCGATCCCGGCGGCATACCAGAGGAAGCGGTCCACGGTGTCGTCGAGCTGGCGCAGCGGGAGCGCGACCACGAAGGTGGCCGAGCGGTCGGTGTTGGCAATGGCGAGCGCCAGCCAGTCGGTCCCGCCGCCGACCGAGCCGACGGTGAAGACCCGCTGCTGGGCGACGACCTCGTCTCCCGGCGCGAGGACGGGGATGGCAGCCCGGTCGCGCTCGGTGACGGCCTCGCCGAGGGAGAGTTGCTGCTCGGTGCGGGCGACGTTGACGCGCAGGGTGAAGCCCGTCGGCAGCAGCGCCCGTCCCTCCTCGAACTCGGACACCTGCAGCCGGGCGACGCTCGCGCCGTAGAGCCGCAGCTCCTGCTCCGCCTGCCCCAGCAGGTAGCGGTTGAGCAGCGCGCTCGTGGCGACCATCGAGAGGGCCAGCGCGACGAGGATGAGGGCGAGGGCCACCGCGAGCAGCCGCCAGCGCAGCGGCAGGGCCCGTAGCCGGCGCGGCAGCGAGCGCACCCTGACCCGGGACACGGGCACGCCGTCACGCGGACGGGGTGGGCGGCATGCGCAGCACGTAGCCCACCCCTCGCTTGGTGTGGATGAGCGGCGGGGAGTCCACGTCGACCTTGCGCCGCAGGTAGGAGATGTAGGACTCGACGATCCCCGACTCGCCGCGGAAGTCGTAGTCCCACACGTGGTCCAGGATCTGCACCTTGGACAGCACCCGGTTGGGGTTGAGCAGCAGGTAGCGCAGCAGCTTGAACTCGGTGGGGGACAGGTCGATGACCCGCCCGCCCCGGCGCACCTCGTGGGAGTCCTCGTTGAGCTCGAGGTCGGCGAAGGTGAGGATCGCGGCGTCGTCGGCCGGGCCGCGCGTGCGCCGGAGCACCGCGCGGATCCGGGCGATGACCTCGTCCAGGCTGAAGGGTTTGGTGACGTAGTCGTCGCCGCCCACGGTGAGGCCCTGGATCTTGTCGCCGACGGAGTCGCGCGCGGTGACGAAGACGATCGGCTGCTGCCGGCCGGAGCCGCGAAGCCGCCGGGTCACCTCGAACCCGTCGACGTCGGGCAGCATGACGTCGAGCACGATGAGGTCGGGGGAGGCCGTCTCGGCGGCGGTGAGGGCGGTGGCCCCGTCGGCCGCGGTCGTGACGTCGAAGCCGGCGAAGCGCAGGGACGTCGCGAGCAGCTCGCGGATGTTGGGCTCGTCCTCGACGATGAGCAGGCGCGCCTCCGGCGCGGCGGTCTGGCTGTCCACCCTGCCCAGTGTCGGGGTGTTTGCTGGGAGTTCGCTGTATGCCGCCCGTGTGTCCCGCCCCTCGTCGAGTGGCCACTTGCGCCCATCCCCGTCGAGTGGCCACTTGCGCACATCCCCCGTCGAGTGGCCACTTGCGCACATCCCCGTCGAGTGGCCACTTGCGCACATCCCCGTCGAGTGGCCAGTTCCGTTCAGCGGTGGTCGCTGGTCGGCAGGTCGTCGGCGTCCATAATGCGGTAGGCATAGCCCTGCTCGGCGAGGAAGCGCTGGCGGTGGGCCGCGAAGTCGGCGTCCAGGGTGTCCCGCGCGACGATGGTGTAGAAGTGCGCGGTGCGCCCGTCGCCCTTGGGCCGCAGCACCCGGCCGAGCCGCTGCGCCTCCTCCTGGCGAGAGCCGAAGGTGCCGGAGATCTGGATCGCCACGCTCGCCTCCGGCAGGTCGATCGAGAAGTTCGCGACCTTGCTCACGACGAGGGTGCTGATCTCCCCGGCCCGGAAGGCGTCGTAGAGCCGCTGGCGCTCCCGGACCGGCGTCTCACCCGTGATGACGTCGGACCCGAGCCGCTGGGCGACCTCGGCGAGCTGGTCGAGGTACTGCCCGATGACGAGGGTGGGCTCGCCCGTATGCCGGGCCGCGAGCCGGTCGATGACCGACAGCTTGGCGTCGGAGCACGAGGCGAGCCGGTAGCGCTCGTCGGGCTCGCTCACGGCATACGCCATCCGCTGGTCGTCGGGCAGGCCGACCCGGACCTCGACACAGTCGGCGGGCGCGATGTAGCCCTGGGCCTCGATGTCCTTCCACGGCGCGTCGAAGCGCTTCGGCCCGATGAGCGAGAAGACGTCGGCCTCGCGGCCGTCCTCGCGCACGAGCGTGGCGGTGAGGCCGAGGCGGCGCCGGGCCTGCAGGTCGGCCGTCATCCGGAAGATGGGCGCGGGCAGCAGGTGCACCTCGTCGTAGACGATGAGCCCCCAGTCGCGGGCGTCGAGCAGGTCCAAGTGGGCGTAGGCGCCCTTTCGCTTCGTCGTGAGCACCTGGTAGGTGGCGATGGTGACCGGCCGGATCTCCTTGCGGGCGCCGGAGTACTCGCCGATCTCGTCCTCGGTCAGCGACGTGCGGCGCAGCAGCTCGTCCTTCCACTGGCGGGCGCTCACGGTATTGGTCACGAGCACCAGGGTGGTGGCCTTGGCCGCGGCCATCGCGGCGGCGCCGACCAGCGTCTTGCCGGCGCCGCACGGCAGGACGACGACGCCCGATCCGCCGTGCCAGAAGCCGTCGACGGCCTGCTGCTGGTAGGGGCGCAGGTGCCAGTCGCGCTGGTCGAGCTCGATGGGGTGCGCCTCCCCGTCGACGTAGCCGGCGAGGTCCTCGGCCGGCCAGCCCAGCTTGAGCAGCTCCTGCTTGAGGGTGCCGCGCTCGCTGGGGTGCACCACGACGGCCAGGTCGTCGATCCGCTCGCCCGTGAGCGGCTTGACCTTCTTGTGGCGCAGCACCTCCTCGAGCACCGGCCGGTCGGTGGTGCGCAGCACGAGCCGCGTGCCGGTCGGGTCGTCGGCGAAGCCCTCCTTCTCGAGCGTGAGCCGCCCGTAGCGGTCCATGGTGTCCGCTACGTCCACCAGCAGGGCGTGCGGCACGGCATACCGGCTGTAGGTGAGGAGGGCGTCGACGACTGCCTCGGCGTCGTGTCCGGCGGCGCGGGCGTTCCACAGCCCCAGGGGGGTGACCCGGTAGGTGTGCACGTGCTCGGGGGCGCGCTCGAGCTCGGCGAAGGGCGCGATGGCGCGGCGCGCTGCCTCGGCGCGCTCGTGGTCCACCTCGAGCAGGAGGGTCTTGTCGCTCTGGACGATCAGGGGTCCGTCGTTCATCGTCTGATGACAACTCCCAGCCTGGGTCGAGGTATTCCGCGACCGGATGGCGTCGCGGAATACCTCGAACCGCGGCATCGAATGGCCCGGCCCGGCAGGCGCGCCCCCACCTGACAGGATGGGGTGATGCGGAGCCCACAGGTGGAGGCAGCGGGGGGGCTGCCGCGCGAGGTGACGGTCTACGAGGTGGGCCCGCGTGACGGCCTGCAGAACGAGAAGACGGTCGTGCCGGCGGCCACCAAGGTGGAGTTCATCCGGCGGCTCGAGGCGGCGGGACTCGGCTCGATCGAGACGACGTCCTTCGTCCCGGCCGCCTGGGTGCCCCAGATGGGGGACGCGGAGGAGGTGCTGGGGGCGCTGGGCCCGGCGGGCGTCGGCCGACGTCGGCCCGTCCTCGTGCCGAACCTGCGGGGGCTCGACCGGGCCGCCGCCCTGGGCGTGCAGGCGATCGCCGTCTTCGGCTCGGCCACCGAGAGCTTCGCGCAGCGCAACCTCAACCGCACCGTGGCCGAGTCGCTCGACATGTTCGCCCCGGTCGTCGAGCGGGCGCGGACGGAGGGGATGTGGGTGCGGGCCTATGTCTCGATGTGCTTCGGCGACCCTTGGGAGGGGCCCGTGCCGATCGCGCAGGTGGCCGACGTGGCCGAGCGGATGATGGACCTCGGCTGCGACGAGCTCAGCCTCGGCGACACGATCGGCGTCGGGACGACCGGCCACGTCCACGCGCTCCTCGAGACCCTCGGCAGGCGGGGGATCGGCCCCGAGCGGGTGGCCGTGCATTTCCACGACACCTACGGGCAGGCGCTGGCGAACACGATGGCGGCGCTGCGCGACGGCGTCACCGTCGTCGACGCGGCGGCCGGGGGCCTGGGCGGCTGTCCCTACGCGAAGTCGGCGACGGGCAACCTCGCGACCGAGGACCTGCTCTGGGCGCTGCACGGCGCCGGCGTCCGGACCGGCGTCGACCTCGAGGCCCTCGTCGCGGTGAGTGCGTGGATGGCCGGTCAGCTGGGTCGGCCCTCGCCCTCCCGGGTCGTCCGGGCGCTCACCGGCGCCTGACGTCCTGCGTCGGGCCGGGTGTGCACACGTGGCCACTCGACGTGGGGGAGCGTTGGGCCGGGTGTGCACAAGTGGCCACTCGACGGGAGGGGGTGCGCACACGTGGCCACTCGACGGGAGGGGAGGGGGGCCCGCCGGGTCGAGTGGCCAGTTCGGTGCGGTCAGGGCGTGTCCAGGGTGGCGCCGGTGATGCGGTGGACCGAGTAGGACCGCTCGTGGCCCGCGGCGTCGGTGGCCCACACCCTTCCAGCCTCGACGCGGCGCGGGTGGATGAGGTGCCGGGTCGTCGCGCCCAGGTGGTCGGTCACCCCGATCCACACGCCGTGCCGGTCCGCCGCGGCCTCGCGGAGCAGGGCGAGCGTCACGACGGGGTCGCTGGCCGGGATGCGTGGCCCAGGCCGGGCGTCCTCCTCGGCGCGACGTTCGGCGGCGCTCGCCTCGGCCGCGCGCAGCCCGGCGACGAGCTGCGCGGTGACCGTCTCGTCCACCGGCGACACGGTGGGCGGGGCCACCCTGCGCCGGCCGCCGGCACGTCGCCGGGGCGGCCCGGCGACGACGACCGACCCGTCCCGACCCTCGTGCACCGGCGCGAACCCGCCCTCGCGCAGGACGTCGACGAGCACCGCCGGCTCGGTCGGCGACACGAGCACGGTCGGCGCGATGCGACGCAGTTGGAGCATGGCGAGGTCACGCGAGGCCAGCATCGTGTCGAGGACCGCCTCGTCGTCGGACCGGACGTATGCCGCGACCGCGCCGACCCGGGTCTGGCCGTGTCGCCGCGCGACGTCGCGCACGAGGTAGTCCAGCGGCTGCGGCAACGGCGTGCGACTTGAGCGGCGCACGGTCTCGATGAGCTCCGCCGCGCTCCAGCCGGCGTCGAGCGCCCGGCGCACCGACTCGGGCGTGAACCGGTAGACCGTCGCGCCGCCCCGCGACTCGACGTCGGCGGCCAGCCGCAGAAAGGAGGACAGGCTGCCCTCGAGCGGCCCCGGCGCCACCGCGGTGAGGTCGGCCTGGACCAGGATGTGGTCGACCGGCGTCGGAAGGTGGGCCGACATCGCGGCGGCGAGCGCGTCGCGGTCCGCCCCTCGCCCCGCCGCGACGAGCACCCGCCCCGCGGCGGACAGCGCCCCCCGCCCCGTGACGCCGAGCCACTCGGCCTCCCGCAGCACCGCCTCCGCTGCGGTCGCGAGGACCGAGCCCGACCGCAGCGGCCGGCGCCAGAGCAGCCGCTCGGCCAGCTCGGCGGCCGCCACCGCCGTCCCCTCGGGCAGGCTGGCGAGCTCGGTCAGCACCTCCCCGCGGATCGCCCGGATCGCGGGCCATTGCACGTCCGGCCCGAGCGCGTTGGCGGCTGCGGACCCTGACGCGCGCCGGCCCACGAGGTGGGGGGCGCGGGTCGTCGTCAGCCATGCGGTGGCGAGCGTGGCCCAGCGGTGCCCCGCCTCCGACGTCGACCACTCGTCGACCTCGGACGTCGGCGCCCAGACCGGCACGACCTCGCCGTCGTCGCCGACGAGCCCGGCGGCATACGCCACCTCGGCGACGAAGGCGGCGTGGTCGCCGTCGAGCCCGAGCTGGTGCGCGAGGCGCCCCAGGTCCCGGACGGCCAGGCCGCCCGCGCGCAGCACGCGCGGCGGGTCCGTCCCCCACGCGGCGGCCAGCTCGTCGACCCGGCCCAGCAGGTCGCTCGCCTGGCCGCCGGCAGCGGCGTCGACCACCTCGCGCGGGACCTGGCGGGTGGCCAGGTCCCGCGGCCGCAGGTGGGTCTCGCGGTGCACCCGACCGCCGCGCAGGACGAGGCCGACCTCCCGCGGGAGCGCCACCCGGTCGGTGGACACGGGGACGAGGAGGTGATGGTCGAGCAGCCACCGCGCCGTCGTCGACCCCGGGCCGCCGCCGGGCAGCACGCCCACCGGAGGCCCCCAGGCCATCTTCGCGAGCAGGGCGCGGGACGCCTCGGGCGCGGCCTCGATGATGTCGCCGAGCGCGGCCGCGTCCTCGTGCGCCGCACCGGTCGAGCCGCGCAGCTCCCGCGCCGGTGGCCCGAGACCGGCGACGTGCGGGCCGAGCACCTCGGGGACCGTGCGCACGACGTGGTGACCCTCGGGGCCGCGCCAGAGCAGCCCCACGCGCCACAGGTCCTCGACGTATGCCGTGACGACGTCCTCCTCGTCGGCCGCGCCGAGCAGCTCGACCACCCGGCCCGGGTCGGGCTGCTCGCCCGCGACGACGAGCGCCTCCAGCACCTCGAGGTGGCCGCGGTCCAGCGACTCGACCGCGCGCTGCACGCTCGACCGGGTGCTGGCGCGGGCCGCGAGGCTGGTCAGGTCGGCCGGCGCCGGGCGCGCGAGGTCCGGTCGGGCGAGGACGAGCCGGCCGAGCTCCTCGTCGCTGCGGCCGCGGATGTCGTCGGCCAGGCTGCGGCTCGGGGTGCGCACCCGTCCACCGTAGTTGGCCCCACGAGGGGGTCGCGGCCGAGGCGATAGCGTCGCCCCATGACGTCCCTTCCCCCACCGGGCCCGATCCCGCCCACCGGCTCCCAGTGGACGATCGGCCTCGGTGACTCCGAGGCCACCGTCGTCGAGGTCGGCGGCGGCCTGCGCACGTTCACCGTCGGCGGGCGGGACGTCGTGGCCGGCTACGGGGCCCTCGACGCCTGCCGCTCCGGGCGCGGGCAGCAGCTCATGCCGTGGCCGAACCGGATCCGGGATGGCCGCTACACCTTCGGCGGCGCCGACCACCAGCTGCCGGTGACCGAGGTCCCCAAGCACAACGCGAGCCACGGGCTCGTCCGGTGGGCCCTGTGGGAGCTCGTCGAGCACGAGGAGTCCTCCGTCACGGTGGGCTACCGGCTCCACCCGCAGCCGGGCTGGGACCACCACCTCGACCTGCGCACGACGTACGTCCTCGACGGCTCCGGCCTCGTCGTCACGTCGGCTGCCCGCAACGTCGGCGCGACGACCGCGCCCTTCGGCTACGGCGCGCACCCCTACCTCTCGACCGGCGCCCACCGGGTCGACGACGCCGAGCTCACCGTCCCGGCCACCGCGTGGGTCGAGGTCGACGAGCGCAGCCTCCCGGTGGCGACCCACCCGGTGGACGGGACGGCCTACGACTTCCGGTCCCCGCGCGCCATCGGCGCGCAGGTGGTCGACACGGCATACACCGGCGTGCTTCGCGACCAGGACGGGATGTGGCGCACGACGCTGGTGCTGCCGGGGGGCGACTGGGCGACGCTGTGGGCCGACGCGGCGTTTCCATGGCTGCAGGTGTTCACCGGCGCGGCCCACCTCGGCAAGGACACGGGCGGTGTGGCCGTCGAGCCCATGACCTGTCCCGCCGACGCGTTCAACTCGGGCGACTCGCTGCTGATCCTCGAGCCGGGCGAGGAGTGGACCGGCACGTGGGGGGTCAGCGCGGGCACGGCTCCGCACGACCGGCTGGCGACCGCCGGATAGGCTGGGCGGACGCGGTCGGGACTCGGCCGTGCGGGGTGGGGGAGCCGCCCCCCGGCAACGAGCAAGAGGTGGACAGTGCCCACTGGCAAGGTCAAGTGGTACGACGAGGAGAAGGGCTTCGGCTTCCTCTCCGACGACGACGGCGGCGACGTCTTCGTCCACGCCAACGCGCTCCCCGCGGGGGTCAAGACGCTGAAGAACGGCGCACGCGTCGAGTTCGGCATCGTCGAGGGACGCCGCGGCGCCCAGGCCCTGTCGGTCAAGCTCCTCGAGCCGGCGCCGTCCGTGTCCGCCAACCGGCGCGAGCGCGACCGCAAGCCGGCCGAGGACATGGTCGTCATCATCGAGGACGTGATGCAGCTGCTCGACCAGGTCAGCTCCGGTCTGCGCAAGGGGCACTACCCGGACAAGAAGGTCGCGACCCGGGTCGCCACCGTGCTGCGCGCCGTAGCCGCCGACCTGGAGGCCTGAGCCGTGTCCGCCGCCACCGCCGTCAAGGACGACGCCGTCCTCCTCGCGGCCGCCGACCTCGCCCGCGAGGTCCTCACGGGCATCGCGGAGCCCGGCACCGTGGGCGCCCATCTCGGGATGGACATGCTCGGCGAGCGCCTCGCCATGCACTGGTTCGAGTGCACCTCGCCCGGCTACGTCGGCTGGCGGTGGGGCGCAAGCGTCGCCCGCGTGCCGCGCGGCAAGGTCGCGACGGTCTGCGAGACCAACCTGCTCCCCGGTCCCGACGCGGTGCTGGCGCCCGAGTGGCTGCCGTATGCCGAGCGGCTGGCTCCGGGGGACCTCGGCCCCGGCGACGTGCTGCCCTACAAGGCGGACGACCCCTACCTCGAGGCGGGCTTCGAGGCCACGGGCGACGAGGAGGTGGACCAGCTCGCGATCTTCGAGCTGGGGCTCGGCCGGCCCCGCGTGCTGTCCGCGCTCGGGCGGGAGGCGGCCGCGACGCGGTGGTATGCCGGTGAGAGCGGTCCCCTCTCGGACGTGGCCGTCAAGGCGAGCGCGCAGTGCTCGACGTGCGGCTACTTCCTGCCGTTGCCCGGCGCGCTGCGCGCCGTCTTCGGTGTGTGCGCCAACGAGTGGTCGCCCTCCGACAGCCGCGTCGTCTCGCTCGACCATGGCTGCGGTGCCCACTCGGAGACCGACGTGTCCCCGCCTCCCGGTCAAGGCGGACCGCAGCCGGTCATGGACGAGCTCGCCGTCGACCTCGAGCCCGCCCTCAGCGCCAGCGCCGAAGGCCCGGGACCGTCCGGGGATGCCGAGGCCGCCGAGGACCCCGGGGAGGCGGTGGCCGAGCCCGACGTGGCCGCGGCGACCAGCAGCACGGCCGAGGACGAGCAGTCCCGGGCCGGCACCGGCGAGCCTGGCACCGACGAGCCCGGCACCGACGAGCCCGGCACCGGCGGGCCCGTCGACGCGGACTGAGCCCGGCGGCATACTGCCGGGTCGGCGGCCTCAGGCGTCTGCGGCGTTTCCGCGACCGCGCCGCAGGTAGAGCCAGCCGATGCCGCCGAGGACGACGCCGGCCACGCAGCACCACGGCCACCAGTCTCGGGGGCCCTCGTGCAGCGGTGGGACGACCAGCGTGACGACGAGCGCGGCGGCCCAGGCCAGCATGCCGATCTCGACGATGCGCAGCATCGGCACGTGCACGGGCGTGACGTCGTCCGGCAGCTCCGGCGGCGCAGGCGTCTGCTCGTGGGCCACGGCTCCACCCTAGCTGCCCGCAGCGCGGCGGCCGGGCGCCAGGGGACCCCGGCGCCCACTACCCTCGTGCGCATGTCCACCCCCAGCTCCACCACCACGCGACCGGCGTCAACCGGGCTCGACCGCTTCTTCAGGATCTCCGAGCGTGGCTCCACGGTGGCCCGCGAGGTCCGGGGTGGCGTCGTCACGTTCTTCACGATGGTCTACATCGTCGTGCTCAACCCCATCATCCTGTCCGGCATCAAGGACGGCTCCGGCACCTTCATCGGCGGGGTGACCGACCTCAACGAGAGCAAGCTGCTCGTCGCCGTGGGGACGGCCGTCATCGCCGGCGTCATGTCGATCCTCATGGGCGTCGTGGCCAACTTCCCCATCGCGCTCGCGGCGGGCCTCGGGATCAACGGCCTCATCGCGAGCATGGTGCTCACGCACGCGACGGCGGAGAGGATCACCTTCGCCGACCTCATGGGCCTCGTCGTCATCGAGGGCCTGATCATCACCGTGCTCGTCATGACCGGCTTCCGCAAGGCGGTCTTCCGGGCCATCCCGCCGCCGCTCAAGGTCGCCATCTCGGTGGGCATCGGCCTGTTCATCGCCTTCATCGGCGTCATCGACGCCGGCTTCGCCCGGCGCCCGTCCTCGCCCGGATCGGTGCCGAGCGAGCTCGGGATCGGCGGCAACCTCAACGGATGGCCGACGCTGGTCTTCGTCGTCGGCGTCTTCCTCATCGCGGTGCTGCTCATCCGTCGGGTCAAGGGCGCCATCCTCATCGGTATCGCCGCCGCGACGGCCCTCGCGATGGTGCTCGAGGCGGTCTTCCAGATCGGGCCGCGGGTCTACACGGACAAGGGGCTGCAGAACCCCGAGGCGTGGAGCCTCACCGTGCCCAAGCTGCCCGACTCCATCACGAACACCCCCGACCTCGGGATCCTCGGCCAGTTCAGCCTGCTGGGCTCCTTCGGCAAGCTCGGCCTCGTCACCGCGGTCATGTTCGTCTTCTCGCTCCTGCTCGCCGACTTCTTCGACACGATGGGCACGATCGTGGCGATCGGCGGCGAGGCGGGGCTGCTCGACCAGGAGGGCAACCCGCCCAACACCGAGCGCATCCTCATCGTCGACTCCCTCGCGGCGGTTGCCGGCGGCGCCGGCGGCGTGAGCAGCAACACGTCCTACATCGAGTCGGCCTCGGGTGTCGGCGAGGGCGCGCGGACCGGCCTGGCGTCGATCGTCACCGGTGTCCTCTTCCTGCTGGCCACCTTCCTCGCGCCCCTCTTCGCGATCGTGCCGTCGGAGGCCGCCGCCCCCGCCCTCGTCATCGTCGGATTCCTGATGATGCAGCAGGTGACGAACGTCGACTGGAGCGACCTCGAGGTCGGCATCCCGGCCTTCCTCACGATCATCCTCATGCCGTTCACGTACAACATCACCGTCGGCATCGGCGCCGGCTTCATCGCCTGGGTCCTCGTGCGGATCGCGAAGGGCCACGCGGCGCGGATCCACCCGCTGCTCTGGGCGGTCTCGGGGCTCTTCGTCGTCTACTTCGTCAAGGCGCCACTGGAGCAGCTGCTCACCCGCTGATGTCCCGCACCTGACGCGTTCGTCGTCATTGCCGTATGCCGGCCCGCTCCCGTCAGGGGGCGGGCCGGCCGTCGTCCAGGGCCCCCCGGGCTGCCGCCGGGGCCGCCGGGGCCGCCCGGGCTGCCGCCGGGGCCGCCGCCTGGGGGGAACAGCCAGCCGCCTGACGATCGTTACCCAAGGTAATGAGTTATGCTAATCGTCCCAGCCCCGCTCTTCCGAGGACCGACATGGACACCACGCCGCTCACCCGCACCGAGCTCGTCCGGCTCTCCAGCGACCTCCGGCTGGCCTGCATGCGGATCTCGCGCCGGGTGCGCTTCGAGTCCGACCGCGAGCTCACCCCGAGCCAGTTCTCGGTCCTCGCCCGGCTCGAGCAGGCGCCGCTCACCAACCGCGAGCTCGCCGACATCGAGCGCGTCTCCGCGCCGAGCATGATCCGCACCACCAGTGGCCTCGTCACCGACGGCTACGTCGCGCGGTCCGACGACCCGAAGGACCGCCGGCAGGTGATCCTGTCGCTGACCCCCGAGGGCCGCCGGGCCCTGGGGCGCATCCGCCGGCACCGCGACGAGTGGATGCTCACCCGCTTCGAGCACCTCAGCGAGGACGAGCTCGCCGTGCTCTCCCGGGCCCGCGAGGTGCTCGCGAAGGTCGCCAGCGAATGAGCCCGACCTTCCACTCCCTCGGCATCCGCAACTACCGCATCTACGCCTCCGGCGGCCTCGTCTCCAACATCGGCACGTGGATGGGCCGCGTCGCCCAGGACTGGCTCGTCCTCACGGTCCTCACCGACCACTCCGCGACCGCCCTGGGCACGGTGACCGGGCTGCAGTTCCTGCCCTTCCTCCTCCTCGCGCCGTGGGCCGGCATGCTCGTCGACCGCTACTCGAAGCGTCGCCTCCTCGTCGGCACCCAGACCGCGCTGCTCCTCACCGCCCTCGCGCTCGCGCTGCTCACGGCATACGGCGCCGTGCAGCTCTGGCACGTCTACGCACTCGCCCTGCTCCAGGGCGTCGCGACAGCACTCGACAACCCGGCGCGCCAGACCTTCGTCTCCGAGATGGTCGACCGCGACCACCTGCCCAACGCGGTCGCCCTGAACAGCGCGTCCTTCAACCTCGGGCGGGTCATCGGCCCGGCGGTCGCGGGCCTCGTCATCGCGCGGCTCGGGCTGGCGCCGGCCCTGTTCGTCAACGCGGCCAGCTTCCTCTTCGTGCTCGCCGCGCTCGCCCGGATGGACGCCACGAGGCTGACGCCCGCGCCGCGCGCCCGCGGGAAGGGCCAGATCCGGCAGGGGCTGCGCTACGTCAAGGGCCGCCCCGACATCGTCCTCATCCTCTTCCTCGTCTTCGTGCTCGGCACCTTCGGCATGAACTTCCAGCTGACGATGGCGCTCATGGCGACCACGGTCTTCGACAAGGGCCCGGGGGAGTACGGCGCCCTCGGCTCGATCATGGCGGTCGGCTCGCTCACCGCGGCGCTTTTGTCGGCCAGGCGGGCCCGGCCCCGGCTGCGGGTGCTGCTCCTCGCCCTGGCCGGCTTCACGGTCTCGACCGCGGTCCTGTCGCTGGCGCCCAGCTACGTGCTCTTCGCGGTCCTCCTCGTCCCCACCGGGCTCGCGGCCCTGACCGCCCTGACGACCGCCAACGCCATGGTCCAGGTGTCGGTCGAGCCGGTCATGCGGGGCCGGGTGATGGCGCTCTACATGGCGATCTTCATGGGTGGCGCTCCACTCGGGTCGCCGCTCATCGGGTGGGTGGGCGACGCGTTCGGCGCCCGGTGGACGATCGCGATCGGCACCATCATGGTGGGCCTCAGCCTGGGGCTGGTGGCCCTGTGGTTCGCCCGGCACGACAATGTGCGGGTGAGCCTCACCCTGCGCCGCCGCCCGCGAGTGCGCCTGAGCCTGGCGGGCGAGGAGCGTGCGCTGTTCTCGGACGTGCGCCTCGAGCGCGAGGCGAGCACGTGAACTTCAACTTCCGCCACCGCCTGACGCTCGCGGCGCTCGGCCTGCTGCTCCTCATCGCCGTGGTCGCCTCGGTCGTCCGGCGCTGAGCCGGCCCGGCGGGCCCGGGCCGCCGCCCACGCCGGGGCCGCCCGTCGCCCGTCGGAGGCGGCCGTCGCGGCACGGCATACGGCCCGGTCAGCCGAGCCTGTTCTCGTCTGAGCCGAATCGGCGCTCCGGTCCTCCTTCGCTGGCGCTCGGTCGATCCTCGCGCCTTGGCTCAGCCGCGCCTGTTCTCGTCTGAGCCGAATCGGCGCTCCGGTCCTCCCTCGCTGGCGCTCGGTCGATCCTCGCGCCTTGGCTCAGCCGAGAGCGGACACCACGTGGTCGACGCAGGCGGTCAGCCGCGAGACGTCGTCGGGCTCGACGGCCGGGAACATCGCCACCCGCAGCTGGTTGCGGCCGAGCTTGCGGTAGGGCTCGACGTCGACGACCCCGTTGGCGCGCAGCACCTTGGCGACGGCGGCCGCGTCGATGGCGTCGTCGAGGTCGATGGTGCCGACGACCCGCGAGCGGGCGGCCGGGTCGGTGACATAGGGCGTGGTGTATGCCGTCTGCTCGGCCCACGCGTAGAGCCGGTCGCTCGAGTCCTTGGTGCGGGCCGTGGCCCAGTCGAGACCACCCTGACCGTTCAGCCAGCGCAGCTGGGCCGCGAGGAGGGCGAGCGTGGCAACCGCCGGCGTGTTGTAGGTCTGGTCCTTGCGGCTGTTGTCGATCGCCGTCGGCAGGCTGAAGAAGTCGGGGACCCAGCGGCCGGTCGCGGCGACCTCGTCGACGCGGGCGAGGGCTGCGGGCGAGAAGGCCGCGAGCCACAGGCCGCCGTCGGAGGCGAAGCACTTCTGCGGCGCGAAGTAGTAGACGTCGGTCTGCGTGATGTCGACGGGCAGCCCGCCGGCGCCGGAGGTGGCGTCGATGAGCACGAGCGCGTCCTCGTCGGCGCCGTCGACGCGCTGGACCGGGGCCATGACGCCCGTGGAGGTCTCGTTGTGCGGCCAGGCGTAGACGTCGACGCCGGCCTCCGCGTGGGGCGTGGCGAGAGTGCCCGGGTCGGCCTTGACGATCGAGGACGCGCCGAGGAAGGGCGCCTTGTCGGTGACGCTGGCGAACTTGCTGGAGAACTCGCCGAAGGACAGGTGCTGGGCACGATCACGCACGAGCCCGAAGGCGGCGATGTCCCAGAAGGCCGTCGAGCCGCCGTTGCCGAGCACGATCTCGTAGCCCTCGGGCAGGCTGAACAGCTGCGCCAGCCCCTCGCGGACCTCGCGGACGAGCTGCTTCACCGGAGCCTGGCGGTGGCTCGTGCCGAGCACGGTGCGCGCGATGGACGCGAGGTAGTCCACCTGCTCACCGCGGACCTTCGAGGGCCCCGAGCCGAACCTGCCGTCCGAGGGCAGCAGGTCGTCCGGGATGGTGATGGGCTGGGTGACGGCGGGGGCATCGGTCACGAGTGGTTCACCTCGGGGTGCGCGTGGCGGGCGGTCGGAGAGGTGGCGACGTTGGTCACCGCGACCCATTGAACCCCACCGTCCACGTCCCGGACACGAGGGCTCGGGTGGTGGACGGCGCTGGCCGCCGCCCACGCGCGCATCTTCGTCGCACGACGGCATACTGCAGCGTGCTCCCGTGCCCGGCAGGTGCTCGCGTGCGGCCGAGATGCTCCCGTATGCCGCCCAGGCCGCCCTCAGGTGCACCGGGTCAGTCGGATCGCCTCCTTGACCCGCCGGTCGATGAGGTCCAGCCGGTGCAGCTCGGCCCACACGAACCGGGCGAAGCCCCAGCCGCGGCCCCTGATGGCGTCCTCGCGCCGCTTCTCCGCGAACAGCGCCCGCCTGTCCGCGTACTTCACCTCGCCGTCGAACTCAGCGAGCACGCGGGTCCCCACGATGCCGAAGTCGGCCCGGTAGGCCGTCCCGTCCACGGTCACCGTGAACTGCGGCACCAGCCGGTATCCCAGACGCCGCAGCGCGTGGCCGAGGAGCGACTCGCCCGGCGACTCGATCCGGGCGTCTGCCTCCGTGAGGATCTGGCGCACCGGCCCGATCGACTCGTGGGTCGCGAAGCGGGCGGTCGCGCGGGTGAGGTCGTGGGGCTGGAGCAGTCCCCGGTGTAGGGCGTCGTCGGCGGCGACGAGCGCATCGAGCGGCGAGTTGGCCATTCCGCTCTGGACGATGGCTTCGGCGAGGGGCACGGTCGGACCGATCGGAAGGCCGGGCACTGCCTGGTGCAGCGCCAGGCCGGGCCGACGCCGCGAGAGCCGATCGCCCAACCGAGTGAGGTGGACCGTCGCCAGGTCCGGCCGCAGGAGCGCGGAGCCCAGCAGAGCGAGCGCCGAGTGGTGGCTCGGCACGGCCCGTCCTGCGAACTGGCGCCGCAGGGCCTCGGTGCGCAGCAGGTGGTGGTCACGGTCGTCGACCGGTGGGCGCACGGCATACCAGCCGCGGTCGAGGGGGTGCAGCTCTCGGCGCGCGACCATGCGGCGCAACAGCCCGGGGTCGATGCCCGCGGCCCGCGCCTCGGCCGTGGAGAAGACGTCACCGCGCGCCCAGCTGCGGATGTCCATGACCCATCGTCGCCGGAACGGCCTCCCGCCCGCCTGGCCCCTGTGGACAACCGCACACGCGCGCACCTTGTCGGCACGCCGCTATCCCGCAGGATGAGCCGGTGCCGATACGGTGCGCGCGTGCCGCGCCCGCGCGCCCGTCGCGTGCCGCGCCCGCGCGCCCGTCGGTGTCAGGACGCGATCTCGGGGCTCCAGCCGTCGACGTCCTCCGGACGGCGCGGCCCCGGGCCGACGTAGCGCGACGACGGGCGGATGAGCCGCCCGGTGAGCTTCTGCTCGAGGATGTGCGCCGACCAGCCGGCGGTGCGCGCGCACGTGAACATCGGGGTGAACATCGAGGGGGGCACCTCGGCGAAGTCGAGGATGACCGCCGCCCAGAACTCGACGTTGGTGGCGAGCACGCGGTCGGGGCGCCGGGCGTGCAGCTCCTCGAGGGCGGCCTTCTCCAGCGCCGCGGCGGCCTCGAAGCGCGGCGCGCCGAGCCGCTGGCAGGCCGCGCGCAGGACCCTCGCGCGCGGGTCCTCCGCGCGGTAGACGCGGTGCCCGAAGCCCATGAGCCGGCCGCCTTCGTCGAGCACCCGACGGACGTATGCCGTCGCGTCCCCCGTCTGCTCCACCCCGTCGAGCATGTGCAGCACCCGCGAGGGGGCGCCGCCGTGGAGCGGCCCCGACATCGCCCCGACCGCCCCGGAGAGCGCCGCGGCCACGTCCGCCCCGGTCGAGGTGATGACCCGGGCGGTGAAGGTCGAGGCGTTCATGCCGTGCTCGGCGGCCGAGACCCAGTAGGCGTCGACGGCCTCGACGTGCCGTGGGTCGGGCTCCCCGCGCCACCGGATCATGAAGCGCTCGGTGATCGTCCTGGCCTTGTCGACCTCCGCCTGCGGCACCATCGGCTTGTCGAGGCCGCGCGCCGACTGCCCGACGAAGGACAGCGCCATGACTGCGGCCCGGGCGAGGTTGTCGCGCACTTCCGCCGGCTCGATGTCAAGGGTGGGCTTGAGCCCCCACGCCGGGGCGAGCATGGCGAGCGCGGACTGGACGTCGACCCGCACGTCACCGGAGTGGACCGGCAGCGGGTAGGGCTCGGCCGGCGGCAGGCCGGGGGCGAACCGGTTGTCGACGAGCAGGCCCCAGACGTGCCCGAACGAGACGTGGCCGACGAGGTCCTCGATGTCGACGCCGCGGTAGCGCAGCGCACCACCCTCCTTGTCGGGCTCGGCGATCGTCGACTCGAAGGCGATGACGCCCTCGAGGCCGGGCTTGAAGTCAGGGTCAGGCGAGGTCGTGGTCATGGGCGTCCTCCGTCTCGGCGGTGGCGTCCACCGCGGTCTGGGCCAGCGGGCGGCGGGGTCGCACCTGCGTGTCCGGCTGGCTGCAAGACTCACCGTATGCCGTCGCCTGCAGACCAGCGCCCCTTTCCCGCGGGTGCGTTCGAGGGGCGAGACCTGGACCTCGACGGCTACCACTTCGAGGGCACGGACTTCACGGGCGCCCACGCCGAGGGGCTGGCCTTCCTCGAGTGCAGCCTGGTCGGCTGCGCCCTCGACGGGGCAGCGCTCGACGGGTCACGCTGGTCCGAATGCGGCTGGGACCGCGTCCACGGCGTCGGGGTCTCGCTGGCGCAGGCCACGCTCGTCGAGACGCGCATCGAGGACAGCCGTCTGGCAGCGGTGAGCGCGTGGGGGTCCAGCTGGCGGGGGGTGACGGTGCGAGGAGGCAAGGTTGACTGGCTCAACCTTCGCGGTGCCACGCTTCGCGACGTCAGCTTCCTCGACTGCGTCATCACCGAGCTGGACGCCCAGGAGGCCACCCTGGAGCGGGTGACCTTCGAGGGCTGCCGGCTCGTGGCGCCGGAGTTCGGCCGGGGCCGGTATGCCGGTGTCGACCTATCGGGCGCCGAGCTGTGCGCCCCCCAGGGCCTGGCGGCGCTCCGGGGGGCGACGCTGGGCCGGGGGCAGCTGCTCGGCCTGGCCGAGGAGCTGGCCCTCGAGCTCGGCATCTCCGTCGCCGACTGAGCCGGCTCGGTCGCCGTCTTCCGTCGGCCGTGCCGGCCACGCGGCCCGGCGCACGCCCCGCAGCTCAGTTGATCGAGCCGGGGCCGCCGCGGCGCAGGGCGGAGGTGGCGGCATCGCGGACCCGGTCCTTGGCGGCGATGGGCTGGCCGGGACGGATGCGCTTGGTCAGGTCGGCTCCCCGCAGCAACGTCGACAAGGGGACGTCGATCGCGGGATAGACCGTCACGGCGGTGTCGCCGCTGAAGACCAGCCAGAGGGACTGGTCGCCTGAGTAGACCTTGAGGATGCTGCCGTCCGAGAGGGACGAGGCGTGGTCGTGCGCCTGCTTGCGCGCCCGTTCGCTCGCCATGACCTTGCGCGCGGCCTCCTTCGCCGGCTCCCGCAGCGCCTTGGTCGCCACCCACACCTGCGGGCCGTACTTCGTGCCGAGCTTGATGACCGTGCCGATGGCCTTCGCCCTGCCTGCCATGTGCGCTCCTCGGTTCCACGGTGCTGGCCGGGCGCCACGGCGGCCAGCGTCGACGTCGCACCCACCCTAGCCCGACGCCATCCGGGGCGGCGGCGCCCACGAACCTAGGCTGGGCTCGTGAACCGCATCTCCAGGACCGACTACGTGGGCGACGGGCTGCTCGAGGCCGACGTCCTGCCCTCGCCCTTCCTCCAGGCGCGCGCTTGGCTCGACGACGCCCTCGCCTGCGCGGCGACGGGCAGTGACGTGCCGGAGCCGACCGCCCTCAGCGTCGCGACCGTCGACGCCCACGGTGCTCCGAACGTGCGCACGGTGCTGATGCGGTTCTTCGACGAGCGCGGCCCCGGGTTCGTCACCAACCTCGAGTCGGCCAAGAGCCTGGAGCTGCGGGGCAATCCCCGGGTCGCCGCCAGCCTCGGCTGGCCGGCGCTCTACCGTGCGGTCCGCTTCCGGGGCGTCGCCGAGCTGCTGGGCCGGGACGAGGTGGAGGCCTACTTCAGCACCCGGCCCTACGGCTCGCGGCTCTCGGCCTGGGCGTCGGAGCAGTCGCGTCCGGCCCGGGACCGGGCCGAGATAGAGGCCAGGTGGCAGGAGGCCCTCGCCCGCTTCCCGGACCGGGGCCTCGCCCACGACGTGCCGGTGCCGGACTTCTGGGGCGGCTGGCGGATCGTGTGCGACGAGGTCGAGTTCTGGGCCGGCCGGGCCAACCGGCTGCATGACCGCATCGTGTTCACGAGGTCGGGGGAGGGCGACCTCGGCACCGCGCAGGCGTGGATCCGCAGCCGACGACAGCCCTGAGGACGGGAACAGGGCAGCCCGGCCGATGCCGGACTGCCCCGTTTCGTTCCTGGTGTGGAGGAGGGAGGCGCGACTATCGCGCGGCCACCTCACACGTTCCGGAAGAAATCACTTCTCGGACCACCTCCTTCCGTGTCTAGTCACCCGAAAATACGTCGCCACCCACGCCGGAGGCAAGAGGTTTCCGCCGCCGCCGGGAACGCAAAGTCGAGTGGCCAGTTCGGTGCGGGCCGGGTGTGCGGAAGTGGCCACTCGACGGGATGGGGGTGGGGTGGTGGGGTGCCGGACCCGGGGTTTGCTTCGAGTGGCCAGTTCGGTGCGGGCCGGGGGTGTGCACAAGTGGCCACTCGAGGGGGTTGGGGTTGGGTGGGGGTAGGGATGGCGCGAGGATGAGAGGCTGACCATGTGACGGACCTGATCGACACCACGGAGATGTACCTGCGCACGATCTTCGAGCTCGAGGAGGAGGGCATCGTGCCCCTGCGGGCGCGCATCGCCGAGCGGCTCGGTCACTCCGGGCCCACCGTCTCGCAGACCGTGGCGCGGATGGAGCGCGATGGCCTGGTGGCCGTCAGTGGCGACCGGCACCTCGAGCTGTCCGACCACGGCCGGCTCGTGGCCACCCGGGTCATGCGCAAGCACCGCCTCGCGGAGCGGCTGCTCGTCGACGTCATCGGTCTCGAGTGGGAGTACGCGCACGACGAGGCCTGCCGGTGGGAGCACGTCATGTCCGAGCAGGTCGAACGCAAGATCCTCGCTCTGCTCAAGGACAGCAAGGAGTCGCCCTACGGCAACCCGATCCCCGGCCTCGACGAGCTCGGCGCCGAAGGTGGCGAGGACTTCCGCGGGGGCCTGGTCACGCTGGTCCAGGTGGCGGGGGAGGAGCCCTCGCCGGTCACCGTCCGCCGGATCGGCGAGCCGGTCCAGGTCGAGCCCGAGGCGCTCGCGCTGCTCACCTCGGCCGGCGTGGTCCCCGGGTCCCGGATCGAGGTCGTGCGCGAGGACGGGCGGGTGATCGCCGTCCGGGAGGGGGCCGACCGCGCGACCGGCGTGTCGTTGCCGTGGGACATCGCCGTCCACGTCTTCTGTGAGGTGTCCCACACCTGAACGGCATACGGCGGCGCGCCAGCCGTGCAGGCGTCGTGCCGTTTCGGCGGAAATGGTGGGGTTTCTCGTCGGCCCAGGCGGCCGCGCACGTCGTGCGTGTCCCGATTTACTGACGGTTTCTTGGTCTAGCCGTGACCCCAATGTGACATTGGGCGAGCGGTTCGATACGGTGAGCGGGCTTGCCTCCATCGGGCAGGTGCCACGGGTCGGACATCGCCTAGTCCTGCCACCGACTCGCGGCCGGGAACGAACCGCAACGGCAGGAGCGGGGGACCCACTCTCTCCGGGTATCGCACGATGCCCTCGGGGTGAAGCCCTCCACGGACCTTCGGGTCCGAGCGAAGGCCGGGCACGCATCTCCAGCCCGAACCCGACAGCTCACCTCGTAGGCGTTGGAGAGGTCACCCGTGCCCCAGAACGCTCCCGGTCGCCACCGCGCCCCCGGTCGGTACAACCCCCTCGCCGAGCTGACGCTCATCGCCAAGGCCACCGCTCAGCCCGCCGTCAAGGGCGCCGCGCTCCTCGCCGCATCCGGCGGCCTCGTCGCCGGGCTCGCGGCGCCGGCCGGCGCAGCCGAGGGCTCCCGCGTCGTGGCCGAGACGGCCGCCGCCGAGGCCCCCGCGGCCAAGCCCCTCGCCCCCCGGGTCATCGAGGACGTGATCCTCAAGGAGCAGCGCGCCGCCGAGGCGAAGCGCCGCGCCGAGGCCGCGGCCAAGGCGAGGGCCGCGGCCGAGGCCCGCCGCGCCGCCGAGCAGCGCGCCGCCCAGGAGCGCGCCGCGGCGCAGCAGGCGAACGCCAGCCGCCGCCAGCAGGGCACCACGACGTCCCGCTCGACGACCCGCACCGCGGTCCCCGTGACGTCGGCCGTGAAGTCCACGCGCAACACCTACTCGGCCCCCGCGCCTGCTCCCTCGGCGTCCGGCATCGTCGGGATCGCCCAGTCCATGAGCGGAGTGCCCTACGTGTGGGGCGGGACGACCCCGAGCGGCTTCGACTGCTCCGGCTTCACGTCGTGGGTCTATCGCCGGGCCGGCATCTCGATCCCGCGCACCGCGTCGGCGCAGCAGGCGGCCGCGCGCCGGGTCTCCAACCCGCAGCCCGGTGACCTCGTCTTCTTCGGCTACCCGGCATACCACGTGGGGATCTACGTCAGCCCCGGGCGTCTGCTCGACGCCCAGCGGCCGGGCACCACCGTGGGCAACCACTCGATCTGGACGACACCGTCCGGATACGGCCGCTTCTGATCGGTCCGCCCTGATGTGTCCCAACATGGCTCCCACCTCGGTGGGGGCCATGTTGCTGTCTGAGCGGCACTGAAAGAGACTGACCCCGTGACGAACCAACCGGCCGCGGACGCCGCCCACCCGATCCGGCTCGACGTCTGGAGCGATCTCGTGTCGCCGTGGGGCTACATCGCCAAGCGGCGCATCGAGGCCGCCATCCATGCTTTCGAGCGGCCCCACGAGGTCACCGTGCGCTTCCGCGCCTACGAGGTGGACCCCGACGCCCCGGTGGGCGAGCGGATGGGGGTCACCGAGTACCTCAGCCGCAAGCACGGCCAGGGTGACCGGCACGTCGGCCACATGATGACCGTCCGGGTCAGCGAGGCGGCGGTGGACGACCGGATCCGCTTCGACTGGGAGCATGCGGTGCGCGCCAACACCTTCAACGCCCACCGACTCGTCGCGCTCGCCCTTGAGATGGGCGGCCCGGCGCTGCAGTCGGCGACTGTCGAACGGTTCTTCTCGGCCCACTTCGGCGAGGGCCTCGCCCTCGACGACCCGGAGGTCCTCCAGCGCATCTCGGCCGAGGCGGGGCTCGACGAGCGCCGGGTCGCCTCGGTCCTCGCCGACGACTCGTATGCCGCGGAGGTGCGCGCCGACGAGGAGGCCGCCCGTTCGCTCGGCGTGACCACCGTCCCTCACGTCGTCGCCGACGGAGGGCCCTCGCTGTCTGGGATCCAGTCCGTCGAGGAGTACCTCGGCCTGCTGCGCTCCGTGGCGACGGTGGCCGGCTAGCGGTTGCGCTCAGGGACGACGCTCAGGGACGACGCTCAGGGACGAGCTGGGTGAGGCTCGGGGCGAGGTCAGCCGCAGACCGGTCCCAGCCGCCGCTCGCCGCGGGTCACTGCACGGATGGCCTCGAGGAGCACCTCGGGTGGCTCGCTCTTGAGGACGAACCCGGCCGCGCCTGCCTCGGCCGCGTCCCGGCACTTGGTCTGGTCGGCGGTTCCGGTCACGACGACGACCCACGGTGGCTGTCCGTGGGTGGCGAGGGCACGAGTGGCCGCCAGGCCGTCGAGCCGCGGCATGGCGAGGTCCATGACGACCACCCTGGGTGACGTGGACCGGCACATGGCGACGGCCTCCTCGCCGTCGGCGACGCAGGCGCTCACCTCCAGGTCAGGCTGGCTGTCGAGCAGGAGCTTCAAACCGATTCGCATGACGGGCGAGTCGTCCGCGATCAGGACCGTGATCATGCGTCACCAGGCATTCTCGTGCGCGCCACCCGGCCGGCGTGCGACTGCCTTACACCATAATCTTCGGTCCTTGGGCTTACCTTGGGTCGATGCTTGGCCAGCGGAAAGGACCGTCAGCCGGCCCACGACGTGGCGAAGGTGAGCGGAAAGCGGGACCGGAGGGACGCTCCGCCGTTGGCCCCGTTGTCGAGGGTGAGGCGCCCGCCGAGGTCACGCACCGTGTCCCGGACGAGCCGCAGACCGAGGTGACCCGACGCCGGGTTGCTCTCCACGCTCACGCCCGGCTGCACCCCCACCCCGTCGTCGGTGATCTCGAGCACGACCTCGCCGTCGACGACCTCAGCGCGCACCCACACGTGCTCCGCCTGGGCGTGCTTGACGACGTTGCGCAGGCCCTCACGCAGGATGCGGTAGGTGAGCTGGGCCACCTCGACGGGCGCGTCCGCCACAGCGTCGCTGAGCGTCAGCTCCACCTGCACCCCGGCCGCCCGAGCGCGAGCGGCGAGCTCGTCCACGGCGGCGCGCAAGCCGCCCTCGGACAGGTCGGCCGGATAGATGTCGGTGAGCATGGCTCGCAGGCCGCGGACGTCCCGCTCGAGGCTCTCGCTCACCCGATCGAGCACGGCGCGTGCGTCTGTCGCGTCGCGGGGCAGCTCGGCCGCCAGCGACGGAATGGCGTAGCGGAGCCCGGCGAGGTCCTGGATCAGCCCGTCGTGCAGGTCCGAGGCGATGCGTCGCCGCTCCAGGTCGGACGCGGACAGGGCGTGCCGCAGCATGGTGCTGCGCTCCGCCCGCCCTCGGTCGACGCGGCGGGCCAGCGACACCGCCAGTGGGCGCATCATGAGCATGAAGAGCAGCAGCGAGCCCACGGCGAGGGGGGCGAACCGCAGCAGGATGGCTGTCTCGTCGTCGCGGATGCGGTCCGTGGTCCAGTAGGACTCGAAGAGGAGCGGGACGTTGTCGGCGTCGCGCACGCCGACGTAGACCTCCAGCAGCTGTCCTTCCTGGCGCTCGTTGACGTTCTCCGTCTTCGTCAGGTCCGAGACCGCCGCCTTGACCTGGTCGGTCCCGAAGAGCGTCTGCTCCGCCGCCTCGAGCGGGAAGGTGCGGCCGATGAGGTCCGCCTCGTCGGACCAGAGGATCCTGCCTTCTTGGGTCCAGATCTTCATGTGGGCAATGGATCCGTCCCGCAACCGGCTGCGCATGAGGTAGGCGAGCGCGGCGATCTGCTCCGGGTCGCCTTCCCGCACGCGTCGGTTGACCAGGGGGGCGACGACCGATCTGGCGAAGCCCGCGCCTCGCACGGTGGCCTCGCGCAGGGCGATGTCCGACGCGACGGGACGGGCGAGCAGGACGGTGCCCAGGGCGACCGTGAGCAGCATCACGAGGCTCCATGCCTGGAACCGTCCCACAGCCCGCTGCAGCACCGACTCCGAGCCCGCGGCCAGGCGTCGGCGTGCGCGCACGTCAGGCGCCCTTGGGCAGGTGAACCAGGCCGAGGCGCATGGCCGTGACGACAGCCTCGAGCTGGCTGTGGGCATCCAGCTTGCTCAGCAGGGTCTTGACGTAGCCCCGGCAGGTGAGTCGCGAGATCCCCAGGGAGGTAGAGATCGAGCCGATGTCCTGCCCCGTCGACAGCAGCTCGAGCACCTTGTGCTCGCGAGCGGTCAGCACGACGTAGGGGTGGCTGGGGCGGCGCATGAGCCGACCGAGCAGGTCTGGGTGGACGAGGAAGCGTCCACGGTCGGCGACGCGCAGCGCCTCGAGCAGGTGGGCCAGCGAACCGTCCTTGGGCATCAGCGCGCACGCATCGGCCTCCGCGGCCCTCGTCATCAGCTCGTGGTCGACGTAGGCCGTGAGGATCACGACTCGGACCCGGGCGGACCCTGCCGTGAGCCGGGCCGTGACGTCGATGCCGTCCTCGTCGCCCAACCGGACGTCCATGACGACGGCGTCGGGGGTCAGGGCGGCAGACAGGGACAGTGCCTCAGCGGCGGTGCCGGCCGTGCCGACGCACTCCATGCCGGCCTCCCGGCTGACGGCCAGGGCGACCGCGTCCGCCACGGTCCGGTGGTCGTCCACCACGAGCACCCGGAGGGTGTTCGTGCGCATCGTGGAATCGCTGGACTGGTTCATTCCAAGGCCCCCGCCTCCAGTTCCCCTCCGCAAGTATCCCAACGCTGCGGTGCGCGCGGGCGGGAATGGCTCAACTCCTGGCGGACACCGGTCCGGCCACCGGCTCAGCGGGGACGGGTTACGGCACGACCATGACGGGACACGCGGCCTCGTGGATCACCGTGTGGCTCACGGACCCGAGGAGCAGGCCCGTGAAGCCCCCGTGGCCCCGGGAGCCGAGGACGATCAGGCCTGCGTTGGCGCCCAGGTCAGCCAACGCGTGACCGGGCTCGCCGAAGAGCACGTCGGTCTCGATCGTCACGTCCGGGTGCTGCGCCCGGATCCGCTCGGCCGCTGTGGCGATGACGTGCTCCTGCTCCTCGCGCAGTGCATGCGTGTGCTCGGTGCCGGCCGTGCTCTCCTCGACGTAGGCCACCGACTCCATGGACACGACCCGGCCGACGCCGACGAGGTGCAGGGCGCCCCCGGTCTCGTGGGCCACCTGAGCCGCCGCCTCCAGCGCCCGCCCGGCCGGCTCGGAGCCGTCGACCCCCACGACGACCCGCCGCCCCGGGCCGGGCTGCGGCGGCGTGACAAGGTCTTCGCCGCCCGAGCGAGCGGGGACGACCACCGCGGGGCAGCGCGCGTGGGCGGTCACGGCATACGACGTGGACCCGAGCAGCCCGGCGAGCAGGCGGCCCCGCCCCCGGCTGCCGGTCACGACGAGCCGGGCCTCCTCCGAGGCGGAGACGAGCTCGCCGGCCGGGGTGCCGACGGTGTGGTAGCCGACGATCTGTGCCCGATCGAGGATCCTCTCGGCGCGCGCGACACCGGCCGCCAGCACGTCGGCCTCGAGGTCCTCCAGGCTCGGCACGTAGGAACCGCCCGGGCTGTATGCCGACAGCCCGGGGCTCATCGACAGGTCCACGCAGTGGATGACGGTGAGCGTGAGGCCCTGCCGCTTGGCGGCCTCCGCGGCCCAGTCGAGGGCGAGCTGCGCGCCCCTGGACCCATCCCACCCGACGACGACTCCGCGAACCGGGTCGTTCATGATGCGCTCCCTTCCCGCTCCGATCCCCAGTCTCCGCCCGTATGCCGCCGGGCGGGCAGGGACCTTCGTCCGTGCTTCGCGCCACCGAGGCAGGGCACCTCGCGGGGCACCGGGCTCACGTGTGCGGCGCGGGCGACACGATCTGGAGCCTCCGGAGCAGGAAGAGCGCGGCTGCCGCGAAGTCGTTGTCGGCCGTCTCGTGCGCGACACGGGCCCAGTCGACCTGCTCGCGCAGGGCTCTCGCCACGGGTATCACCCTGGTGAAGTCGCAGTAGTGCTCGTCGAGCGCGTTGAGCTTCTGCGCCAGCAGCTCGGTGGCCGGGAGCACCGGCATCTGCACCGACAGCACCTCCTCGGTGGTCGCCCGCTCGACGAGCGATCGGTCCGCGACCACGCCGGAAGGGCGGAAGATGACGTCGACCATCGCGCCGTCGAGGAAGACCTTGAAGAGCCAGTCCTCGGAGGGCTGCATCACCTCGAAGCCCTTCTCCTTGAGCACTCGAGCGGCCTCCGGGGCGTCCGCCTCGGCCACGAGGAAGTCGACGTCGTGCTCGGGCTCCGGCCCGCCCCTCGCCCAGACCGCGTAGCCCCCGATCAGGGCGAACGGCAGCTCCGACTGCTTGAGCGCGACGGCCACGGCCTTGAGGGCCTCGCGCAGATCCGGCGACTCCTGGTCTCGCATGCCAAGGCCGTACCCCGTGGGGGTGCCGCCGACGCCGGAACAGGCCCGATCCGGGCAACTCCGGTAGAAAGGCCGTGTGCGAGTGGCGACCTTCAACATCCTCAACGGACGCGTACCGACCGACCAGCACGTGTCGCTCGACGGCCTGGCCGAGTCGGTGCGCCGGCTCGACGCCGACGTGCTCGCGCTGCAGGAGGTCGACCGCAACCAGCACCGGTCCGGAGGAGCGGATCTCACCGTCATCGCGGCGGAGGCGATGGACGCCCCGGAGCACCGCTTCGTCGCGGCTCTGGCCGGCAGCCCGGGTGCCACGTGGATCGCGGCGACGGGCGAGGAGCAGCCCGACTCGGCGGCATACGGGATCGCGCTTCTCTCCCGCTTTCCGGTGCACGGCTGGGAGGTCATCCGTCTGGCCCCCCTGCCCACGCCAATTCCCATGTGGTTCAAGGGCCGTCGCTGGCCGGTGCTCGTGCGCGACGAGCCGCGGGTCGCCGTCGTCGCCAAGGTCGAGACCCCCCACGGGATGGTCACGTTCGTCAACACGCACCTGTCCTTCATCCGGGCGTGGAACGGTCGGCAGCTGCGCCACATCCTCAGCAGCCTCGTCGAGCCGCCAGGCCCCGTCGTCGTGCTCGGTGACCTCAACATGGGTCCGGAGCGGGCAGCCCGCGTGACGGGCATGCGGTCGGCGGCAGCTGAGCCGACCTTTCCGGTCGACGCGCCCAACGAGCAGCTCGACCACATCCTGATCAGTGGCTCACTGGTGCCCGCTCACGGCGCTGCGCATGCCCTTCCCATCTCCGACCACCGGGCGCTCAGCGTGGAGCTGGGGTGAGACCCAGCGCGAGGGTGGACGGGTCTTCCGGTGCGCAGCCTGAGGCCCCGGCTCGACCTTCGCCTGTCACGCCATCCCGACACCGATGGGCACGTCACGCTGCTTGCCGCAGTCGACGCATTCTTGATACCGGGCGCCCGTCTCCGTGCTGTTGGGATACCGGTGCGTCCGCCATCGGTGCCAGAGATGCAGCCGACACGTCCAGCGTCCTTTGCGCAGCGCTTCCTGACCCGGTTCGCGTGCCTCCGTCGACATGCCCTCAGTGTTCGCCCGTTCCCGTGGGCGGGTCAACAAGCAGGGCAGCGGGCGCGGTCACGCTTTCTGTTTCGCCGTCTGGCGGGCGGAGGGCGGCGCGCCCGCATAGCGTGGTCGCGTGCCCACCCGCGACACCCCCACCGGAGGCCCGCCGCGCTCGCAGGTGGCGCCGTGCCCGCTCAGCGCAGCGTCCGGGGCGGGACCGGACTACCGGTCGCTGTTTCGCGCGGTGCCCACCCCGTGCGTGGTCCTCGACGAAGCCCTGGTGGTGCGCGACTGCAACGACGCCTTCCTCGAGGTCGTGGGACGCACCCGCTCCGAGCTCGTCGGCAGTGGGCTGTTCGCGGCCTTCCCCGCGATGCCGGGAGGTGGCTCGGTCGCCGACACGCTGCGTCGCGCGCTCGTGACGGCGTGGGAGAACGGCCGCTCGGTGATGGTGGGTCTGCAGCGGCACGACATCGACGTGCCGGTAGCGCAGGTGGGCGGGGCAGGGCCGCACTCCTGGCTCACCACCGCGGTGCCGGTATCGACCGCTGGCGGACACGTGACGGAAGTGCTCCTCAACGTCCACGACGTCACGGCGTTTGCGCCGCACCTGGACCCCGCGCTGGGCGGGTCGCGCCACCTGGGGCGACTGCAGGCCACGGAGGCGCTCCTCGGGGCGACAGCAGTGGCGGAGCGCAGCCGGCTCTTCGACCTCGAGACGGAGCGGCAGCTGGGCATCGCGGTCCAGGAGGTCATGCTGCCCGCGGAGGTTCCCGCGACCGTGACGGAGGCGGTCCAGGTGGCCGTGCGGTACCGGCCCGCCTCGGACGCCCTGCGCGTCGGCGGGGACTGGTATGACGTCGCGGACCTGGGCGGGGGCCGCGTGGCCGTCGCCGTTGGTGACGTCGTCGGGCACGGGCTGCGCGCTGCGGCGGTGATGGGACAGCTGCGCAGCGCGTTGAGTGCCCTGACCGTCGCGACGTCGGGCCGGCCGCCGCGATGCGAGCGCTCGACCGCGTGGCGCGGCACAGCCCGGACGCCACGGCGTCGACGGCGGTGAAGGTGGTCATCGACCCGGAGCTCGACCTGGCGATCTACAGCAGCGCTGGTCACCTGCCCCCGCTCGTCCTGGGCGCGGACGGGCGCGTCACCGCCCTCGACCAGGCTCTGGGACCACCGCTGGCGGTGACCGAGCGCGCCAGCACGCGACCGCTCGGCACCGCAACGCTGGTCAAGGGCGACACGTTGGTCCTCTACACCGACGGGCTGGTCGAGCGCCGGGAGGAGGCCCTCGACCGCGGCATTGCCCGGCTCGCGGAGGCGCTCGTGCGTCACCGGGAGCTCGACGTCGAGGCGCTGGCCGACCGGCTGCTCATCGAGCTGCCACCCGACTCCGCCCTGCGCGACGACATCGCCCTGGTCGTCCTCCGGCTCTGAAGCGTGTGGCGTCGCGGGTTCAGGCGTGGATGTCGGAGGGGTGGGAGGCCAGCGGCGTGACCTTCAGCTGCATGTAGGGGTAGAGGGGCAGCCCTGAGAGCAGATCGTGAAGCTCGTCGGTCGAGGTGACGTCGAAGACCGAGATGTTGGCGTACTCGCCCACGATGCGCCACAGGTGCAGCCACCGTCCCGCGTGCTGAAGGTCCTGGGAGTAGGCCTTCTCGCGGGCCACGAGCTCGGCCCGCGCTGCCGGGTCCAGGTCGTGGGGCAGGTGGACGTCCATCCGGACGTGGAACAGCATGGGCGAGTACCTCCGCTCTCTCAGGCGCGGACCGGGTCGAGGACGAAGCCGTACTCCACGGTCTCCCCCCGCCCGGCCGGCCTCGGGTCGAGCAGGAGCTCCGGCTTGACGGCCGAGGCGATGTCGTCCTCGTTGTGCTGGTCGCCGGGGAAGTACAGCTGCGCGGTGAGCAGCTCGTGCCCGGGAGCGGAGACCTTGACGTGGATGTGGGCCGGACGCCAGGCATGCCAGCCAGCGGCCGCGATGAGTCTGCCGCAGGCGCCATCGGTCGGGATCTGGTACGGCGCCGGCTTGATCGTGGTGATCTCGAAGCTGCCGTCGTCGTCGGTCGTGAAGGTGGCGCGCAGGTTCCACTCGGGCAGGCCCGGAGCGAACTGCGAGTAGAAGCCGTCTGCGTCCGCGTGCCACACCTCGACCTTCGCGCCGGGCAGGGCAGAGCCGTCGGTGGAGGTGACCTTGCCGGTCCAGACGAGCGGAGTGCCCGTCTCGCCCTCGCGCATGGGAACGGTGCCCTTGGCGCCCTGGTCCGGTGACCCCGGCACGTAGTAGGGCCCCTCGATGGTGCCCTTGTTGCCCTTCCGGTGCTCCGTTGCGACCTCTTCGACGACGTGCTCGACCCAGACGTCGAGGAAGAGCGGCCACTCGCCGTTCTCCCCGACGCTGATGAGCCACGCCTTCAGCGCGTTGTACTCGTCATAGGTCACCTTGTGCGTGCGGATCGCGGCGTGCACGGCCTCGATCACCGAGCGGGCCAGCAGGTCGACGCGCTCCTTGCTGGTCGTGGCGGCTGCCCCGGCCTTGTCGGCGCGGAAGCGCTGGGTGGCGGACTCGCCGGAGGCGGCGGCGGTGGCGGTCTGGGTCATGTCTGTCTCCTGACTACTGGTGGGTCTGTGTTGGTGTTGGATGGGTCTGGGGGTGGGTCAGCGGTCGGTGCGGTAGCGCGCCAGCTTGTCGGGGTCGACCTCCACACCGAGCCCGGCGCCGGGCCGCACGGCCAGGTGGCCGTCCACGATCCGCAGTGGCTCTGTGAGCAGGTCGTCGCTCATGTCGAGGAAGTTCGACAGCTCGCCCGCGCGCCGCGAGGTGAGCCGGAACGCCGCGCCGAAGGCCACGGTGCACATCGACCCGAGCTGGCTGTCGATCTGGTTGCCCATGACGACCTCGACGCCGAGACCCTCGGCGAGGTGGTGCACGCGCTGGGAATACGTGAAACCGGTGCGGGCCGTCTTGATGCTCACCGCTGTTGCCGAGCCCCCGAGGATCTCGCGGGTGACGTCGGCGGGTGTCACGGCGGACTCATCGGCGATGAATGGCACGTCGCACTGCCGCACGAGCCACCGCCGGCCGAGGACGTCGTCGGCCGGGCACAGCTCCTCGGCGAAGAGGAGCCCCACGTCGGCCATCTCGTGCATCGCGCGCGCGGACTCGGCGGGGGACCACCCGCGGTTGCCGTCGACGTAGAGCTCCACGTCCTCGCCGAGCCCCTCCCGCAGGGCACGGACCACCGCCGTGTCCCGGCGGTAGGGCGTGCGGCCGACCTTGACCTTGAAGGTCGTGATGCCGTAGGTGTCGCGCATGCGCTCGGCCTCGGCGACCATGGCCTGCGGCTCGTCGAAGCCGAGCATGTGCGAGACGCGCATGCGGTCGGTGTAGCCGCCCAGCAGGTCCGTGACCGTGAGGTCGAGGGTGCGCCCGAGCGCGTCCCACACAGCCATGTCGACGGCCGACTTGGCGACCGGGTTGCCGACGGTGCGCGCCAGCCGGGAGGCGATGAGCTCACGGTCGACGAGCCGGACGCCCACGACCTGGGGCGCGAAGATGCCCTCCACCGCAGCGATGACGCTGGCCTGCGTCTCGCCGTACGTGAAGGGGCGGGGCGGCGCATCGGCGATGCCGACGACGCCCTCGTCGGTGTGCACGCGCACGAGGACGTGCTCGGCGGCATAGACCTCGCCGCTGGCGAACCGAAGCGGCTTGGCGTAGGGGATCGTGTACGGGATGGCCTCGACGGCGGTGATCTTCATCGGTTCCCCTCGAGGACGGGCTCGGGCAGGTGGTCGTGGCTGCCCTGGTGATCGGTGAACAGACCCGCCTCCTGCAGGACGGTGAGGATGGAGCGGACAAGTGGTGTCGGTTGCTCACGCCAGGCGAGGGCAAGCTCGACGGTGCCGGCATCCCCGACCTCCCGGAACACCACCCCGGCGAGCGGCAGGGCGCGCGCGGAGCCCGGCACCAGTGCGAGGCCCAGCCCCGCGGCCACGAGGGCGAGCAGCACCGCCGTGCCAGGTGCGAGGTGCTCGCGTCGAGGTGAGAAGCCGGCGTCGTGGCAGCTGCGCAGCACGGCCTCGTTGACCGCGGAGTCCTTCGCGGCGTAGAGCACGAAGGACTCGGTGCGCAGGTCGGACATCGAGATGACGGGCTCGGCGGCCAGCCGGTGGTCGGCCGGCAGCGCGAGCACCAGAGGCTCGGCCTCGATGGTGCGCACGGCGATGCCGTCACCGGTCACGGGTGGGCGCAGGACGGCGAGGTCGAGGTTGCCTTCGCGCAGGCCCTCGCAGAGCTGCGGGGTGAGCAGGTCGGCGTTGACCTCGAGGGCCGCTTCGGGCAGCTCCTGCTGCAGCGTGCGGGCGATGAAGGGCAGCTGGCTGAAGGAAGCCGTGCCGGTGAAGCCCACTCGGGCCAGACCCCTGCGGCCATCGGCGACCCGGCGGACGCCGGTCGCGCTCAGGTCGACCGAGTGCAGGATGCGCCGGGCCTCCTCGAGCAGGAACTCCCCGGCCGGCGTCAGCGAGACCTGGCGTGTCGTCCGCGTGAAGAGCGGGGCCTCGAGCTCGGCCTCGAGCTGGCGGATCGCCTGGGAGAGCGCCGGCTGTGCCATGTGCAGGCGCTCGGCGGCGCGGCCGAAGTGGCACGTCTCGGCGACGGCGACGAAGTACCGGAAATGGCGCAGCTCCATGTCGGTCCTCCTCGTCCGCGCTGTCGTGGGGTGGATGCCGCGGGACGATCCGCGGCGGCTCATTCACGGTACGTACGAATATTGAGTCAGCACAAGGTCGCAGTTCAGATGGATTGATCGTTGCTGACGATTAATGCCGCCTGAGTCAGGACTGGGCACTTGCCTCGTGTAGCGGCGCCGCGTGGGTGTCACCGTTGGGCGATCAGCCGTCCCGTGCAACGAGGCACCTGGAGGAACCATGAGCGAGTCGCTGGAGCACCTGGAGCGCGTGCTTGCCACCGCGGTGGTGGAGGACGCCGAGGCAGGCGTCTACCGCGCCAACCGCCGGATCTTCACCGACGAGGAGATCTTCGAGCTCGAGATCAAGCACATCTTCGAGGGGAACTGGATCTACCTCGCCCACGAGAGCCAGCTGGCGGAGCCGGGCGACTACTTCACCACCTACATGGGCCGCCAGCCGGTCGTCATCACCCGGGACAAGGATGGCGAGCTACACCTGCTCGTCAACGCCTGCGCCCACCGCGGCGCGATGATCTGCCGTCGCAAGACCGACAACCGGATGACCCTGACCTGCCCCTTCCACGGGTGGACGTTCCGCAACGACGGCACCCTGCTCAAGGTCAAGGACCCCGACGGTGCCGGCTACCCGGACTCCTTCGACTCGGGCGGCTCGCACAACCTGACCAAGGTCGCGCGGTTCGACAGCTACCGCGGCTTCCTCTTCGGCAGCCTCAACCCCGAGGTGCTTCCCCTGGAGGAGCACCTCGGTGACACGACCAAGGTCATCGACATGCTCGTCGACCAGTCGCCCGACGGGCTGGAGGTGCTTCGCGGCTCGTCGACCTACACCTTCGACGGGAACTGGAAGGTGCAGGCCGAGAACGGCGCCGACGGCTACCACGTCACGGCCACGCACTGGAACTATGCCGCCACCACCTCGCGCCGCTCGACCGGCGAGTCGAAGAACGACACCAAGGCGCTCGACGCCGGCGGCTGGGGCAAGTCCGGGGGCGGGTACTGGTCCTACCCCAACGGCCATCTGTGCCTGTGGACGTGGGCGGCCAACCCCCAGGACCGACCGCTGTGGGACCGCATGGAGCAGCTCAAGGAGCAGTTCGGCGACGCCAAGGGCGAGTTCATGGTCAAGGGCAGCCGCAACCTGTGCCTCTACCCGAACGTCTACCTCATGGACCAGTTCAGCACCCAGATCCGCCACTTCCGTCCGATCGCGCCCAACAAGACCGAGGTGACGATCTACTGCATCGCCCCCAAGGGCGAGAGCGCGCAGGCCCGGGCGCACCGGATCCGGCAGTACGAGGACTTCTTCAACGCCTCGGGCATGGCCACGCCGGACGACCTGGAGGAGTTCCGCTCCTGCCAGCTCACCTTCCAGGCGTCGGCCGCCCCGTGGAACGACATGAGCCGCGGTGCCAAGCACTGGCTGCCCGGGCCGGACCCGGTCGCCGAGTCGCTCGGGATGCGCGGCGTCGTCTCGGCCGGCCTCAAGAACGAGGACGAGGGGCTCTACCCGGTTCAGCACGGCTACTGGCTCATGGTCATGCGGGAGGCGCTCGCCCAGGAGCAGGCGGCCGGCCGCGAGCCCACGACCACCGCCGCCGCGTCCTGAGGAGGACAGCATGACGACCCAGACCGCGAACAGCCCCCAGGCCGTTTCCCTCGCCGAACCCCCCGGCCCCCGGCACCTCACGCAGAACGACATCGAGCAGTTCCTCTACCGCGAGGCCCGCTTCCTCGACGACCGCGAGTTCGAGCGGTGGCTGGACTGCTACGCGGACGACTGCGAGTACTGGATGCCGTCGTGGGACGACGACGACCGGCTCACCGAGGACCCGCACCGGGAGATCTCCCTCGTCTACTACCCGAACAAGGGCGGCCTCGAGGACCGGATCTTCCGCATCCGCACGGAGCGCTCGAGCGCCACCTCGATCCCCGAGCCGCGCACGAGCCACAACATCAGCAACGTCGAGGTGATCGAGCGTCGCGGCGACCTGGTCGACGTGCGCTTCAACTGGCACACGATGTACTTCCGCTACAAGACGGTGGACCCCTACTACGGGACGTCGTTCTACACGATCGACTTCTCCGGGCCGTCACCGCTCATCCGGCGCAAGACCGTGGTGCTCAAGAACGACTACATCCACCACGTGGTCGACGTCTACCACTTCTGACGTCCACCACTTCTGACCGTCCCTCGGGGACGCCCACATCTGCGGAGTAGCCATGAGCCACCAGGCCGCCTTGTCCTTCGAGGACGGTGTCACCCGATTCATCACGTGCGCCGAGGACCAGACCGTCGCCGAGGCGTCGTACCGCGCGCGGATCAACATCCCGCTCGACTGTCGTGACGGTGCCTGCGGCACCTGCAAGGCCTTCTGCGAGTCCGGCGAGTACGACGGCGGCAGCTACATCGACGACGCGCTGAGCGCCGACGAGGCCGCTCGCGGCTACGTGCTGCCGTGCAGCATGAAGCCGCGCACCGACCTCGTCCTGCAGATCGCCAGCACGTCCGCGGTCGCGAAGACCCAGGCGGCCACCTACACCGGCACGCTGACCCGTCTCGAGCGGCTCTCCCCGACGACGATGGCGCTCGCCGTGGAGATCCGCGACCGCGACAAGCTGGCGTTCCTGCCCGGCCAGTACGTCAACATCGCGGTCCCGGGCACCGACCAGACCCGCTCCTACTCCTTCAGCAGCGCCCCGGAGGGCAAGGAGCTGACCTTCCTCGTCAAGCTGACCCCGGGCGGCCTGATGTCCGACCACCTCACGGAGCGTGCCTCGGTCGGGGACGAGGTCAGCTTCACCGGCCCGCTCGGCAGCTTCTTCCTCCGCGAGACCGAGCGCCCGGTGCTGCTCCTCGCCGGGGGCACCGGCCTCGCGCCCATCCTGGCCATCCTGCGCAAGCTGCGAGCCGACGGGAGCACCCGCCCGGTCCACCTCGTCTACGGCGTGAGCACCGACGACGACCTCGTCGAGCTCGACACGCTCGAGGAGCTGGCCGACCAGCTGCCGTCGTTCACCTGGCAGCACTGCGTGGCCGACCCGGCCAGCACCGCCGCGCACAAGGGCTACGTCACGTCGCTCCTCGGTCCCGAGCACCTGCACGGCGGCGACGTCGCGGTCTACCTGTGCGGCCCACCGCCGATGGTGGAGGCGGTGCGGCGGCACTTCGCCGAGGCCGGGGTCGCCCCCACCGGCTTCTACTTCGAGAAGTTCGCGCTGTCCGCGCCGGCCCCCGAGAGCGCGGACGTGACGGCCCCCGCCGTGACCACCGCGACGGAGAGCACCCCGACCGTGGCCACCGCGACGGAGAGCACCCCGACCGAGACCGCACCGTATGCCGTTCCTGCCGAGCCGGTGCCGGTCCCCCCGGCGGCGTCGCAGCAGCCGACGGCGGACACCACGACGCGGCGGGTCGCCGGCCAGGCCGTCTTCGCGACAGCCGCACCGGGTGACGGGGCGCCCGCCGCACTGCCCGAGAGCGCCGACCTCTTGCCGGCCGGTGGAGCCCGGGGCCTTGCGGGACAGCAGGTCTTCGCGCCCCGCGAGCTCACCCCGCTGCACGCAGCCGCGCCACGTCACGCGCCCTCGCCGCTTCAGCCCTCGCCGCCCGAGGTGCTCGCGGCGACCCAGCCGGCGCCTTCCCCGACGCCTGCGGGTCAGGGCTACGAGATCGGCGAGGAGCACCCCTCGGTGCACGAGTCGGACGCGCTGTTCGAGGCTCGCCAGGCGTTGGAGCTCGGGGCGGTCGAGCTGACGTTCGGCCGGCTCACCTCCTCCCAGCTCGCGGGCTACCGGTTGCTGGCGGAGGCCACGCTGCCCTATGTCGAGGGCGACCGCTTCACCGACGCCGCGGCATACACGGAGACCAACGCCGCCTTCCACGACTACCTCTTCATGCTGACCGGCAACGAGCACCTGCTGCAGGCCTACCGCGCGCTCGGGGTGAAGGGGCACATGGAGGAGGTCCTGCGTCACGCCACGTGGTGCCACCCTCGGTGCGCCCGCGACCACGTGGAGATCGTCGAGGCGTTCGAGGCCGGCGAGCGTGGGACGGTGCGGCGGCTCGTCGCCGAGCATGCGGACCGGTCCAAGCTCACCATGCGGCGGGCGATGGCCGACGCCCAGGCCAGGCTGCGCCCGCCCCACATCAGCCCGGGCAGGTTCGACGGGCTGGTCGTGCTCGTCACGGGGGCCGCCCAGGGCATCGGCGGGGCGACCGCCAGGCGGGTCAGTGCCGAAGGGGGCGCCGTGGTGCTCGCCGACCGTGCCGAGCTCGTGCACGAGGTGTCGGCCGAGCTCGCCGGCGCGGGCCGTGAGGTGCTCGCGGTCACGGCCGACCTGGAGACCTGGGCGGGCGCCCACGCGGTCGTGGAGGCGGCGGTGGCCCGCTTCGGGCGCGTCGACGTGTCCATCCACACCGTCGGCGGGACCATCTGGGCCAAGCCGTTCGAGCAGTATCCGCCGGAGCAGGTGGAGGCCGAGATCACCCGGTCGCTCTATCCCACCCTCTGGTCCTGCCGGGCCGTCGTGCCGCACATGGTCTCGCGGGGGAGCGGCACGATCGTCAACGTCTCCTCCGTCGCGACCCGCGGTCTCAACCGGGTGCCGTATGCCGCGGCGAAGGGCGGCGTGAACGCCATCACGACCACCCTGGCCATGGAGATGGCACCCCACGGGGTGCGCGTCGTCGCCACCGCCCCCGGAGGGACCGAGGCGCCTCCGCGGAGGATCCCGCGCGGGCCCGCCCCGGAGTCGGAGCAGGAGCAGGAGTGGTATCAGACGATCGTCGACCAGACCGTCGACTCCTCCTTCCTCAAGCGCTACGGCACCCTCGACGAGCAGGCCGCGGCGATCTGCTTCCTCGCCTCTCCGGAGGCGTCCTACATCACCGGCACGGTGCTGCCGGTCGCCGGCGGTGACCTGGGCTGAGCCCCGGTCGCCACCGCAGCCCACCGTCACCTGACCCCTTTCACCCATCTCACCTGGAGCCCACCCATGCCCGAAAACACCCTCGCCGCCAGCCGGCTCGGCCTCGACGACGCTCGACGTCGCCGCAGCATCACCTGGGTCGTCGCCCTGTCGACTCTCGCGCTCGTGTTCGACGGCTACGACCTCGTCGTCTACGGCACCGTCGTGCCGACCCTCCTGGCCGACCCGAACCAGCTCGGCCGGCTGTCCCCCTCCCAGGCGGGAGCGCTCGGCAGCTATGCCCTGGTGGGCGTGCTCATCGGCGCCCTCACCGCGGGAGCGGTCGGCGACTGGATCGGGCGCAGGCGGGTCATGCTCGTCGGCCTCGCGTGGTTCTCGATCGGGATGGGCGCGACCGCGTTGACGACCTCGGTCCAGACCTTCGGCTTCTTCCGCCTGCTCACGGGCATCGGCGTCGGCGCCCTCGTCGCGACCGTCGGCGCCCTCGTCGCCGAGTTCGCCCCGGCCGGACGGCGCAACGTGCTCAACGCGGTCGTCTACAGCGGCGTCCCCGCCGGAGGGGTGCTGGCCGCTGTCGTGGCTCTCGTGATGCCGGACGCGGCCGGGTGGCGTCCCCTCTTCTGGATCGGGGCGGCGCCGATCGTGCTGCTGCTGCCCGTGGCGCTCGTCCGCCTCCCGGAGTCGCCCAAGTGGCTGGTGGCCCGGGGCCGGTTCGAGCAGGCGCAGGCGCAGTCGCGGCGGACCGGCATACCGCTGCCGACGCTGTCGGCCCCGCTGCCGACCACGCTGTCGACCACGGCGCCGGCTGGCGCGCGGCACGTCGGGTTCGGGGCCCTGGCGCGCTCGCCTCTGGCGTGGCCCACCCTGCTGCTCGGCACGATGAGCTTCGGCGGCCTGCTGCTCACCTACGGCCTCAACACATGGCTGCCGAAGATCATGCAGGACAACGGTTTTGGCAAGAGCTACTCCATGACGTTCCTGCTCGTGCTCAACCTCGGTGCCATCGTCGGTGGCCTGCTGGCCTCCCGCGTCGCCGACCGGGTCGGCGCCAAGTCGGTCGTGGCCTCGACCTTCGTGCTGGCGGCGCTCACCCTGGCGCTCCTGCCATTCCGGCTCCCGGCGGCTGCGCTGCTGCTCGCCGTGGCGGTGGCGGGCGTCGGCACGATCGGCACCCAGGTGCTCATCTACGGCCTCGTCTCGAACTACTACCCCACCCGGGCCCGCGCGGCGGGGGTGGCGTGGTGCGCCGGCTTCGGGCGCCTCGGCGGCATCGTCGGCCCGGTCATCGGTGGCGCGCTCGTCGGTGCCGGCGTCGGCGGCACCACGGCCTTCTACGTCTTCGCCGTGGTGTCGCTGCTGGGCGCCCTCGTGACCTGGCTCCTGCCGCAGTCGCGTCACGAGGAGGCCGCTGCCGCGGCGACGGTGCCCGCGGCGGAAGCCGCCTCTACTGTGGCGGTGTGACCGCGACGGTGCCGCTCGGTCGTGAGACAGAGCTCGCGCACCTGGTGCAGGCCCTGCACCGGGTGCGCGACTCCGGCGTGGTCGTCGTGCTCGTGACGGGTCCGCGGGGCGTGGGACGCAGCACGCTGCTCACCGCGGTCGGCGAGCAGCACACCGGGCCCGTATGCCGTGCGGTGGGCGCGCCGTGGGAGACGCACCACGCCGGCGCGGTGCTCGCGCAGCTCGCCGGAGCCCCAAGCCTGCCGCCGGACCCCCTGGACGCCGCAGCACAGCTGCGCAGCCGGGTCGCCGACCCCCAGGCGGTCACGCTGCTCGTCGTGGACGACGCCCACCACGCCGACCTGCACTCGCTCCAGGTCCTGGCCACCCTGCGACGCCACCACTCCGACGCGCCGGTCTGCGTGCTGCTCGCCGCGCCCTCGGGCCCGGGTCACGGCGGCAGCCCCGAGGTGCTCGAGCTGCTCGCCGGGGTGCCCGACAGGCGGGTGGTGCTCGAGCCGCTCGACGGTGACGCGCTGGTCCGGCTCGCCTTGGCGCGCGGGATCGCCGTGGCGCCCTGGGTGGTCGAGCCGCTGCACCGGCACACCGGCGGGCTGCCGGGCGCCGCCATGGCCCTCTTTGAGGAGCTCCCGCGCGCCACGTGGTCCGACCCCCACCCTGAGCTGCCCGCCCCCGCCGTGGTGGCGGCCCGGGTCGCGGAGCGGCTGCCCGGCCTGCCCCCCGATGCCCGTCGTCTCGTGGAGGCCGCCTGCGTCCTGGAGGACGAGCGCTCCCTCGCGCTGGCGGCGCGGCTCGCGGGCGTCGAGGACGTCTGGCCCGCAGTGGATTCGGCCACGCGCGCGGGACTGCTCACGCTACGGGGGCCGGCAGGCGCCCACGAGGTCGGCCCGCCCGACCC